>JAKFYF010000223.1 GCA_021731005.1 Hyphomonadaceae bacterium
GGCGGGGAGGGGGTCAGGGGGGGCGTGCAAACGCCCAGGCGCCTGCTTGTCGGAGCGCCCCTCATCCGGCCGCTCCGCGGCCACCTTCTCCGCAAGGGAGAAGGTTAAGACCGCGCTCACCCTCACTTCTTCTCTTTCTTCTTGTACATCGCCAGCATGCGCTGGGTGACCAGGAAGCCGCCGAAAATATTGACGCTGGCTAGCGCAACCGCGAGCGCGCCCGCGCCTTTCGCGGTCCAGCCCCCACCCAGCCCCGCATTCGCCGCGGCCGCGATCAGCGCGCCGACAATGATCACCGAGGAGATCGCGTTGGTGACCGCCATGAGCGGCGTGTGCAGCGCCGGCGTCACCGACCACACCACGTAATAGCCGACGAAAATCGCCAACACGAAAATCGCCAAGTAGAACACGAATGGATCGACTTCGCTCATCTCAATTACTCCCGAAGCGTTCGCGGCAGCTTTGCGCCTGCGCTTCCTGCTCGGCGCGCGGGCGCTCGGCCCAATAGCCCTTGGCGGCGCTGGCCGCGTAACGCCCGGTCATGCCTTCGACGCCGGGCTCGCGGTTCATCGCCGCCATGATGCGCATCAGCACCGCGCCCCATTCGTTGTTTTCGTTGCCCGCGAACGTCAGCACATCGTAGCGCCCGAGCGCGGCCACCGCGCCCGCGCAATTAGTCAAATCCTGCGCCTGGCTGGCCTCCGGCGATTGAGGGTAGGCGGGGGTAGCAAGGAGCGCGAGGCCCAAGGCAAGCGAGCAAATATGGACCGCCGGCGTCCTCGCCGGCAGCGGTACTGCAAGCCCACCGCCATCTGCGCGGTAGCAAACTCCGGATGCCGGCGGTCCATAACGTACAACACCCATGTCGCTACTCCGTCGCATAGGTCGCGTCGGCGCGAACGACGAGGCCAAGTCCGTCCATCTCGTGGGTTTCCGCCGCGCGCTCGCCGCGATGATTGCGGTAGAAGAGCGTGTGCCCGCGCGCGCCCACGCACAGCGCCTCCGGCGTAAAGGTGAGCCGCGGCGCGCGCTCGAGCGCTTTCTCGAAATAAGCGCGCAGCATGGGCTTGCCGTGGATCACCCCGTCTGGCGAGAAACCAAGCGCGGCAATGTAGGGCGAGGAGAACTCGATATCCTCGGCATAGAGCGCGAGGATGGCCTCAAGGTCACGCTTGTTCCACGCTTCGTAATAGCGGCGGGCGAAATCGGCGTCGTTCATTCTTGGACCGCCGGCGTCTCGCCGGCGCTCTTCTGCGTGAGGGCGTAAGCTCTCGCCGGCGAGGACGCCGGCGGTCCAAGAAAGCCCCGCCTCATGCCGCGCTCTTCGGCGCAAAATGCGGATGCACCAGCGCGCCGCCGCGCGAGAGCATGGCGCCTTGGACGATCTCGTCGTCCCAATGCGGCGCGAAGGCTTTGGTTTCCTTGTCGGCCAGCAGCGGCAAGAGCGCAAGGAAGTTGCGCGCGTAGAGAGAGGAAGAATCCGCCGGCAGCCGCGCCGGCAAGTTCGAGAAACCCATGATCTTGACGCCGCCGGTCTCGACCAATTCGTCCGGCTTCGAGAGCGGGCAATTGCCGCCCTGCGCCACCGCGAGATCGACGACCACCGATCCCGGCCGCATCGATTTCGCTTGCGCTTCGGTGACCAGCACCGGCGCCGCGCGGCCGGGGATCAAAGCCGTGGTTATGACGATATCCTGCTTGGCGATATGCTCGCTTACCAGCGCTGCTTGCTTGGCCTGATATTCCGCGCTCATCGGCTTGGCGTAGCCGGCGGCGGTTTCTGCCTGCTTGAATTCCTCGTCCTCCACGGCGACGAACTTGGCCCCAAGCGAAGCGACTTGTTCTTTCGTCGCCGGGCGCACGTCTGTCGCACTGACCACCGCACCAAGGCGCCGCGCCGTCGCGATCGCCTGCAGGCCCGCCACACCCACGCCCATGATGAACACGCGCGCGGCGGCGATGGTGCCCGCCGCCGTCATCATCATCGGAAACGCGCGCCCATAGAGCGCGGCAGCCTCGATCACGGCGCGATAGCCGGCGAGGTTGGCCTGGCTTGACAGCGCGTCCATCGATTGCGCGCGCGAAATGCGGGGGATGAATTCCATCGCCAGCGCATCGATCTTGGCTTTGGCGAGCGCATCGATCCCGCCGCGCTCCCCATACGGGTCAAGCAGCGCAACCAACCCCGCGCCGGGCTTCATCGCCGCGATTTCCGTTTGCGTGGGGCGGCGCACTTTCAGCACCAGATCGGCGCTCGTGATGGCGCCATCGGCGGCGATCTCGGCGCCGGCGGCCTTGAACGAACCGTCCGGAACGCTGGCGCTGACGCCCGCCCCCGCCTGCACCACGACGCCGTGCCCAGCGGCGACGATCTTCTTCACCGTGTCCGGCGTCGCCGCGACCCGCGTTTCGCTCGGCGCGCTCTCCTTGAGGATGGCTATGCGCAATGAATCAACTCGCCATGCCGGAGACGCCGCCGACGACGGCCCCGCCAATCGCCATCAGCACCCACAAGCCGATCTGCACCGCCCAGAAAGCGCCCGACATGCGAAACAAAAGCGCCACCGCCACGCCGATGACCACGAACGCCAGCAGGCCCGACCACCAGCCATAACCCATGGCGAACGCCACGGTTCCAAGCGCCACGATCTGCGCGATCAGGGCGCAGGTCCAGAGCGTCCCGATCAGGAAGCCGTGGAAGGTGTCCCGCTGGTCCTGAATTTCCATGTGTCCGCCGACTTCTTGTGCGCCGCTCTGCGCCATTGCCCTGCTCCTCGTTAGCTGGTCGGGCGCGGTGTAAACCGCGCCGACGCCAGGAACAAGCGCGCCCTGCCCCCGGCTTGGCGCACTCTGGCCATTTTGGCAGACTAGATTCGGTGGCCGAAGGTGGGCCAGAGATGACAGGGTTGAACCTCCCGCGACCCGGCGGCAGAGCAAGGCAGGCCTTGACCGGGCCGGTCTATGCGCCGCGCAAGCCCCACAATCCCGGCGCGGAAGCGAGCCGGCGCATAACCGGCGCCGTGCGCCGGCAAGGCTGGCTGTTTCTGGGCGTGGCGGCGGCGGTGGCGGCGTTCGGGCTGCTGCTGGCGCTGGCCGAGCGCAGCTTGGACGCCAATGCCGCATTGTTCTGGAGCGGGGTGGGCGCCTGCATTGGATTTGCGCTGGCCGCGCTGCGCGAGCTTGGGCGCGAGACCATCTTTTCGGCCGCCCGCCTGGGCAAACAACGCAGCTTCACGGTGCTGGGCGCTGCCCCCGAACTCAGCGGCGCGACGTTGCGCGAGCTGCCGCCCGACCAGCGCACCCCGCTCGGGTGCCTCGCCTTCCTGCCCGCATCGCCATTCGCGACCGCCTTCCGCGACCTGCAAGGCGCGTTCGCGCGCGACAGTTTGGTGGCGTTTCTCTCCAGCGCCGACGATGAAGGCTCAGCGATGGCGGCGATGTGCGCGGCCGCGAGCGCGGCCCAGCAAGGACGGCGTGTGATCGTTGTAGATTGCGATTTGCACCGCCGCGCGCTCACGCACGAATTGGGCATCGAGCCGGACATGGGCGTGCTGGAGGCGGTCTCCGGCGCCACGCCCTGGGGCGAAGTCGTCGGCCAGGAGCCGGAAACCGGCCTCTCCTATATTCCCGTGCTGGCTTCGAAGAGCCCGCTTCGCTCGCTCGCGGAAGCCCCCGGCTTCGCCGCCCTGCTCGCCAGCCTGCGCGAAGGCTACGATCTGGTGGTGGTGTCCTGCCCGCCCGCCGCCGCAGGCGGCGCCGAACTCGCGGCCAGGGCCGACAAGGTTGTCGTCGTCGCCGCCTGGGATGAAACCACGTTCGCGGCGCTGCGTGGGGTGTGGCGCTCACTGCCGCGCAACGCCAAAGCGCGACCAGGCTTGTTCGTGTGCCGGGTGCCGCCGGGACGAAGGTTCGGACGCCTGCGCGCGGGCTGAAACACCACCGCCTCCCCCCACGTGCGGGGAAAGGCGCCAGCCACTCATGCCCGCTTGGGGCGCCGGCGCTCCGGCGCGCGCTCCCTCCAGGGCGGAGCGCGCGCCTCCCGGCGCGCCCGCGAGCCGACAGGCTCGCTTTCGCCAACCCGAAAAAAGAGCGCGCCAGGAGGCGCGCGCTCCAACCGGCGAACGTCCGCGCTCCGATAGCTTGAAGTGGATCGCTAGCGCGCTTCCACGCGCTGCAGCAGCGCCTGCGCGCGGGCGCCGATGTAGCGTTGCGGATTGGAGGGCGGGGAGAGGTTCTGCTCGCGCTCCCAGCGCTCAATCAGACGCTTGGCCTGGTCGAACGCGGAAACCAGACCCGCGCCGCCGCGGACCGCGCGATTGAAATAGGCGTCGCCGAAGAACGTCCACTCGTTCTGCGGGCGGCAGCCGAACGAGGAGCGGTCCGAGGCGGAGGCGGCCAGCACGATGGTGTCGTCATCCATGAGCGGGGCGATGAAGGCGCCCGAGAAACAGGCCGAGACGATCACCACGCGGTTGCGGATATTGGCCTGCCGCAGCAGATCGCGCATGTGGACCGGGCGCATGCTGGCGGTAAACCGGTTGGTCTCGTTGAAGCCGATGGCGCCGTTGGGCGTGCCGTGCGAAGTGAGAAAGATCACCGCGAGATCCTCGCTGGGATCCATCAAGGCGCCAACTTGGCCGATGGCGGCGGAGAGGGTCTCCGGCGTCGCGGCGGGATAGAGGCGCTGGCCCTGCCCGCCGGCGCTCAGCACAATGGCGCGCCCCTCCGCGCCGAGATGTGGGATCAGGATCGCCGCCGCCGCGCTGGCTTCGCGCTCGAACACCGGCTCGCCCCAGAGCGAAGCCGCGATCAGATAGACATCCACCTGCCCCGGCCGCTGCGGCTGCAGCCCCGCCAGCGCATCGCCCATCAGCTTGGCAAGCTGGGCGGCCTCGCCCGGGGGAGGCGCCAAGCCCACGACGCCGAACTGGCCGTTGAGCACCGCCAGTGGATCGCCACGTTGCGCGCCCGCCAAGGGCGCCCCGCACATCCACAGAGCGGCGACCAGCGCGATCAACCGACCCATGCCCCGCTCCCTCGAAAATGACTGTCTCCCGCATAGCCTCAGCGAGCGACCTAGGCTAGCCTGCCCGACATGCCTGAGGGGACCCGCGGCGGGGAAGACGGCTATATTGGCGTGCGCAAGGCCGATCTGATCGGCGCGATCGTCGCGGCATCGCCGCCCGCCGAAGCACAAGCCGTTGGCGATGTCTGCACGCTGCTGGATGCGCTGCTGCACCACGAAGCGCATGCGCGCCTGGAAGCGCTCAAGGCGCTCTACGATCCCCTCGACCCCGACGCGCCGCCGCAACGGCGAAACGAGAGTCAGGCCTCGCTCGACGCCTTCGAACAAGCGATCGGCGAGGCGCTGGCGCGCGCCAATTTCGAGGAGATCGACCCAGGAAGCGTGCAGACCTTGGAAGCAACCAAAGTGCTGACCGGCCTCTCCATCAAGCCTGCCTCGGCCGGCTTGCGGCGCATCCGCTATTTCGCCCGCGGCGGCCATACCGAGCAGATCGTGCGCAAATCCTGGTTCGGCCTGCGCCGGCGCGTCATCGACGCGCGTATGCTGGCCGACGTGGTGGTGGTGGTAAGCTTCAAGCCGGAGAGCGAAATCGCCAAGCGCGAACGCGCCGCGCTGGCGCGCATGCGCCGCGGCATGCGTCCGGGCGCCAGCCTGATGAAGCACTTCCGCGGCGTCGCCACCGCCGAACTGGTCACGCTCCATCCCGGCGCCACCCCCAGCATGCGCCCGCGCGACCAGGTGTTTCTGGCCGGCCCGGCTGTGATCGCGGGCGCGCCGGTGCTGCTCAATCTGTGGCCGGCGCTGACCGTGATCTTCGCGGTGATCGCTGCCTATTTCGGGGCTCAAGGCGCGATCGAGGAAAGCGAGCTGAAACGCGCGCTGGCTGCGATCTCCGGGCTGGTCGCGGTCGGCGCCTTCGTGATGCGCCAGCGGCTGAAATACGAAGCGCAGAGCTTGCGCTACCAGAAGCAATTGGCCGACACGATCTACTTCCGCAATCTCGCCAACAATGCCGGCGTGATCGATCTGCTGATCGGCGCGGGCGAAGAGCAGGACGCAAAGGAAGCCCTGTTGGCTTATTGGGCGCTGCGCCAAGCCGACAAGTCCTTGAGCAAGGCCGAGATCGACAGGGCCGCGGAATCCTTCCTGCGCGAGCGTTTCGGGATGGACATCAATTTCGATATCCAGGACGCGCTGGCGAAACTGGAGCGCATGGCGCTGGTCGCGCGCGAGGGTGAAAGCTACAGCGCCCTTCCCCCCGCCGAAGCGCTTGTGCGACTGGACGCGGCCTGGGACGGATTGTTCAATTTCTCGGCGCGGCGCTGAGTTGCTTGGCTTTGCCGTCCCGAGGCGCCACAAGGCCGCGCGTGACCAGGAAAACCCAAATCGTGGTGGTCGGCGGCGGGGCTGGCGGGCTTGAACTGGTACGCAAGCTCGGCGCGCGCTTCCGGCGGCAAGCATTTCGACATCATCCTGGTGGAGCCGCACCGCACGCATGTCTGGAAGCCGCTGTTGCACGAAGTGGCCGCCGGCTCGCTCGACGCCAATCTCGATGAAGTCGGCTATCGCAGCCATGGTCACCGCTGGGGCTATCGTTTCTTCATGGGCCGGCTCGAGAGCATCGACCGCGCCGCGCGACAAGTCGTTATCGCCCCCCTGCTCGACGACGAAGGCGCGGAAATCATCGGCAGGCAAACTATTCGATACGATTATCTGGTGCTCGCCGTCGGCTCGGTGACCAATGCCTTCGCCACCCCGGGCGCGGACAAGAATTGCATCTTCCTCGACGACCGCGAAGACGCCGACCGCTTCCGCCTGAAACTGCTCAACCAATGCCTGCGGGTATCGCGGCAGATGAGTGAAAACCCGGCGAGTGACGCGCATGTGCGGGTCGCCATTGTCGGGGGTGGAGCGACCGGTGTTGAGCTGGCGGCGGAATTATACAACGCCGCCGCTGGCCTTCGCCACTACGGGCTCGAAGTGTTCGACGAGAGCCGGCTCGAAATCACCTTGATCGAAGCCGGCCCGCGCATTCTGCCGGCGTTGCCAGAGAAACTTGCCGACGCCGCGCGCGAGGAACTCGAGGCGCTCGGCGTTCGGGTGATGACCGGCGCGCGGGTGGCGGAAGTAACCGCAAGCGGGGTCGCGACCGCCGGGGGAGAGGTCATCGCCGCCGATCTGCGGGTGTGGGCGGCGGGCGTGAAGGGCGCGGATTCCTGCGCGACATCGGCGGCCTCGAAACCAATGCCGCCAATCAACTCGTGGTGCGCCCGACGCTCCAAACCACGCGCGACGCCGCCATCTTCGCCATCGGCGATTGCTGCGCGTGTCCGCAGACCGGCAGCGAGCGGCTTGTACCGCCGCGCGCGCAAGCCGCCCACCAGATGGCCGACACCGCCTTCGCCAATCTCTGCGCGTTGATCGAGGGCCGCGCGCCGCAAGACTTCGTGTACCGCGATTTCGGCTCGCTGGTGTCGCTTTCAACCTATTCGACCGTCGGCTCGCTGATGGGCGGTCTGATCGGCGGAAAGCTCGCCATCGAAGGACGGCTCGCGCGCTTCGTCTACGTTTCGCTCTACCAGATGCACCTGCTGGCGATCCACGGCTGGCTGCGCGGCCTCGCGCTCATCGTGATCGGCCATGTCAATTCGGTGATCAGGCCGCGGCTGAAATTGCATTGAGGTTAAGGCGCGGTAGGCAATGGGCGATAGGCAATAGGTACGCACTTTCGCGCAGGACTTCCGGCGGTCAGAACAGCCCACCGCCCATTGCCTATTGCCCATTGCCTCCTCGTTAACCATCCGAACACACGGCATATTCATGCAAATGCGCGATAACCCTGCTTCGACGCGCCCCCTGCTCTTGGTGGCGGCGGCGGCGTTGATTGACACCGAGGGGCGGGTGCTGATCTCGCAGCGTCCCCAGCATAAGGCGCTTGGCGGGCTGTGGGAATTCCCAGGCGGCAAGGTCGAGCCCGGGGAATCGCCGGAAGCAGCTTTGGTGCGCGAGTTGAAGGAGGAGCTGGACTTGACTGTCGAACCAGATTGTCTCGATCCGTTCGCGTTCGCTTCGCACGCCTATCCGGACTTTCACCTGCTGATGCCGCTTTATCTCGCCACGAAATGGCAAGGCGAGCCCAAGCTCAATACCGACGCCGCCCAAGCAATCGCATGGGTGCGCGCGCGCGAATTGCGAGACTACCCGATGCCGCCGGCGGATGTTGTGCTGGTCGAGCGGCTGATTGCACGCGAGGCGGCGTAATGCTTGCTTGCTTCCTTCGCGACAAGCGCGGCACGACCGCGATCGAGTACGCCTTGATCGCCTCGCTCATGGGCGCGGCCATCGTAGGCGGCATGAACGTGTGGAGCACCGAAGTGGCCGCGCTGTTCGAGTACCTCACCGAGACGCTGGACGCGGCGATCTGAGATCATAAGCAACGCCGTGCTTGCAAGTTGGAGCGCGCGCCTCCCGGCGCGCATGCGGGGCGGAGCCCCGCGCTCCCAATCACATGCGTTGCCGGCGAGGACGCCGGCGGTCCATAATGGCGCTACGCTTCCAACTCCACATCCCAGTACAAATAATCCATCCAGCTCTGATGCAGATGGTGCGGAGGAAAGCGGCGGCCCACGTGCTGCAGCTCGTGCATGCTCGGTCGCCGCGGCTTGCGGTAGGGACGCATTGAAGCGTGGCGCGCGAACTTGCCGCCCTTGCGCAGATTGCACGGCGCGCACGCGGTGACGATGTTCTCCCAGGTGGTCCGCCCGCCCTTCGAGCGCGGCACCAGATGGTCGAAGGTGAGATCGTCGCCCGAACTGCAATATTGGCAGGCGAAACCGTCGCGCAGGAACACGTTGAAGCGGGTGAAGGCCGGCGGGCGGTCCTGGCGCACGTAATCGCGCAGCGAAATCACCGAAGGCAGGCGCATTTCCAGGGACGGCGAGTGGATCAGCTTGTCGTAATGGGCGACGACATCGACGCGCTCAAGGAACACCGCCTTGACCACTTCCTGCCACGGCCACAGCGACAGTGGGTAATACGAAAGCGGCCGGAAATCGGCATTGAGCACCAGCGCCGGAAAACCCGCGAGGGGGGCGCCAGAGTTCATCGCTGGCGGCTTCCAATAGAAGGCCAAGCAACAAGAGCGGGGACGATCACGGTCAGATTGAAGGCGTTTCTCCTCGTCCGTTCCTTATAGCAGGTCGCGGCACCGATATAGCCGATTCGCCGCGACAGCCTCGTGACGGGCCGGAGACGTGGCCGCGAAGCCTCAGGTGGCCGACATGATTCGTTGCTTTTTCAAATAAGTAGCCAGGAACGCCCCGCCCAGATCGAGCCCATCCTGAGCTATGGAATGGGGCGTCCCGAAGGAGACGTGCCATTGCGCGCCGTGCCCAGCGGCCGCCAGGCCCTCGGCTGAGTCGAACATCGCGCGCACCGGGATCATTGGGTCGCGGTCGCCATGGACAAGCAGAATCGGCGGCTTGCTGCGCATCTCTTCCTTGAGTTTCTGCGCCGCCACCAGCACGCCGGAATAGCCCAGGATCGCCGCCGGCGACCGCGCCCGGCGCAGGCCGACATAGAGCGACATCATCGTACCCTGCGAGAAACCCACCAGCGCCAGCCGGCTTTCGTCGAGCCCGGCGCGCTCCAATTCGCGGTCGAGGAAGCGGTCCACCGATTGGGCGGCGTGGCGGGCCCCCTGCTCCATCAAACGCGGATCCATGTTGGTGATCGGAAACCATTGGTAGCCGCCCGGCGCCTGGGGAACCGGCTCGAGCGCATTCGGCGAAACGAACGCCGCGCCGGGCAGCGCCTTCTGCCAATAAGGCGCGAGGCTGATGAGGTCGGCGCCGTTGGAGCCGTAGCCGTGCAGCAGCACGATCAGCGCATCCGGCTTGCCCCCGCGCGCAGGCGGCAGGCGCGGGCCATCGAGGAAAAGTGTCATGGGCGCCTAGCTAGCGAGTCCGATGCGCGAACGATAGCCTGGACACCGCATGCCCTTCACCACCCGCTTTGCCCCCTCGCCCACCGGGCTCTTGCACCTGGGCCACGCGTTCTCGGCATTGACCGCGTACGAAGCCGCGCGCGCGGCGGGCGGGCGCTTTCTGCTGCGCATTGAGGGCATCGACCGCGGCCGCTGCAGGCCGGAGTTCGAAGCGGCTATCTATGAGGACCTTGCCTGGCTCGGCCTCGAGTGGGAGCAGCCTGTACGGCGCCAGTCCGAGCACATGGGCGAGTACGCGGCGGCGTTGCAGAAGCTGGTCGATCGCGGTCTGGTCTATCGCTGCTTCCGCACACGGCGCGACATCGCCGAGGCAATCGCTTCCGCTCCGCACGGCGCGAGCGGCGAGAACTTCATCGGCGCGCCATTACCGAGCGCCGAGGAGCGCGCGCGCGTCGACGCCGGCGAAGCCTTTGCGTGGCGGCTCTCGCTCGACCAAGCGCGCGCTGCCTTGGGCCCGGCCTATGCTGAACTCGAGTTCGAGGACGAAACCGGGCCGGTGCTGGCCGTACCCGAGCGTCACGGCGACGCGGTGCTGGCGCGGAAGGAGTTTTCTACCTCCTATCACCTCGCCTCGGTGTGGGACGACGCGCTGCAAGGGGTGAGCGATGTGATCCGCGGCGAGGATTTGCGCGAAGCCGCGCATCTGCACGTCCTGTTGCAGCGGCTCCTGGAATTGCCGGCGCCGCGCTATCGCCATCACCGCTTGATCCTTGGCGAAGACGGCAAGCGCTTGGCCAAGCGG
The DNA here is from genome assembly GCA_021731005.1 of Hyphomonadaceae bacterium. Classification (GTDB taxonomy): domain Bacteria; phylum Pseudomonadota; class Alphaproteobacteria; order Caulobacterales; family Aquidulcibacteraceae; genus Vitreimonas. The sequence continues at coordinate 10,774 of JAKFYF010000223.1, forward strand.
AACGCGGCGCTTGCGCTGCGGGCGCTGCGCGAGGCGGGCAGAAGTTCCCAGCAGCTGCGCGCACTGCTGGGGTTCAGTTAGCCGTTGCGCGCGGATCTGAAGCTGCGCGGGGCTCACGCCCCGTACGCCAGCTCCACCAGATAGCTCTCCAGCGTGATGGTTTCCCCGGTGTTGGCGAGCGTGGCCTTGAACGACAGCGTTTGCGCGGCGCTGGTGTCTACAGCGCCGGTAATGGGGTTGATGGTCTCGGTGCCCATGGAGCCATCGGCGCCTGCGGAAGAGCCGGGGCCGACCTGGCTGTTCTGGGCGTTGCGGTTCCAGATCGTGGTGATCACTTGGAGGCTGTTGTTCGTGGTCGGGCTGACATTGACGAAATTGACGCTCGCCAGTTGCACCTTCATCGTCTTGGCGTTGGCGCTGTTGGTGTATTTCCACAGCGAGGTGACGCGCAGCACTCCATTCGGCCCCATGGCGCCCGCTGGGACTGTCACGCTTGCCAGCGTGGTCTCGGTCAGGGCGCCGGTGACCGACCATCCCGCTCCGCCCCGCGCCAGCACGCGCCAAGTCCCCAACGTTGCGCACATGTCCTGAAACGAAGCGTCGTCACACAGCGCCTGAGCGGAATCGGAGAACGTGATCTCCTCAATGGCGCCAGCGCCAGAGGAGACGCGGCCGAGGATCTTGTCGGTGGCGGAGGCGCGGAGGCCCGCCGCCAGATTGAGCCAGGCCGAACCCGAATAGGCCAGTATCTGGTCAGTATCCTTGACGTAGGCGAGAAAGCCCTCGTTCGGCGTCACCTGCTCCCAGGCCCCGTCCCGGTAATAAGCGAGCGCCCCATTGGCCATCGCCGCCCAGTTCGTTCCGGTCTTGCCGGCGGGTAAAATGTAGAGGTCGCCGTCGGCGGGCGAGGCGGGCTGCGCGGCAATTGTGGCCGAGACGACCGAAAGCTGCACCAGCGCATCGAGACGCAGCAGGCTCTCATTGACGGTGACGTGCTTCTGCGCCTGGCCGGATTGCAGATAGGGCAAAAGCAGGCGGGAGGATTGATCGGGCATGGCGCCATCTTGCGCCGGCTCCGGCGCTGTTGGATTGATGGCGAACTATCCCCGCATTTTTCGAGCCAAGCCCCGTGCCCGCCGCACCCTCGACATCGGCGACTCGCGAGCGAACTTGCGCGGCTCTCCCGCCCTCCGGGCGTGCGACCGGAACCGCCGGACGCGAGCGCTTCGGCCTCGCGAAAATCGCTGAAATACGGGGAAATCTGCGCGAAATGCGCGCGAACGCCATCATCAATGGGCGGCCTATCCCGCGGTCGAGCAGGCCGAGAGCGAGCCCGCCGCCGCTTTCGCCTTGAACCGCGACGGGCCCGCGGCGCTGGCGCGCGCATGCGCCGATTTGGGCCTACCGCTCGTCCATCTATCCACGGATTATGTGTTCGACGGCGCCAAGGCGGCGCCCTATTCGGAGGCCGATCCCAAAGCCCTCAGTCATCGCGCTGATGCGCGCTGACTGCTCCCCCGCAAGCGGGGGGAGCACTTAGGCATCCGTTCAAGTCACACTCCACACCTTTCCGTGAAACACGCCTTTGTGTGCCGACTTCGCCACCGCCGCGCCGCAGATTGGCCCGGTTCGGAGCGCTGGCATCAACGCACACCGTGTCCGGACGGGTTCGGAGGGACGCCCCATGATTATGAACACGCTCCAGCGCGCGATCCTTGCTCTGTGCGCGCTGACGCTGGCCGCTTGCGCGGCGCAATCAACGCAAAGCATCGAGAACCAGGACGAGATCGTCGTCACCGGCACGCGCACGGACGACTCGCCCCGGCCGCCGCCGCCTCCACCCCCGCCGGAGCAGCGGGTTCCGCCACCCGACTTGGCCGCATCTTCTTCGAGCCCCGCGCCGGTCGCCGTCGATCCGCCGGCGGCCGCGGCATCGCCGCAAGCGGCCCAAGAGCGCTTCGCTGGCCGCCGTGTTTCCGGCCTCATGGGCGCAAACGGCGTACCCGTCGCACAATTGCCGCCCCAGCCGATGCCCGGCCCTGTCGACCGCGACCGCTACGAGGATGTCGCCCCCAATCCGATCCACGTCGTCGCCGAGGCCCCGGTTTCGACCTTCTCCATCGACGTCGATACCGCCTCCTATTCCAACGTGCGCCGTTTCCTCTCCAACGGCCAATTGCCGCCGCGCGATTCGGTGCGCATCGAAGAGCTGATCAACTATTTCCGTTACGACTATCCGCTGCCGACATCGCGAGAACAGCCGTTCTCGACGAGTGTCGCGGTGGCGCCTTCACCTTGGGCGGAAGGCCGCCACCTCGTGCATATCGGCCTGCAGGGCTACAATATCGTGCCGCGTGAGCGCCCGCCGCTCAATCTTACGCTGTTGATCGACGTGTCGGGCTCGATGGCGCCAGAGAACCGGTTGCCCTTGGCGCTCAAGGGGTTCCGCATGCTGGCCGAGCAGCTGAACGCGCGCGACCGCGTGTCGATCGCAGTTTACGCGGGCGCGGCGGGCGCAGTGCTTGAACCAACGCCAGGCAATGAGCACGCCCGCATTCTCGCCGCACTCGACAATTTGCGCGCCGGCGGCTCCACCGCTGGCGGAGAGGGATTGCGTCTGGCCTATTCGCTGGCCGAGCAAAATTTCAACCGCAACGCCGTCAACCGCGTCATCATCGCCACCGACGGCGATTTCAATGTCGGCATCAACGATCCGCAGGCCTTGCAGGACTTCGTCTCGCGCAAACGCGACACCGGAGTGTATCTTTCCGTGCTCGGCTTCGGCGGCGGCAATTACAACGACGCCCTGATGCAGCGTCTGGCCCAGAACGGCAATGGCAACGCCGCCTACATCGACACCCTGAACGAAGCCCGCCGGGTGCTGCGCGACGAGATGGCGTCGAACCTGTTTTCGATCGCCAACGATGTGAAAATCCAGGTCGAGTTCAATCCAGCGCGCGTCGCCGAATATCGGTTGATCGGCTACGAAACCCGCATGCTGCGGCGCGAGGATTTCAACAACGACGCCGTCGACGCTGGCGAGATCGGCGCTGGCCACGCCGTGACCGCGATCTACGAGATCACGCCGGTCGGCGGGCCGACCTTCACCGAGCCATTGCGCTATCAGGGCGAACGCGCCCTGCCGGCGCCCAGCACAGCCGGCGAGCTCGCGTTCCTGCGCATTCGCTACAAACTGCCGGGCCAAGATCGCTCGCGCTTGATCGAACGCCCGATCACCCAGGCCGACGCCTTTGCCTCGATCGAGCGCGCGCCTGAAGCCGCGCGTTGGGCGACGGCGGTCGCTGGCTACGGGCAATTGCTGCGCGGCGACCCCTACCTGCGCCAGACTTATGGATGGGACGATGTCTTGAGCTTGGCGCAAGGCGCGCGCGGCGGCGATGAATTCGGCTGGCGCGCCGAGTTCGTACAACTCGCACGCTCCGCCGCAACCGCCGGCGCGCTCCCCGCCGCCCAGAACGCCCCGCGTCCCGAGCCGCCCGTGCTGCGCTCGCCACGGCCGGTCCCAGAGCCGAGGCCAGCGCCTGGGCCGGGGCGCTAGCGCAAGTTCCAGCACGACGTCAGGAGAACCCTCTCCCTCCTTTGGGAGTGTGAGGGCAGGGTGAGGGTGGGACTCAATGCTTCGAGCTTGGCGCGGGACGCGTGCAACGTCGGCGTTGCCCCCTTGCATCTGCGAATCGCGCGCGCCGGTCTAGGAAGGGCGGGGCGGCGGACGGGAGCGCGAGCCCCCTGAGGGACACCAAGCCCGTGGGTGAGCATGTCGCCCCGCCCGCCGCTGCGCGGCGACCCTCTCCGCAAGGGAGAGGGTTCTTCGCCCCCTATCGCTCGATAAACAGCGCCGCGGGATGTTCCAGCATGCCCTTGACGCGCTGGATGAACGCAGCTGCGTCGTAGCCATCGACGACGCGGTGATCGAACGAGGAGGAGAGGTTCATCATCTTGCGCACGACGATCTGGCCATTCTTCACCATCGGCCGCTCGACCAGTTTGTTAACGCCGATGATGGCCACTTCGGGATGATTGATCACCGGCGTGGTCACGATCCCGCCCAGCGCACCCAGCGAGGTGATGGTGATGGTGGAGCCGGAGAGTTCGTCCTTGCCGGCATTGTTGGCGCGCACGGCGGCGGCCAGGCGCGAAACCTCCGTGGCGCAATTCCATACGTCGCGCGCCTCGGCGTGGCGCACCACCGGCACGATCAAGCCGCCATCGGTTTGCGTAGCGATGCCGATATCGACAGCCTCATGGCGATAGACCACGCCCTGCTCATCGTCGAAACGCGCATTGATCTGCGGAAAATCCGGCAGCGAGAGCACCAAAGCGCGCATCAGGAACGGCAGCAGTGTCAGCTTCGGCTGCTCGTTGCGCTTGGTCGCATTCAAGTGCGCGCGCAAATCTTCGAGTTCGGTGAGGTCGCACTCCTCGACATAGGCGAAGTGGGGAATGCGGCGCTTGGCGTCCTGCATTTTCTCGGCGATCTTGCGCCTGAGGCCAATCACCTTGACCGGCTCGATGCCGTTTTTCTGGGCGAGCGCGCCGGCGCCGCTGCGCACGCCGGCCATCGGCACGAGCACGCGGTCGAGATCTTCATGAGTGATGCGGCCCTCGGGGCCGGTGCCGCGCAGCTGGGCCAGATCGACGCCGAGCTTCTGCGCCCGCGCGCGCACCGCCGGCGGAGCTTGCGAGGGTCCCATTTCCCGCAACGCGGTTTCTCGCACCGCCGGTTCGCGCGCGCTTGGGCGCGCCACTGCTTGCGACGGCGCGGGCGCGGGCGGCTTCGGCGCGGGCGCGGTTCCCGGCGCCATCGCCCCCGCCGGCACCTTGATGCGCGGCTTGGGTTCGGAAGGCGCGCCATTTGGAGCGCGGACCTTCAGGTCCGCCTGCGCGTCTGGAGACGCGCGGTCCGCCGCCGCTTCAGCCTCGGTTTCAAACACCGCGATGGCCGAGCCGACCGCGGCCATGTCGCCCGGTTCACCCTGGATCGAGACAATTCTGCCCGACACCGGGGCGGTCATTTCCACCGTTGCCTTGTCGGTCATCACGTCGACGAGCGGGGCGTCCTCGGCCACCATGTCTCCGACGCGCACGTGCCAAGCGACGATCTCCGCTTCCGCGGTGCCTTCGCCAACGTCTGGCAGCTTGAATACGAACTGGCCCATGGGGGTCAGGCCTCCATCACGCGGCGCATGGCTTTGACGATGCGCGGCGGGGTTGGAAAATACTCCCATTCGAGAGCGTGCGGATAGGGTGTGTCGAAGCCGGTGACGCGCTCGATCGGCGCCTCCAGCTGGTAGAAGCAATGCTCCTGCACCAGAGCGGAGAGTTCAGCGCCGAAGCCGGAGGTGCGCGTGGCTTCGTGAACGATAACGCAGCGCCCGGTCTTGGCTACCGAGGCGACGATGGCGTCGATATCAAGCGGCAGCAGCGTTCTGAGATCGATCACTTCGGCGTCAATGCCGGAATCCTCGGCCGCCGCCAGCGCCACATGCACCATGGTGCCATAGGCGAGCATGGTGAGATCGCCGCCTTCGCGCACGACATTGGCCTTGCCGAGCGGGATCGAATAATAGCCCTCCGGCACTTCGCTCGCCGGGTGCTTCGACCAGGGCTGCACCGGGCGGTCGCGGCGCCCATCGAAGGGGCCGTTATAGACGCGCTTGGGTTCGAGGAAGATCACCGGATCGTCGTCCTCGATGGCGCTGATCAGCAGACCCTTGGCGTCATACGGCGTGGACGGAATCACGGTCTTCAGGCCAGCGACATGGGTGAATAGCGCTTCCGGGCTCTGGCTGTGCGTCTGCCCGCCATAGATGCCCCCGCCATACGGCATGCGCACCGTCATCGGCACGGTGTAATCGTTGGCCGAGCGATAGCGGATGCGCGCTGCCTCGGACACCAATTGATCGTAGGCCGGATAGACGTAGTCGGCGAACTGGATCTCGATCACCGGCCGCAAGCCATAGACCGCCATGCCGATGGCCGCGCCAGCAATGCCGCATTCGTTGATCGGGGAATCGAAGCAGCGTTTTGCCCCGTATTTTTTCTGCAAGCCCTCGGTGACGCGGAACACGCCGCCGAAATAGCCGACATCCTCGCCGAAGGTCAGCACCTTGGGATCGCGGCTCATCATCACGTCGAGCGCCGAATTAAGCGCCTGGATCATGGTCATGGAACTCATGGGATGGCCGCCGATGCTGTATGAGACGGGCGAATGGCGAATGGCGAGTGGCGAATGGCGCCATTTTGGCGTTCGGACGGCGCAAGCGCACACCCGACTTCGCCATTCGCCATTCGCCATTCGCCCGGCGCCGCGCTCATGTGCCCACCTCGTCGCTTTGCCTGCGCAGATGCCACGGCATGTCCTTGAACACGTCCTCGAACATGGTGCCCGGTTCGTGCGCCCCGTCCGCGCCCAGGACGCCGACTTTTTCAGCTTCGCGGCCGGCGGTGCGCACTGTTTCCATTGCTTCTTCGCGGGCGGCGTGGTGCTGCTCTTCGCTCCACTCGCCAAGCACGATCAGATGCTGCTTCAAACGCTCGATCGGGTCACCCAAAGGCCAGGCGCGGGCTTCGTCGGCGGGGCGATAGCGGGCGGGATCGTCGCTGGTTGAGTGCGGCCCGGCGCGATAAGTGAAATGCTCGATCAAGGTCGGCCCCAGATTCGAGCGCGCGCGTTCGGCGGCCCATTGCGTCACCGCATAGACCGCGAGGAAATCGTTGCCGTCGACGCGCAGCGGCGGCACGCCGTAACCGACGCCGCGCGCGGCGAACGTGGTGTTCTCGCCCCCGGCGATCCCCTGGAACGACGAGATCGCCCACTGGTTATTGACCACGTTGACGATCACCGGCGCGCGAAACACGCTGGCGAACGTCATCGCGGCGTGGAAATCACCCTCCGCGGTGGAGCCTTCGCCCAGCCAGGTTGCGGCGATGCGTCCATCGCCCGAATAGGCCGACGCCATCGCCCAGCCCACGGCTTGAGGAACCTGCGTCGCCAGATTGCCGGACACGGTGAAGAAGCCGTCCTTCTTCGAGCTGTACATCACCGGCAATTGCCGGCCCTTCATCGGGTCGAGCTTATTGGAATAGATCTGGTGCATCATCGTCACCAGCGGATAGTCGCGCGCGATCAGCACGCCTTGCTGGCGATAGCTCGGAAAGCACATGTCGTCGGCATTCAGCGCCAGCGCCTGGCCGATCGGCACCGCCTCCTCGCCTTGGCATTGCATGTAGAAGGAGGTTTTGCCTTGGCGCTGGGCGCGGTGCATGCGCTCGTCGAACGCGCGCGTCAGCAGCATGGTCTTGAGGCCCCGGCGCATCAATTGGGGCGACAGATGTGGCGCCCAGGGGCCCAGCGCGCGGCCCTCCATGTCGAGCACACGGATGAGGCCGTAAGCGAAATCGCGTAGCTCAAGCGCTGGCGCGTCCACTTCCGGGCGCGGCGTCTCGCCGGGCTCCGGAAAGCTCCAGCCAGAAAAATCAGGCTTGTCGCCAGGGCGCGCCTGCGGAGCGGGTATATGCAGATCGAGCGCGTTGCGGGTCATGTCTTGCCCCCTCTCGCTGCGGCGATGCGCTCGCGCACCATGCGATCGGCGGCTTGGTGCGGGGCGATTCCATCGCGCCTGGCCGCCTCCAGCACCGCCAGCAGGCGCGCCGGAATGGCGCGCACGCGCGCCTCCACCGCCTCGCTGCTCTCGCCCAGATATTCCGCCGAGACATTGATGATGCCGCCGGCATTGACCACGTAATCGGGCGCATAAACGATCCCGCGCGCAACAAGGCGGGCGCCATCTGCTTCAGTCTCAAGCTGATTGTTGGCGGCGCCGCACACGATCGGCGCGCCCAGTTCAGGGATCGTGCGCGCGTTCAGCCCAGCACCCAACGCGTTCGGAGAGAACACATCGGCGGCGACAGCGTGAATACTCTCCACCGGCGCTGTCTCCGCGCCCAGCTCTTGCGCACGCGCGAGGTTGGCCGGGTTTACATCGGCGACGATTAGGTTTGCGCCCTCTTGCTTCAGCAGTTTGCATAGCCCGAAGCCGACCGCGCCCGTCCCCTGCACGGCGATGGTGCGCCCCTGCACTGAACCGCCCAGCAGCGCCTTGATCGACAGATGGGCGCCGAGCGAAGTCCAGGGCGAGGGATCGCCGCCGGCGCGCCCGCCCTCTTTCGGAATGCCCGCGACAAACGAGGTGCGCCGCGCAATCGCGCGCATGTCGGCCACCGTTGCGCCCACATCCTCGGCGGTGACGTAACGCCCGCCAAGCGCCTCGACCGCTTCGCCGAATTTCTCCATCGAGGCCGCGCGGTCAGCGCCTATCTTGTACACAACGCCCTTGCCTCCACCCATCGGCAGCTCGGCCATGGCGTTCTTGTAGGTCATGCCGCGCGAAAGCCGCAGCGCATCCGTCAGCGCATCTTCATCGCGCGCATAGCTCCAGATGCGGCAACCGCCCCCGGCGGGACCGAGGGCGGTCGAGTGGATTGCGATAATGCCGGCGACACCCAAGGCTTCGTCGCCAAAAAAGACGACCTCCTCATGGCTGTCGAAGGCCGCGTTTGCCTTGGGGTTCATCATGGTGATTTCTGGCGTTTCCAACAGAATGTGGCGGGAACGGCGTCCGGGCCCGCTTATTTTGCGCGGCACCATAACCGCGCGCTCGGTTTCCACAATACCACCGGCGATTAGGGGTTTTCAATTGCTGTAATTCGGAGTTTTATAGATTTTTCATCCCCAAAAAGCTCGCCGCATCCGCTTTACAGGAAGCGCGGAGCGTGGCTTACCTCGCTTTCCCTGCGCGAGCGGAGTCAAAGTCGATGGCCGCCGACGGCGAAGAAGAATTCGACATCAACGATACGCCTGAAAAGCGTGCGCTGAAGGCGCGGCTGGGGGAATTGCGGCAAGAGCATCGTGCGCTGGACAGCGCCATCGCCGCGCTTCACGACAAGAGCGGGGGGGACACGCTGCAGCTGGCGCGGCTGAAGCGGAGCAAGCTGGTGCTCAGGGACCAAATTCAATGGATCGAGGACAGGCTCATGCCCGACATCATCGCCTGAGGACGATGATGGGAAGCGCCGCCCTGCTGGCGGCGCTCCCAGGCGCCGCCTTCGCCGAGGACCGCCCCGCCGAACAAAAAGGGGCGCTTTCGCTGGCGGTGGAAAATGACAGCCTCTCCTCTGGCGATGACCGCAACTACACCTCGGGCATCAAGCTGGCTTACGTCTCGCCGTCCGCGGGGGTGCCGGACTGGCTGCAGGATGCCGGCGATTTCACGCGCTTTGTCTCCGGCGATGAGCCCGACTTTTGGGGCATAGCGCTCGGGCAGTCGCTGTTTACCCCGCAGGATATCACCGCTGTTCCCGCCCCGCGCGATCAGCACCCTTACGCCGGCTGGCTCTACATGCAGATCCTGATCGGCGTTGAAGACGATCCCGACGCCAACGGGCGTTCGCACTATCTCGACACCTACGAGCTTGAGTTCGGCATGGTGGGGCCAGCTGCGCTGGGCGAGCAATCGCAGCGCGGCATCCATCAGTTTCTGAACGCACCCGATCCGCAAGGCTGGGACAGCCAGCTGGAAGACGAGTTTGCGTTCGCGCTTTCGTTCGACCGCCGATGGCGCGCGCTGGAGGTGATCACCAACGTGGTCCCAGGCGGATTGGAAGCGGATTTGACCCCCAGCGGGGGGCTGACGCTCGGCACGCTGCGCGACGAAGCGCGCGTTGGCCTCACCGCGCGCATCGGCCAGCGCCTCGGCAGCGATTATGGCCCCCCGCGGGTGCGGCCCTCGCTGGCGGGTGTCGAACACTTCAAGGGCGGGCCGCTCTCATGGAGCATTTTCGCCGGCGTGCAGGGACGCGCGGTTGCGCACAATCTTTTTCTCGACGGCAACAATTTTCGCGATTCCGCTTCGGTGGAGCGCACGCCTTACGTCGGCGATTTCCAGACCGGCTTCACGATTAGCGCTGGCGACTGGCGCCTCGCCTACACGTTCGTGTGGCGCACCGAGGAATTCAAAACCCAGCCCAACCGCCAGGATTTCGGCGCGCTGGCGTTGAGCTGGCGGTTGTAAGACCGCAATTGCAGCAGAAATGCCGTTTCCGGTGTATTTCGGCAAGCCTCTCGCCTCCCGGTACCGGAAACTCCGACACTAAAATTCAATTCAGACAACGCGCTGGAATGACCTCAGGAAATGCCATCGTCACCCACAGATATCCCATCGTCGCCAGCTTCATTCTGAAAGCGATTCATTGGTTGATTTCCCCTTGTTACTATCAAGCATAAGCCTGGGTATTACGCAACATCCAACATCAACCACGGCTGTAAATGAACCCTGAAGATTCACCACGTTTCATCGGCCCTACCCGCCACCCAAATGTCACTCTCCGCTCCATCAGTTCACCTGAATACAGCTCTGCCAAGATACTTTCCACATCGTCAGGGGCAACGGCGGAGCCTTTAACCCAGGTTCCGTTTGAACTTAACTCTCGTGCTGCATCGAGTACTTCATCGTCATATTGAGTTGGTGCCTCAGCAATATCACCCACCACGATGCGCCCCTCCTCAATGACACCCAGCCATATTTGCTCATCCACTCGATCTTGCATTGTGACCAAAGTCTTTTGAAAATCCCATCCTCGCTTCTCGAACTCTGAAAAAACGTCCCCCTCAAATTTCACCGCGACTGAGACGGGACATTGTTCGACTTTGACCGGCGCGTCCAAAAAAACAAGGACGCGACTGGCCGTTCGACCGGCTTGCTCGAAGACGTGAAAATACGCGCTTGCGGGTAGATCTTGACCTGACGAGTCTCGGGCGCGAACGCTCATGTTAGTGACTGAGGTGATGCCGGACGGCAACCCAACTTGACACGTTTGAATGGCACCATTGAGCGGCATTAGGTGGTCGATGTAGTAGCGCTCGTCACCCCTTACAACCTGCGAAGGAGTTTTGCTTCTCGCTTCACCTCGAATGATCATCTTGACAGACTGGGTTTTCAGCACTGGGTGCGCCTTATGCAACTTATCAAAAAGAACGGGGACATCATTTTGACCGTACCGCGTCTGCTGCACCAATTTATATCCAACGCTGCCAAAGAGCTGATCGAGGTGTTTGCATAGGTCCTCCTCGATATTTGCGGACAATGTTCTAAAGCGGTTCGCCTCAAGCTCCGTACTGATAGCCCTGTCGAAGTCGTAGGTTCCTAGGAGGTTTGGCAACTCATACACCAAGCCACCAGACTCTCGAATTTGCGTCTTTGCCTCCCTTACGCTTGAATCCATCGCACTTGAGAGTAGGGCCAACCCGAAGTTCATTATTCCGTTCACGCATCGCGGGTCCTCGTCCTTGAACGCAAACGCCATAGTGCGGGTGTTGTGGTCCGCAGACGCCAGGAAGAGCGAAACCGGCAGATTGCCACAGATTCCGCCATCAACTTCGTGGTTGCCCCCGGCAAAGCCCCTGAAAATAAACGGCATCCCTGCTGAACGTGCCAGTACCGAATGCAGTGGGTCCCTGCACGTCGATGGCTCGTAGACGATTGGTGCGCCGCTTCGGAGGTCTGAGGAAAAAACAGTCAGTGGAACGGCGAGGTCATCAAAGGTAAGTGGCCGACCCTCATCATGGAATATCTGGGCGAGCGCCCTATCCACTTCTAAGTAGCTGAGTACCGACCCCCCCTTGAGCAAGTCCCGCACTTTGATCCCCAATTGGGTAAGCACCTCCTTGTGCTTTTGCAGACGCCGCAGAGACCAATAAGACAGCCCTCCATCCAGAACCTTTGCAAGTTCTTCGGCAGCGGAACCTGTCAGCCCGTCACGTAGAACGTCCAGCTCTTTGCGGAATTGCGCGCTGAAGGCCGCGCCAACATCTACTACTCGCCTTCGAATTTCATCAAACTCCAGTCTGGACGCCATCGCCGCAGCGGCTATCGAGCCAGCAGAAACACCCGCTACCTGACAGATCTCGATGTTCGCACGATCGCAGCGCCTTCTGAGCGCATCTGCCGCTACAAGGAGGGTGGCGAGACGAGCGCCGCCGCCTTGAAAAACGATCCGGAGCTTCAATACCACGATTACCCCCAAGGTGCGCAGAGGTTTAACCAACTCATTCCAGGGTTGCCAATGCCGCACGCAGAGCACTGCTGGCTTGTCTCGCGCCGGCGGCTATCCACAGAAGCGGCCTCCCGTCCCCTGGCTCCCGCGCTGAATCGCTCCATGGTCCGCCGCTGGTAACCTTTCTTAAAGAGGACTCGGGGCCAACTGGTCTAGATATGGTGGCGAATAGTCGCCAAGTCCCCACATCTAGGGTACATTGCGCACACGAGACAGAGGAATAACGCGATGAGCAGCAAAAACGGCGGGACCCTGCCGGGGCTGAAGACCCCCTCCATCGGCTACAAGCCGTTCCGGTATCCGTGGGCCTACGAGTTCTGGCGCCGCCAACAGCAAGTCCACTGGATGCCCGAGGAAGTGCCCCTCGGCGAGGACGTGAAGGACTGGGCCTCGAAGCTCAACGACCAGGAGCGCAATCTGCTGACGCAGATCTTCCGCTTCTTCACTCAAGCCGATGTCGAGGTGAACGACAATTACATGGAGCGCTATTCGCGCGTGTTCAAACCGACCGAGATCAAGATGATGCTCGCGTCATTCTCCAACATCGAGACCATCCACATCGCTGCTTACGCGCTGCTGCTTGAAACCATCGGCATGCCCGAGACCGAGTTCGCCGCGTTCCTGGATTATCAGGCGATGCGCGACAAACACGATTACATGGGCAAGTTCGGCGTCGAGAGCGACGCCGACATCCTGCGCACGCTCGCTATGTTCGGCGCCTTCACCGAAGGGCTGCAGCTGTTTGCCTCGTTTGCGATGCTGATGAATTTTCCCCGCTTCAACAAGATGAAGGGCATGGGCCAAATCGTCACCTGGTCGGTGCGCGACGAAAGCTTGCACTGCGAAGGCATGATCAAGCTCTTTCACGCCTACGCGAAAGAGACCAACGCGCTCACGCAAGCCGTAAAAGACGACATCGCCGAGTGCTGCAAAACCGTGGTTGAAATCGAGGACCGCTTCATCGACCTCGCGTTCGAGATGGGTCCGGTGCAAGGCATGACAGCCGACGACATCAAGCAATATATCCGCTACATCGCCGACTGGCGCTTGGGCCAACTCGGCCTGCCCAAAATATACGGCCAGAGCGAACACCCGATCCCGTGGCTGACCGCGATCCTCAACGGCGTCGAGCACGCCAATTTCTTCGAAGCCCGCGCCACCGAATATTCCAAAGCCGCCACCAAAGGCGATTGGCACGGCCAAGCCGGCGTGTGGGAGAATTTCGAGGCGCTGATGGAGAAACGCAAAGCGGCGGGGTGAGGCGCGGATGAGAGTTCAAATCAAGCCGCGCTCCCCGAGACACCGAGAGGAGGCCGCTAAGCTTATGGCAACCCTAATCAATGGCGCGGCAATCGCTTGCCTCATCGGCGCCACTTTTCGGCCCCTGGCTTAATCCCGCTCTGACCTGGGGGTGGCACAGCGCGGCGCTATTCACCGCCGCCGGCATTATTCACATTGTCGCGCAGCTTGTGCTAGGCTTAGGCTTCGAGAGAGACATCGCATGAGCGTTGATCCGTTTGTGGGCGTGATAATCGGTTTGGTTGTTTGGGTTGGCATTGGCCTGCTCGGCGGCTGGTTCGCCGGCTTGTTCGACAAGCCGGCCCCCAAGCCGCCGCCGCAGGTGGCCGCCAAATAGGCGCGCGCTACCCCGCCAGCCTCTCCCGCAACGCCGCGCGCTCCGCCGCGCCCACTCCCAGCACGCCCTCCAGATACGCATCCACTGTGCCCGCACGGCCGGCGATTTCGTCGAGCGCGGCGCGCAAATAATCGGCGCTCACGCCCAGCATCGGCTTCAGCGCTTCGGGATCGAGTTTGCGGCCAAGCCCCGCCTCCATGCGCGCTTGGATGCGCGGCAGGCGCGCGTCGAGATCAAGCACCGCGTTGGTGAGTTCGTAATCGGCGAAGATCGCCTCCTCACCAACGCCCAGCGCATGCAGGGTGAGCGCGCAGCCGAGACCGGTGCGGTCCTTGCCGGCCGCGCAGTGAATCACCGCGGGCGCTTCGCTGCTCAGCAGCTCCGCGAACCAGGCGCGGTAGAGCTCGATGTGACGCGGCTCGTAAGCGAACTCGCGATAGATGCGGCGCATGTAATTGGCGACGCCCTCGGCGGTGAGACCTTCCTGCATCAGCGCCTGCAAGTGTGGCGGCAGCGCATCGCCGTGCCCGCCGCCGGCGCTGATGGTGCGCGCGCCCTGCCCCGGCCAACGATTAGGCTCGCGCGCGCGCTCTTCGGGCCGGCGCAGATCGACGACGACGGCGATGTTCATGGCGTCAAGCTTGGCTACATCGGCGTCGCTCGCCTCCGAAAAATGCGCGCTCCGGAACATACGACCGCGCGCGACGCGCGCGCCGTCGGCGGTGTCGTAGCCGCCGAAATCGCGGAAGTTCAGAACGCGGTCGAGGGGAATGTGGCAATCATGCATGGCGCTTGATGGCGCCGAACCGCGTCGAGGTCAAAGTCTCACGTTCACACAACGGCGGGGACGCACGCGGTGAGGAGGACCGCCGCCAGCGCCAAGACGTGCTGGCACGCGCGCCGCGCCGACACTACGTCACGCTCACATCAAGCTTTCCGTTGGATGCGCGCGCGAAGATGCGGGTGCCGTCGTCGAATTCAAGGGCTAGCTCTAGGTCATCGGCGCGTAGGATGCGCTTTACCGTCCGCCCGGCAACGAGCTTGGCGAGGCGTTTTTCGAGATCGCCGCGTGCCTTCGGCGGCGCTTGGTCATCGATGCTCATTTGAACTTCTCCTTCAGCCGTCCATCAGACCAGATAGCGCGGTCACGGACGCCCTGCTCGTATCGTTTCAAGTCCCTATACACCTCCCAATGATCTTCATGAAGCCGATCTTTCTCCCAAATCTCACCCGTGCGCACACACCGGCGGCCGCGCCGGCCCCGCACCAGTTCGAACGCGGCGGGTTGGGTTTCAGGCGTCTCCTCCATCTAGCGCCCCTCACCGGAACGGCGGCTCGTCGAACGCTCGCAGTTTCCGCGAGTGCAGGCGGTCGCGGTTCTTTTTCAGCCGCGCCACCGTCTCCAGCCCGATGCGCAGATGCGCGCCGATGGCTCGGTCGTAGAAGCGATCCGACACGCCCGGCAGCTTGATCTCGCCGTGCGCCGGCTTGTCGGACACGCACAGCAACACGCCGTACGGCACGCGCAGGCGGAAGCCCTGCGTGGCGATGCAAGCGCTTTCCATGTCCACCGCGATGGCGCGCGATTGCGAGAGAAGTTGCCGTTCCTGGTTGTAGTTCAGTTCCCAATTGCGATCAGCGTAGGACACCACCGTGCCGGTGCGCAGCCGCCGGCGTAAATCTTCGCTGTCGCCGCCGGCCACGCTTTCGGCCGCCTCCTGCAGCGCCACTTGAACTTCCGCGATGGCGGGGATCGGCACTTCCAGCGGCACGCGGTCGTCTAGAATCTTGTCGCGCCGCAGATAGGCGTGCGCCAGCACGTAATCGCCGATGCGTTGCGTGTGACGCAGGCCGCCGCAATGGCCGATCATCAGCCAGCAATGTGGCCGCAGCACCGCCAGGTGATCGGTGATCGTCTTCGCGTTGGAAGGGCCGACGCCGATATTGATCAGCGTCACTCCGTCATTATCCGGCGTGGTCAGATGATAGGCCGGCATCTGGTACTTGCGCCACGGCGCGTCCAGCGCCTTCTGTTCGGCGCGCTTGTCGCCGGCGGCGATACGCACCTGACCCGGGCAGGAAAGCGCCCAGCCCTTGGGCCCGTTCTTCACGCCCTCGGCGGCCCAGCGCACGAACTCGTCGACGTAACGCTGGTAATTGGTGAACAGGATCCAGTGTTGTACGTCTTGCCAAGGCGCGCCGGTATAATGTTCCAGGCGCTTGAGCGAATAATCGATGCGCGGAGCGTCGAACAAGGCCAGCGGCCGCGCGCCGTCGAGCCGCTTCACACTCAAGCCGTCCACCACCGCGTCGCCGACTTGGGTCAAGCGCGGATTTGGAAAGTGCCGCGCCAGATCTTCGGCGGGCACGTTCTCAAAGGCCGCGGCGCCGGCGGCGTCGAGCACAAACGAATAGGGAATTTCGGTGTCGCTCACCCGAACGCTGAGTTCGGCCCCGTAATCCTGGACCAGCAGTCCAAGCTGCTCGACCAAATAGTCGCGGAAATATTTGGGCTGAGTGATCGTCACCGCGTATTCCCCAGGCCAGGTGAGCTGGCCATAGGCGCGCGCGAGCCGGGGTGCGGGCGCGCCGGGCAGATAGGTGACGCGCAGCTCCGGATAGCGGAACAGAGCGCGCTCTTCCGGGGTCGGCGGGGTTCCGTTTTCAGCGAAGCGCCGCACCGCCTCGATCAAGGCGCCGACGGCGCGGTCATAGAGGATTTCGAGGCGGTCGACCGCTTGGGCCGGCGTTTTCGGGTTTTCCATCGCGGAACTGATGCCAAGTCGGCGCCGCCCGTCAAGGGTGTTCGAGGCTATGCCCGCGGAATCGGGTCGACCAGCCGCGAGCGGCGATAGGCTTCGTGGTTCAAGCCAACCGCGCCGGTGAACAAGATGCCCAGCGGCGATTCGTAGTGCAGTTCAGTCTCGGCGAGGATAACGCTGGTGCCGGCGATCATCATCGCGTCGGGCAGATCGATGGTCCCGCCCGCGGTGAGCCCGGACATGCCGTGGCCTTCGCTCCAAACGATGCGCGCGGTGGTCGTACTCTCGATGTCCACGCTGGTGATGCGCGCTTTTACGTCGTCGGGATCGTCGGGAACCATGAGCACGCCAATGGCCGCCCAGAGGCCGTCCAACTCGTCGTCGCTGATTTCGGTGTCGCGCGCGACCACATCGGCCAACGAAGCAGCGACGTTTTCGGCGCGGCGATTGGCGCCCAGAGCGTCGATGAGATCGACAGCGCCGAACAGCAGCAGCACCATCATGGGCAAGAGAATGGCGAACTCGAGCGCCGCCAGCCCAGCGCTTGCCTTGCCGAATTCGCGGAGACGCAGCGTCAGCTTCATTGGTACGGCTCGTTGCGGAACATCATCGAAGAGGCGAGAATGCGGTCGCCATTGGCGACGTTCTTGAACACGTCGCGAAACATCGGCGTCAGCGTTTGCCAACGGTAGAAGGCGCGCACGACGACGATATCGGACGGCGCGCCAGGCTGATAGCCAAAGGCCCCGGTCTGGAAGGCGTCATCCACGATCGGGTTGTCGACCGCTGCCGCTTCAACGAACGAATCGAAGCGCTGCACGTCCAGATAAAGAGCGCCGGAGCAATCGATGCCGAGGAAATTGCCCATCTCCGCGCAAAGCACGTCCTCGATCTCGCTTTGATTCTTGTTGCTCATCTGCGCCTCGCCGGTGCGGATGTCGCGCGCGGTCTCGTTGATGGCGAAATCGAGGCTCGACTGCGCAAACCCGATCATGGCGATTTCCGCAACGCCAACCGTCAGCAGCATGAACGGCACCAGGATGAGCGAGAACTCGACCGCGGCCACGCCTTGCTTGGCCGCAGCAAAGCGCGAAACCTTCGGTGCAACGGACTTGAACAGCGCAAACATTTCGGCTCCGAAGCGCCAGTCTAGCGCCGAAGCCCTGCGAAACCGTCAAACGAAAGCGTAAACGCGCGTTAACGCGATCCCGCCGCAACGGCGGCGCGTCCTTGGATCTGCGCCGCAGCCGCGGCCGAGGCTTCGCCGTCGCCAATATCTGGCCGCGGCCGGCACAAGGGCGTGCACTCGAGCCGAGCGGTCTGACCGGCGCGCGTAACCATGACGACGTCGGTCTCGTCCGGGATCACCGTTACGCGTCCGGAATAAAGCACGCGCCCGTTCGCGCCCACGACGACGAGATTGGTCGAGCCGTAGGAGCGCCCGGTCACGAACAGGAAATGGTCGTTCTGGACTGAAACCCCGGCGATGCTCGGGTTGCCGACCGCGACCCCTTCAGCGGTCTCGGAAAGCCGGATCGGGAACGCCTGGTCTAGCGCGACGCGAATTTCGTTGGCCGAGGACGGCGCCGCGGTCAAGCTCATCGCGCAAAACGCCGCCGCGGCGGCGACAATCCTCAACGGGCGCCAATACATCGCAATGCCCTCACACACTTATATAGCAATGCTGCTACGCGCGAATGGTTAGGAGATCGCTAACGCAATATTCTCCCGTGCGCATGAAAAAGCGGCAAGAAGCTGAGATTTTGCGCTGGCGTTAGCGAAATCGAAACCGCACTCGATGGCTGATCCGTTAATCTTGTACGTGTACCTTCCACCTGCGTCTGGAACGGATGTCGGGTGCGACATTCCACCGGGCCGGTGACTAAAGCACTCGACAATAACGGAGAATATCATGTTGAAGCGTTTCCTGAAGAACGAAGATGGCGCCACCGCCATTGAATACGGCCTCATCGCCGCCCTGATCGGCGTCGCCATCATCGCCTCGCTCGGCGCGGTGAAGACCAGCCTGGACGGCACGTTCACCGACGTCGCAGCCACGCTCGACGCGGCTCACTAATCGAAAAACGCTTGCGGGCCGCCGTTCGGGCGGCGGTCCGCAAGCGCCTTCTTCCCTTTGTCTCAGCGCCGCCCTCGACCGGCGGCGTTTTCTTTTTAAGCCTTTGTTGAGGCGGCGCGACGCAGAGCTTGCGCCCCATGATCGACATGTTCGCGCTTGCGCTGTTCGGCGGGCTGCTCTGTTACGCCGCCTGCACCGATATCGCTTCCTTAACCATTCCCAATTGGATCTCGATCGCCCTTGCCGGCGCGTTTCCCATCCTGGCGCTGGCGACCGGCATCAACGCCATCAGCGTCGGCGCACACCTTGCCTTCGGCTTGGGCGCGCTCGCGGTTGGGTTTTTTCTGTTCCAGGCCAACATTATTGGCGGTGGCGACGCCAAGCTGATCGCCGCCGTCTGCGTCTGGACCGGCTTTGGCGCCTACGTTCCTTTTCTGCTCTGGACCACGGTGACCGGCGGACTGCTTGCGCTGGTGCTCGTCACCGCGCGGCAATTGCTGCCGCAGACCGCACCCTACCCCGCCTTCGTCAGTCATCTGCTGCAAAAGCAGAGCGGCATTCCCTACGGCGTCGCGATCCTGGGCGGCGGCTTGATGGCCATACCGTCGCTTCCGTTTGATTTCGGCGCGTTAACCATGCCTTAGCCATGACCGTGGTCTGGTCGCTTGAAGTGCTTCGCGAACTGTCGCGGGAGTTTTTGCCATGTCGCCGCGTCAGCTCATCGTTCTAGTAGTCGCCGCGATCGCGGCGGTCGGCGCGTTGCTGCTTATTCGCGGCATGAACAGCGACAAGCCGGAAGCCGCGGCCGAGCCCGCGGCGGCCGTGATCGGCGAGGAGGTGCTGGTTGCCGCGCGCGACATTCAGCAAGGCGCCGCGCTGACCCCCAGCGATCTGAAGGTCGCGACATTTCCCAGCAACGTAGTAAGCGAGCACTTCATCAGCATTGCCGGGCGCCCCTCCGCGCAAGCGGATTACATTGGCGCGGTGACGCGCCGCGCCTTCGTGCAGGGCGAGCCGATCATGATGGACTCGGTTGTGCAGCCCGACGGTCGCGGCTTCATGGCGGCGCAATTGCAACCCGGCTACCGGGCGATCGCAATCGAAGTCGAGCGCAACACCGCCGCTGGCGGCTTCATCCAACCCAACGACCGTGTCGATGTTATCGTTACCATGAAGCTCGACGCCGAAGGCGGCGAGCAGGTGCGCAGCGAGATCGCGCTCGAGGACGTGCGCGTTCTGGCGATCAACGACAAAACGCAAACCCAGACCAGCGGCGACGCGCCGGAAACCATCGATGCGAACCTGGCCGTGCTTGAATTGACCGCCGAGGACGCCCGCCAGCTGGCGCTTGCCGACCGCATGGGCGATCTCAGCCTCGCGCTGCGCAGCGTCCAGGTTGACACCGTGGGCATGACCACCGGGCGAAACCGCCAGCTCAATCAAGATTCCGGCGCTGTGCGCGTGCATGCGTTCGGCAACGTCACCGGAGGCCGCTAATGAAACCGGCACGCGCCCTGCGCGCTTCGCTCACCACGCTCCTCTCGGCCGCGCTTGCACTGGCGCCGGGGTACGCGGCGGCGCAAGTCGAGCCGCCCGACGCCTCCAGCGTCATGCGCATCAATGGCGGCGGCGGGGCGCGATCGGCCTCATTGGTGCTGCCGCTCGGAAAGTCGGCGATCATCGATCTGCCCTCCGACTCTCGCGATATTCTGATCTCCAATCCGGCAATCGCGGACGCCACCGTGCGCACGGCGCGGCGCGCCTATGTCGTTGGCCGGCAATTGGGTCAAACCAACATCTTCTTTTTCGATGGCGCGGGCCGCCAGATCGCCAACGTCGAAATCCGGGTGGAGCCCGATGTCGCCCCGCTCAATGAAATCCTGCGCCGCCATGCGCCGGAATCCAGCATTGTCGCGGAGGCGGTGAACGGCTCGGTCGTGCTTTCAGGCACAGTACGCAACGCCGCCGAAGCCGACCGCGCCATGCAGATCGCGTCCACCTACGTGAACGCGTCATCGTCAAGCGGCGGCGGCGGCGCGCAGGCCGCCACCATGACCATGACCATGAGCACCAGCGGCGGCGCCACCAGCGGCGGCGGC
>JAKFYF010000028.1 GCA_021731005.1 Hyphomonadaceae bacterium
AGTGGCCGTGGACCACCGGCGTTCTCGCCGGCCAGCGCCGGCAATCCGCGGGCCGGACAAAACCTTGCTTCCCGGGGCGCCCGGCGCTAGGTATCCGGCCCCGGACTAAACCGGAAAGAGTGCCGCCTTAGCTCAGTTGGTAGAGCATCGGCTTGTGGAGCCGGGTGTCGTTGGTTCGAGCCCAACAGGCGGTACCATTTTCAGCAGCGAGCGAGCGCCGTCAGAACAGGATTGCAATGATCCCGGAAATCGGGCGCTTCGCTCTCATCATCGCGCTGATGATCGCGGCGGCGCAATCAGTATTGCCCTATCTCGGCGCCGCAAGACGCGACAGCAGGCTTATGGCGTTCGGGGACGCGGCAGCCGCGGCGCAGTTCCTGTTCGTCGCCATCGCCTTCGCATGCCTGATGATCTCGTTCGCGGTTTCGGATTTTTCGGTCGAGACCGTGGCGGAGAATTCGCATACAGCCAAGCCGCTCTTGTACAAATTGGCCGGAACCTGGGGCAATCACGAAGGCTCGATGTTGTTGTGGGTGCTGATCCTGGCGGTGTTCGGGGCGGCGGTCGGCCTTTTTGGAACCAGCATCCCGCCCGCACTGCGCGCGCGCGTGCTGGCGACCCAGGCATTGGTTGGTCTCGGCTTTCTCGCGTTCCTGATTTTCACGTCCGACCCGTTTGCACGGCTTGACCCGGCGCCGGCCCAAGGCCTGGGGCTCAATCCGTTGTTGCAGGATCCCGGCCTCGCCTCGCACCCCCCGTTTCTCTACCTCGGGTATGTCGGCTTCTCGACCGCGTTTTCTTTTGCCGTAGCCGCCTTGATCGGCGCCCGCGCCGACGCGGCTTGGGCCAGGCATGCGCGCCCCTGGGTGCTCGCGGCGTGGATCTTCCTGACCATCGGCATCGCCCTTGGATCGCTGTGGGCATATTACGAATTGGGCTGGGGCGGCTGGTGGTTCTGGGATCCCGTGGAGAACGCCTCGCTGATGCCCTGGCTGCTGGGCACGGCGCTCTTGCACTCGGTGCTGGTAATGGAACGGCGGCAATCGTTCGTCCGCTGGACCCTGCTGCTGGCGATCCTCACTTTCTCGCTCAGCCTGATCGGCACTTTCGTGGTGCGCTCCGGCGTACTCACCAGCGTGCACGCCTTCGCGGTCGATCCAGAGCGCGGCGTCTTCATTCTCGTACTTCTCGTTCTGGCCACGGGCGGCGGACTGCTCCTTTACGCGTTGCGGGCGCACAAGCTCGCCTCGGGCGCGCCATTCGGGCTTGTCAGCCGCGAAGGCGGGCTTGTTCTCAACAACGCCTTTATCGTGACCGCGGCGGCCACGGTGTTCATCGGCACCTTCTATCCGCTGCTGATCGACCTTGCGGGCGGCGACAAAATTTCCGTCGGCCCGCCCTTCTATGCGTTGACTTTCACGCCTATCGCCGCGCCAATCCTGTTCGCGATGGCGCTCGGGCCTGCGCTCAAATGGCGCGCCGACGCCTTTGGGGATGCGATGGTGCGTCTTGTATGGGCGGGCGCCGCGGGCGCGGCGGCGGGCGCGCTTGCTCTTGGGTTCACCGGCTGGCGGCACGCGGCGGCGGCGCTCGGCATGGCGCTCGCGGTTTGGATCATCGTCTCGTCCGCGCTCATCGTGGCGCGCCGCCTCAAGCTCGGCCAGGTTCCCATCTCGAAGTCGCTGCAGCTAGCGTTCGCTCTGCCGCGCACCACCTACGGCGTCACCTTCGCCCACCTCGGCGTCGGCCTCATGCTTGCGGGGCTGGTCGCCGCCAATGCCTGGAAACTCGAACTCACCACTGGGCTGACGCCTGGGGCGCACGCCCAGTTCGCCGGCTATGAGGTAGAGATGCTCTCGCTCGATGCACGCCAGGGCGCAAATTTTGAAAGCGAGCGCGCGGCGCTGGCTTTCTCACGCAACGGCAAGGTCGCGTTCGTGATGTCGCCGGAACGCCGCTTTTATCCCGAGCGCCAAATGCAGACGACAGAAGCATCGGTTCGTTCGACCGCGATCGCGAACCTCTACGCCGCTTTAGGTGAACGTGGGCCCGATGGCGCGTGGACCATCCGGCTCTATCGCCATCCCCTGGCGATCTGGATTTGGCTTGGCGCGGCGACAATGGCGTTCGGGGGCGGCTTGTCGCTTTCCAGCGGACGCCTGCGGGCGCACGCGGCGCAGCCCGCACCC
Source organism: Hyphomonadaceae bacterium (assembly GCA_021731005.1). Classification (GTDB taxonomy): domain Bacteria; phylum Pseudomonadota; class Alphaproteobacteria; order Caulobacterales; family Aquidulcibacteraceae; genus Vitreimonas. The sequence goes on from JAKFYF010000028.1 coordinate 2,190, forward strand.
GCAGCGGCGAGCACGCGCGTATGAAGCGGCTCGTATTGTTTGCGCCGTTTGTGCTGTTCGCGGCGCTTGTCGGGGCTTTGTTCTTCGGCCTGCGGCGCGACCCGGCGGCGTTGCCTTCCGTGCTGATTGACCGGCCGATGCCAGAGTTTTCACTGGCGCCGGTTCGCGGCGGCGATGCGCGCTACACTAATGCCGACCTTGAGGGGCAAATCGTGCTGGTGAACGTGTTCGCTTCCTGGTGTGGGCCCTGCCGCCTGGAGCATCCGACTCTGCTGGCGCTTTCCCGCGCCGGGCGCGTGCCCATTCATGGCATCAATTGGAAAGAACCACCGCAAGACGGGCTCGCCTACCTCGCCGCCGCCGGCGATCCCTATGCGCGCATCGGCAGCGATGAGAGTGGACGTTTCGCGCTCGACTTAGGTGTCACTGGCGCGCCGGAAACCTTCATCGTCGATCGCAGCGGGCGCATCCGCTACAAACAGGTGGGGCCGATCACGCCGGAGGTGTGGCGAGTCAGCATCGAGCCGATTGTGGCCCAACTCGAGAGCGAGCCATGAACTCGCTTCGCCTGCTGGTCGGCGCACTCGTGTTCAGCCTCGCCGTGGGCCCCGCGCGTGCGGTGGAGCCCGCGGAGATGTTGCCCGACCCAGTGCTCGAACAGCGCGCGCGCGACATCAGCGCGCATTTGCGCTGCGTGGTGTGCCAGAACCAGACCATCGACGATTCCGATGCGCCGCTCGCCCACGACATGCGCCTGCTGGTGCGAGAGCGGCTCCTGGCCGGCGATAGCGACAAAGAGGTGCGCGAGTATATTGTCGCGCGCTACGGCAATTTCGTGCTGCTGCGACCGCCGTTCCAGGCCGACACCTGGGCGCTCTGGATTGCGCCCTTCCTGGTGTTGGCGATTGCAGCCCTGGGGTTGGGCGCCCAATTGCGCCGCCGCACCGAACCGACAGCGGCATTGTCCGAGGAGCAGCGTGAGAAACTCGCGGCGCTCTTGGCCGAGCGGACCGGCGGGCAGCGCTGATGCTCTGGTTGGCCTTCGCCGTACTCGCCGCTTGCGCGGCGCTCTTGCTGGCGCTGCCGTTTATGCAGGTCGAACGCGAATCCGTCGCAGAGGATGCTTCACTCGCGCACGACGCAGCCCAACTCAGCGGCGTCGATCGCGAGCAGGCGTCAGGCGAAATTGACGCCACCGCCGCCGACGAACTGCGCGCGGAAATCGCGCTGCGCATCCTGGCGGCGGCCACACCGTCGCCAGCGCTAGAGCGATCCCAGCCGAAACGCGCCGTCGCGGCTGGCGTGTCTGCGTTTGTCGTGCTTGGCGCCGCCGGTCTCTACGCCGTTCTCGGTTCGCCGAACCTAGCCCACCCCCGCGGGGACGCTGCCCAGCAAACGGACGCGATACCCGACATCGACGCTGTCATCGCCCGCCTTCACTCTCGTTTGGAGACCGCGCCAGACGACGCTTTGGGCTGGCGTTTGCTGGGTTGGGCGTATTTCGAGACCGGCCGCTACGATGACGCCGTAGCATCGTACGGCCGCGCTGTATCGCTGGCGCCCGAGGACGCGGGCTATCGCTCAGCGCTGGCCGAGGCGATCACTCACGCCAATGGCGGCATGGTGTCGCCCGAGGCGCTGAGCAATTTCCAGCAAGCGCTGTCGCTGGACCAAAGCGATGAGCGCGCGCGCTATTACCGGGCCTTGGCGAAGGCGCAGAGCGGAGACATTGGCGGCGCCGTCAACGACTGGATCGCCGCCGCTAACGATGCGGCGCCAGACTCGCAATGGGCGCCGCAGATGCGCGCGAGCGCCGAGGCCGCCGCGGAACGCGCCCGCCTGAACATTCAGGGCCGCATACGAACGCCTTCCGCGGTCCCGCCGGCGGCGGACGCCGAGGCGGGCGCCGAGCAGCGCCAGATCATCGCGGCCATGGTCGATGGCCTTGATCTGCGCCTACGCGACAATCCGCGCGACGCCGAGGGCTGGATGCGGCTCATGCGCTCGCGCATGGTCCTGAACCAACCCGAACGGGCGCAAGCGGCGCTCGGTAACGCTCTACGCGCGTTCGAGGGCGATGCGGCGACACAAGCGCGCCTGCGCGCGGCGGCCGCCGAACTCAACGTTCCTGGCGCCTAGCGAGGCTCAGGCCGGCCCCCAGCCCTGCGAATTGATATGGCCGCGTATGCGCTCAATGCGAGTCGTGGGGTCTGGGTGGGTCGAAATAAATTCAGGCGGTCGCGAACCGCCGCCCGCCGACATCGCGCCCCAGAACGGGATCGCCTGCTTCACGTCGAAACCCGCGGCATGCATGTAATTTAGGCCCAGAATATCGGCCTCGGATTCCTGTTCGCGCGAGAATGGCAAGCTCAAACCAAACTGCGCACCGAGACCAAGGGCGGCCATGGCGATCTGGCTGTTGATCTGGCTTCCCGCCACCTGCAGGACGGTCTGCGTGGCCGCCTCGCGGCTATAACGCTCGGCGGCGTGGCGGCCGGTTACGTGGCCCACTTCATGGCCGAGCACAGTCGCCATCCAATCGTCGCGCTCGGACATTTCGTAGAGTCCGCGGTAGAAGCCGACCTTGTTGCCGGGCAACACGAACGCATTTTTCTGCGGGCTATCGAACAGCTCGAATTCCCACGCCTGCGAGGCGCGCCCCGCGCCTTGCGCCACCCGCATGCCCACGCGCCGCAGACGGTCCTGCGCGGCGCGATTGTTCCAAGCTGGCGTCTGTTGGCGCACTTGCGCCCAAGCTTGCAGCGCCGCCTGCGACATCTGCTCGTCGCTGACGATGATGAATTGGCCGCGCCCGGTTTCCGGATTGGTGGTGGTTTCGCACGCCGGCAGCACAAATGCCGCCGCCCCACCCGCGAAGGCGCGCATGAGATCCCGGCGTTGCCACACGGGGCTCTGGATTTTGGGTCGCGCGTCACATATTTCGCACATGGGATTGTCCTCCTGTCCCGGGCCTCGCGCGCCCCTGTTAGCACGGAGGCCGCGCCCATTTCCAACCTTCTTGGGGGCCGAACTGGCTTGTGTCAGCGGCGTGCTCAACCGTGAGCCACGCGGCAATGCACGCAGACGTTTTGGCGCGCAGCAGCCGACCGTCGATGCTTGACCCCACTACGATTTCAGAACAAAAGCTGCCCGCGCGCTGTAAACCGCGCTGTAAACCACGGTTCCGTTCAGCAACTTTTTCGTGTTAAGCTACTGATTGTATTGGATTGCCTGGGTAGCTCAGTTGGTAGAGCAGCGGATTGAAAATCCGCGTGTCGCTGGTTCGATTCCGGCCCCAGGCACCACGCCCCCCTCCAACGCCTTCCGCTAACATCCAAAAATCGTTGTTTTTTAACGCCTGCTGTCAGGGACGTCCACGGCCGATCGTTCACTGCGACCGCTTTTGCCGGCACTCTGACGGCACACTTGGATGAGAGTGCAAACTGTGCCGTCACGTTTGACAGATCGCGCAATCCTCAACGCGAAACCACAGCCTAGCCGCTACAAAATCAGCGACGACTAAGGGCTCTACCTCTTGGTCATGCCCAAAGGCGGCAAGCACTGGCGCTTCGACTTTCGCTCGCGCTGAAAACGCTGAAGCTGGAAAGCCGGGCGACGATTGCGGCGATGGCCGCCGCCCACAAGGGCGCTGAAGACCTCGTCGCCAACCTGCAGGTCGAGCCTGCAGCGCGCCCAATTCGGTCAATCTTCGGAGCGTCGCGCGCATCTGATCGATCAGCTGCAATTGTCGCTGGAAGATATTGAAGGCGACATCGTGCAAAACAGCGTGATGGCCGAGGCGCAGGCCGCCGCCGCTCAAGGCGCGCCGATCCAGCCGGCGGGGTCGCGCCGTCAGCCCAAGCGCGGACGAACATGTCCTTGCGGGGGAGCGCATCCACGCCGACGACACGCCTGTCCCCGTGCTGGCGAAAGGAAAAACACGCACTGGCCGATTATGAACCTATGTGCGCGACGACAAACCGTTTGGCGGCCGGAAGCGCCAGGAACCGGTCCGTCGGCGGCCATCTATTATTATTCGTCCGATCGCGGCGGCGCCCATCCGCGGGTGCATCTTCAATCCTGGTCAGGATTGATGCAGGCCGGCGCCTATGCGGGCTTTACAGCGCTCTATGGGAGTGATCGCGCGCCTGGGAAGATCGTTGAAGCCGCGTGCTGGGCTTCTCGGCGGCCCTGTATCTATGCTGACGGCCTGCCATTCTAGATTTTCTCCGCCAACGCCATGAGGGTCCAGCCGAACCCGGCGGCCGCAAGCCTGCGCTCCACAACCCTGCCCGCGATCGCGCGGATGACTTTCTTGGCCTTGCGGCCGGCAACAAATCGCATCGCGCCCTTACTCGCATTCGGCGTGACCGTGAGCATTTGGCGCACACGGAAATGACGCGTCAGCAGCGTCTCTAGTTCGGTCTTATCAACCCACCGGCGCAGCTGGCCGGGCTGTGGCGCAGGGATGTTGTTGTGGTCTTGCAACACAGGGCGGTTCTGCGTCGCCAACATGAGCAGTCCGCCCGGCTTCAACATGCCTGCAAGCTTGGCGATGAACGCATCTTGATCGGCAACGTGCGAGAGCATTTCGAGCGTGACCACAACGTCGTATTTGACGTCGGAATCGAGCGCCATGAAATCGCCGGCGATAAACTCAACGTCCGGGAATCGCTCGCGTGCGCGCGACAAAACGTCGGCGCAAAGATCCGTGGCAACAACCCGGCCGAATTGAGTGAGTGTCGGGCAAAGCCAGCCGGCGCCGCAGCCGACCTCGATGATGTTGAGATTCGTCCGGCCAACCGCCTTGAGCCAGCCTAGCACGACGTCCTGCTGGTCTCGCGAAATGTCAGAGAGCCGGTGCTCACGCCCTTCGGCGTTCCACTTGGTCCAGTACGCCTGTTGGGTCTCTATGCGCTGGTCCAAGACCGCCCCCGCAATTTCAGCGCCACCCTAGTTCCACGCGACTTCCTTGGCCATCGGAATCTTTCCGGTGCGAACCGGCGAGCTGTCAGCACGAAGAGTGCTACGCTTTGGAAATGGACAAGCCGCGCTTGCCCAAATCGTCCCTTCAATCGGTTTCTAGCCGTCACGGGCGCCGTTGACGCCGCAGTCCGAGTTTCCTCACTTCGCGATCCAGTCGATAGCGCTCTTTGTTGGCGCCTCGCCTTCGGACGCCGGGCGCCGACTGGAGGGGGACGAGACGGCGATGAACGCAACCCCTTCGCCCTCGAGCCGCGCCGCAGTCAGTATCCCGGAGGCGTAAGCGCCGGTATCGACGCCGATGCGGCGCTCGTCGATGTAGGGCTTTTCGACCGGCGTGTGGCCGTGCACGACCTTGTGGCTGAATCGTCGCTTGTTGGCGATGAAGCGCTCGCGCGTCCAATAGAGGATCTCGTCGGTCTGCTGCTCCAGCGATCGCTCGACATCAACGCCAGCATGCACAAAAACGTAATCGCCGAACACTACATAACGCTCCAGGCCGTCCAAGAAGTCCAGGTGCGCCGCCGGCATGCGCGCCTTCAACCCCGCCGCCGCCGCCGCCCAGTCCTCGTCGGAGGTTCCCACCAGCGCCGGGGGCCGCACGCCATAGGATTTCATCGTCTCTGCCCCGCCATGGAGCAGCCAGCGGCGGTTGGCGACAGGATTACTCATGAAGGCTGCCAGTGCCTGTTCATGATTGCCGCGCAGGTAGCGGCGCTCGCAATAGGCCGGGCGGCCGCTCAGGAGAAGGTCGATCACGCCCGCGCTGTCGGGACCACGATCGACATAGTCGCCCAGAAAAATCACGATTGGCGGCCCAGCCTCACGCAAATCCCAGTCAGCGCGTGCTTCGATGCGCTCGATCAAAGGGCCTAACAGATCGGCGCGACCGTGAACATCGCCCACGGCGTAGCCGACGCGCCCCTCGAGAAATCTCGCGGCACGCGCAGAAGGGCGCGTGAAAAGCTTGAGAAAATCCATGCGGCGCCTGTATGCGCCAGGACCGACAGACCTGGTAGACCTTCCTAACGCGCGGCCTCCTCCTTGCAAGCCTTGCGCGCGCTTGTCACACTGCGCCGATACGTATTGTCCCTCCCTTGCCTCACCTGGGCGCCGCACTAGAATGGAAAAGGAAAGCTGCAGATGCCATTGCCAATTTGGCACACTCGCCGCGCACTTTTGCACGCACTCGCGCTGGGCCTCGGCGGGGGCGTCATTGCCGCGTGCACGACGGCATCGGGCCCGCCGGCGCAAGAAGACTCCGTGGACTATCGCCTCGGTCCGGCGGATCAATTGCGGATCACAGTGTTTAACGAACCCGGCCTGACGGGCCTGTTCGTTGTCAACTCGCAGGGGACAATCGCATATCCGCTGGTCGGCGATGTCCGCGCTGAAGGCCTCACGGCGTCGGAATTCACCCAAACGCTACGCGAAGCGCTCGAACGATATCTTCGTTCGCCCAGCGTTAGTGTCGAAGTAGCCAGTTACCGGCCGTTTTTCATCCTGGGCGAAGTGGCGCGCCCCGGCAGTTACCCCTTCTCGGCGGATCTCACCGTGCTGAACGCCGTCGCCACAGCCGGCGGCTTCACTTACCGCGCCAATCGCCGCCGCGTCTTCATCCGCCGCGCCAATAGCTCCGAAGAGCAGGCCTACAACTTGACGGTCGTCACCCCGGTCATGCCGGGCGATACGATTCGCATCGGCGAGCGGTTGTTTTAGACGGCGTCAGGCGCACATGACAGGCTACTGAAAGACCACATCGGCCGAGCGTCTCGGTGCAATGGTTGAGCGAGGCTCGGCGCTGCAATTCCAGCGTCAGCAGCTAGGTCGCGCTGTGGGTTGGGGAACAAGATGAACACTGGTCGGAGCCAGCCCGATGCGCCGCGGACATTGGCGGATATGATCGGTCTCAGCGTGGCGATACGCGTGGTGCGCCGCCGTTGGCCCATGATGACCCTGCTCGGCCTCGCCGCCGCACTGACGACGTTTGCAGTCTTGATGGTGCAGCCGCCCGCCTACACTGCGGTGTCCTTGTTGATCGTCACGCCGCGCCAGGCGTCGGGCGGGACCCCAACGTCGGCGTCTGCGGCCGTCAATGCCGAGATCGAATTGCTGCGCTCGCCCGCACTCATGGATGAACTTGCGCAAACGCTCGGTCTGCGAAGCGGCCCGGCGGCCGACACGCCGCAGGGCGACGTTGTCAGAGGCCTCAAGCAGGCCCTCACCATCCGCCGCCGCGGCGCCACTAATGTCGTTGAGATCGCCGCGCGCTCGGCCAATCCAAGCGGCGCGCAGCAGATCGCCAATACTTGCGCCGACGTCTACCTCGCCAACCAGTTGCGCGTGCACGTCGAAACGCCGCAATATGGGAACTCGTGGCTGGCGCGCCGTATGGCCGAGCTGAGCGAAGATGTCGTGGCCAAGGTGAGCGCTGCTGAGGCCTTCCGCGTCCAAGCGGGCTTGCCCTCCGACGATGCGCCGCCGCCCGACGAGTATATCGACGATGAGCAGAGCCAGCAGCTACTGGCACAGGCCGATCTCGACGAACAGATGGCGCGCCGTCGCCGTCTTCAAGACTTGATTTCCTCGGGCGCGTCAATTGACGGCATCGCCGCCGCTGTCAATTCCGAAACGCTCAATGGCCTGCGCGACCGGCTAACCGACATCAATAGCCGTCAGGCCGATCTCGAAGAACGCTACTTGCCGAGCCACCCAGCGGTCAGCGCTATCCGCACTGAACGTGAGACCGTTGAAGCGGAGATTCAACGGGAGATCGAACGTGCCTCGGCCAGTCTCGCTAGCCAGGTCTCCGCGGCGCGAGCGCGCTTACGGGGGCTGCGGCAATCGAACCCGGCCGACACCCGCGAACAGACCGCGGATCCTAACGCCGCCGAGCACCTACGTGACCTCCTCCGTGAGGCCGCCGTCGCTCGAGAAGTGTACGCGACCTACTTGCAGCGCAGCCAGAACATGGCCGACGTCAATCGGCTTAACATCCCCAATACCCGTCTGCTCGCCTACGCCACGGTCCCAGGCTCGCCTTCCTCACCGCATTTGCAGTCCGCACTGGCACTTGCCGGGCTGATCGGGCTACTGCTCATGCTCGGCGCGGGCGTGTTTGCCGAACTGATCGACCAATCGCTCAAAAACGCCGACGACCTCGAGCGCAAGGTCGGCTGCGATGCTATCGCCTCGATCCCAACCATTTCCGACCGCATGATGCGTCAAATGCCTCCCGCTGAGCGCCATCCGTCGGGCTATCTGCTCTGGCGGCCGATGTCAGCGTTCGCGGAGGCGCTACGCGTATTGCGCACAGTCATCGTATATTCGCGGCTCGATTTCTCCGTGAAGGTGGTCGCGATCACTTCGGCGTTGCCCAATGAGGGCAAGACAACGATCTCGATATGCCTCGCCCGCATCGCGGCCATGTCCGGCCAACGCGTTTGTGTGGTCGACTGCGACCTGCGCATGCAATCCGTCAGTGAAGTGATCGCTGTCGAGGCCCCGGCGGGCCTCCTGCAGGTGCTCGCGGGCGAGATGCCGTGGCGCTCGGCGATCGTGCGCGACCCGAGTTCGGAGGCGCACATTCTGCCTGTGGCGAGGCCGGGCTTTACCCCACGCGATGTTTTCGGCACAGACGCGATGGCGCGACTGATCGGCGAGCTTCGTTCCGAATACGATCTCGTCATTCTCGACTGCCCGCCGATACTTGCGGTGGCGGAGACCCGGATTCTGGTGAAGCATGCAGACAGCACGGTCGTTGTGGCGCGCCTCGGTCGCACTCCGGTCCGCGCTTTGCGAGCTGCGGTTGCGCAAACGACGACCGCCGGCGGCCGGGTTCTCGGCGTCGCGCTAAACTGCGTGCTGCCGCACTGGCAGACCTATTCCGACTCGCTCTATTTCGATCAATCGAAATCCTATTACAGCGTGTCCTGAGCCGCGTTTCAGGTCAGGTCGGGATCTGCCCTCTCTAGAGGCGCAGGGTTAAGTCAATCGTGAACGCGCTGACATCGCGGTCGTCGATTGACACGCCCGAATAGTCAATTTCATCGTACGTGAAACGGCCTCGAATGGCGACACGGCGGTTCAATTGATAGTCCGCGCCAACCTGGTATTCGGTATACTCGTCCCTGCGGGAGAGCGGATCATAATTCCGCTCGCCCTGGCGATAACCCACCGTCAGGATGACGTTACGCAGCAGTTCGTGATCGACTCGCGCTCCATATTCCGTCGTGGTGAACGGCTGACCTGATGTGCCACTGATCTGATCGTCGGCGTTACGTCGGCCCTCGAATGTGACCGTCGTCAACTGCGTTAGGTACCATTCTAGCCGGACAGTGCCCGCGACGCCATCGACGGTCCCGACGCTGGGACTGTTGTACTCACGCTCGAACTGGCCGACGAGGACCTCGCCGCGCATGCGATCGGCGCCCAGGGCAACGCCGGCAAGGATGGTGCGGCCGTCCGAACTTAAGGTTGGCGTGTTCTCGTAGTCGCGCTCGTCAGCCGTGGTTAGCAGGACCAGACCCAGGCTGGGCGACAGTTCAGCTTCGATGCGGCCACGCAGGAAGGTCTCAACGTTGTCACGGAAATTCTGCGAGCCATCGTAGTCGTAATCGCTTTGGCCTGCGTCGGCGCGCACTGTGAAGCGCGCAAACCGATGCGAAACGCCGATCGTGCCATCCAAGCGATCGTATTCGATCGGGACACCGTCGGTGTCTGACACGTCGGGGTCCGTCCGCGGCGTGACCTGATGCGCAGTACGGGCAGATGCGTTGATCGCGGTGCCCGAACTGATGTCGAACCGGCCGGTGGCGCGCAGGAAATGGCTATCGGTGTCCTCATTGGTCTGATCTTGATGCCTGCGCGCCGTCAGGCCGCCATCGATAGCCAGCGCGTGCCTGGACCAATCGGACACCAAGGCCGCTTGGGGGCTGACCTCAAAATAGATTTCGTCCGCCGCCAATTCGGGCCGGGCAACAAACAAGTTGTCCGTGCTGGTGACGCCAAACCCAAGCGAAGCGTTCAGGACGAAGGCGCCAAGGCGCTTGCCCTGGGCATCATATTCTGGCCGCTCGCGATCGCGCACCGAGACGCTATCGTGCTCAGGCGGGTTGGCGGTTTGCGCGAGCGCATGAACCGGGGTTATCGCGATCAAAAGGGCGCCAAGGCCCGCCAGCAACCGACGTGGATGCAATTGAAAATCCTCGCGTGCATTAGGCGCTGCGCTTAGGCGAGCGCGCGTCGCCAATAGATGCTGGCTAAACCTGCACCCAGGCTTGTGTTGGACGCAAGCAATCGCCCCCGAGGAGCGAAATGCGTGCGGCCCTGCGCCGCCAGCGCGCCTGCGGTACATAGCCCCCCCCTTTCGACAGCGCCATCGCTCGACATCAGCGTACGGGACCGGCTTTCTCCCGAGCGAGCGCGCAAGCGGCAGAGTGCTGTCCTCTGCCATCTTAGTAAACTCAAAAAATCTGTTCCGCCATGGTCGGAACGCGCATTTGCCTAGACTGCGGCCTGAAAGCCTCAGCCTCGCTGTGGGCATCCGGCGTCTTAGACCCTTGCTTTGGCCGGGGCCAAAGGCGCTGTGTTGTACGTGCGGTAAACGGGCTCGGACGGACGGCCGATCAAATACTTGCCTGCCCCTTCCTCCAGCGCGCGCTTATAGACGCCCATCGCCCCGTCGATGGCCTCAACCGTCCGGTCGATGTCAACATCGGTATGGGCGTAGGACACTACGAGCGAAGGCATGATCACGCCGCGCTTGATGGTCTCCTGCAGGAAGAGCGTGCGGTATTCTTGGCTCGGCCGACCAGCTGGATCGAGTGTGCCGAACAAGAGATTGCAGGCCCGGCCGGAGATCGTGACGTGTTTTTCGAGGCCGTGCGCCGCGGCGGCTTGCTGAAAGCCGCGCCGCAAGCGCTCACCGACGCGATGGAGATGCTCCACGACCGGCTCTGTGTCATAGACCTGCATGGTCGCGATCGCCGCGGCCAAGCCATGGGTTTCACCGCCATGGGTGGTGGACAAAAGAAAGACGCGCTTGTGATCGGTCTGCTGCAGATCGCCGAGGCGCATGATGGAGCGCTTGCCGGCTAGCGCCGACACCGAAAAGCCGTTGGCGAGCGCTTTGCCCCAGGTCGAGAGGTCCGGATCAAGGTCGTAAAGCCCTTGCGCGCCGCGATTGCTCCAGCGCATCCCGGTTATCATCTCATCGAGAATGAAGAGCGCGCCGTCTTCGCGCGCAACCGCCTGAATCTCATGCAGGAAATTGTTCCTTGGCGGCTCGGTCCGCTCGGCCTCGAGAATGAAGCCCGCGATCTGGCCGGGGTGCTTGACCAGTAACGCTTTGACGCTCTCGATGTCATTGTAGCGGAACTTCACCGTGAGATCGCGCACGGCCTGTGGGATGCCGCCATGCATAGCGGTCGAGCCAATGAACCAATCGTCGACGGAAAAAAACGGATGATCGCCGCAAATGGCGATCAGATCGCGCCCGGTGTAGGCGCGCGCCAGCTTTACCGCGCCGGAGGTGGCGTCCGATCCGTCCTTGCTGAACTTCACCATCTCGCCGGCGCCGGTAAAGGCGAGGAATTTTTCCGCCGCCTCAACTTCGATCGCCGCCGGGCGGGAGAAATTGACGCCGCGCACGAGTTCGGCGCGCACCGCTTCGACAATTGCGGGAAAAGCGTGCCCCAGCGTCACGGCGCGGTTGCCGTTGCCGTACTCGATGAACGAGTTGCCGTCAGCGTCCCAGACGTGACAGCCCAGGCCGCGCACAATGTGGCTCGGCGAAAGCACCGGATACTGATCGTCACCCTTGGCGTAGGTGTGGCAGCCGCCCGGGATCACGGCGTGCGCGCGGGCGCGTAGGCGTTCGGATTCAGTGAAGACCGTAATGCTCATGGCGCACCTATTTTAGCACGACCTTACGTGCGTAGAACGCCTCGGCGTAGCGTTCGCGGCATTCAACGCCGCGTAAACGCGCGAGACCGCGGAAGGTCTCTTCATCGAACCAGGCCTTTGAACGTTGAGATCCGAAGTGTTGATGCAGCAGCTCGATTTTGCGGCTCAACGTGTTTTCGGACAGCGGCACGTAGAGATTAGGCTGCCCCAAATCTCCGTCCCATTTCGGAATCTCGAACTCAAGGACAAGATTGTCTCGGAATGCATTCCAGACGAACTCGCAAATGAGGCGGTGATCTTGATGCGCGTCGGCGCGGGCGTGGGTGAGGACAACGTCCGGCTTCAGCCGCTTCAATCCTTCGATCCAGTCTTTTGCGGCGCCACGCTCGGCCGGAATGTAACCATCGCGGAAAGCACCCAGATGCATATCCGCACGCGCCGCCCCGCGCAGGAAATCCGCGGCGCTGGCGCGCGCCTCCTGATCGCGTTCACCGGCGGCGCTCAGCACGCACCAATCGACCGACACCTCGGCGCCGGAAGCAATCCAGCTCAAAATCGCGCCGCCCGCTCCGATCTCGATGTCGTCGGCGTGCGCGCCGATGCACAGCACCGAAAACGCCCTGCCCGGCCGCGCGAGATCGAGCGCCAACATGTCAGCGCGGCTTCATCGTCGTGTCGCCGTTGACGCGCCACGGCATGTCGCCCTTCTCCACCATGTCTTCGAGGACTTGGCGGTCGCGCAGCGTATCCATGGAGCGCCAGAAGCCCTCGTGCTTGTATGCCATGAGTTTGTTTTCGGCAATCAGCCGGGCGAACGGCTCGATCACAAGCTCTTCGCCGTCGTTCATGTAGTCGAAAATCGCTGGCTTCAGCAGGAAGAAGCCGCCGTTGATCCATATCTCCGAACTGTCGGAGGTAACGAATTCCCGCACCCGGCCGTCCTCGGCGATGTTGGCGATATGATAGGTGGCTGGTGGATGCACGGCGAGAAAACAGGCGACCTTATCGCTCGCCCGGAACTTCCTGATCATGTCGTCCAAGTTCACATCGGAGAGACCGTCGCTATAATTGGCGAGAAAAATTTCTTCGTTCATGACCTGCCCGCGCACCGCCCAGAGCCGACTGCCGATATTGCGCCAGACGCCAGTGTCGATCATCGCGATGCGCCAATCCTCTTCGCGCACGCCAAGCATTTCGACCTTCGCTCCTTCGACGATGCAATCGCCGTAGGTTTGCGGTTTGTAGTTGAGGAAGAAATCCTTGACCGTGTTGGCCTTGTAGCCAAGGCACAGGACGAAATCCTTGTGTCCATACCGGCTATAATAATTCATCACGTGCCACAGGATCGGCTGATGCCCGATCGGGATCATCGGCTTGGGCACCGCCTCGGAATATTCGCGAATCCGCGTGCCCAGTCCGCCGCAGAACAGAACAACCTTCATAACCCGTCCTCCGGATCGATCACGATTGCTTCCGGAATCGGCACGACGAACTTGCCGCCCCATTGGCCGATGTGGCGCATCTGCGCGACAATCTCCTTGCGGAGGTTCCAAGGCAGGATGAGCACGAAGGCCGGCCGCGCCGCGTCGAGCGCCTCCACCGGGCGCACTGGAATGTGCGTGCCGGGCGTGTAGCGGCCGTGCTTGTGCGGATTTCGATCGACGGTGAAGTCCAGAAAATCCGGACCGATGCCGCAATAGTTCAAAAGCGTGTTGCCCTTGCCCGGCGCCCCGTAGCCGACGATGGTCTTGCCGGCGTTCTTCGCCTCGATCAGGAAGCTCAGGAGCTTACGCTTGGTGGCCTTCACCTTCTCCGCATAGGCAGAATAGAGCGCGACCGCCTTGTAGCCGAGCCTCTCCTCGCGCGCCATCAGCGCTTTAACCGCCGCCGAGACCTCTTCCACCCCTTCGTGGGCGAGATAGACGCGCAAGCTGCCGCCGTGCGTCGGGATCTCCTCGACGTCGAAAAAGACGAGGCCATGGCGCTTGGCGATCGCGTCGATGGCGATCGCCGAGAAATAGCAGAAGTGCTCGTGATAGATGGTGTCGAACTGGTTCTGCTCGATCAGGTTCTGTAGGTGCGGGAATTCGAACGTCGCGATCCCACCGCGCTTCAGCAGCAGCTTCACCCCGCCGACAAAATCGTTGAGATCGGGCACATGCGCCAGCACGTTGTTGCCGAGCACGAGGTCAGCCTCGCCGCGCTCTTGCTTGATCTTCTCGGCGAGCGCCACACCGAAGAAATCAACGATGACCGGGATGCCCTTCTTCGTGGCTTCCTCTGCGACGTTGGCGGAAGGTTCCACGCCAAGGATATTGGTGACGCCCAGCGGCGGGAAATGCTGCAGCAGATAGCCGTCATTGCAGGCAAGCTCGACGACAAAGCTGCCATTGGTCAGGCCGCGCCGCTTGGCGATCATTTCGCAATAGGCCTTGGCGTGGGCGACCCACGAGGTCGAGAACGAGGAATAATAAGGGTAGTGGTCGGTGAAGATGCCGTCGGCGGCGACGTACTCCTTCAGCTGCACTAACCAGCATTGGTCGCAGACCAATACGTGGAGCGGGTAGAACGGCTCCATCTGGTCGATCTGGCGGGCATCCAGGAAGGTTTCGCAGAGCGGCGATTTGCCGAGATCGACAAGGCTATGCTTAATATCCGCCCCGCACAGGCGGCAGGTGCTCGTCGCGGCGCTCGAATTGGCCACATGCATGTTCATTTGCACAGTCCCCGATTTGCGTTTGGCACGCAAGCTTTGGGCCGCTCGCCCTCGTATTTACGCGACGCAATCCTTAACCTCAAGGAGGGTCGCCACCGAAGCAAATCAATCCGCGCGGGCGCCCGGATTGCAGGTGTCGATGGGCGGAGGTAACGACCGATCATGCTGATTGCCGACACCGACTTGAATGGCGCCTGGCTGATTGAAGCCGAGCCGCTACGCGACAGCCGCGGGTGGTTCACGCGCACCTTTTGCGAGCGGGAGTTCGGGGCGTTCGGGCTGGAAACGCGGTTCGTCCAGCATTCGACGTCGCAGAATGTTTGCCGCGGCACGTTGCGCGGCATGCACTTCCAGACCGCTCCGCACGCCGAGGTGAAGCTGGTTCGTTGCCTCAAGGGCGCGATCTTCGACGTGATTATCGACCTCAACCCGGGTTCGCCGACTTTCCGCCAATGGCGCGGCTTCGAACTCAGCGCGGAAAATCAGCGCCAACTCTACATCCCAAAGGGCTTCGCGCACGGCTTCCAGACGCTCCAGGACCAATGCGAGATCGGTTATCTCATCTCCGACTTTTACGCGCCGGCTGCCTCGACCGGCGTGCGCTGGAACGATCCCGCGTTTGCCATCGCTTGGCCGTTGCCCGTCACGGTCATGAGCGACAAAGACAAGCTCTGGCCGGATTTCACCGGCTGAGCGGCTTCAACAGCCCTTCCCACTCAAGCAAACGGGCGGTTTCCGCGATGACGCTGAAAGGCGTCTTCGACCGCTCGGCGATGTCGAGCAGCGAATGCTCGCCGTCGGAGAGATTGAGGATCCAAAGCATCGCCATGTTCTTGGCGTAGGCATCTTTGTCGCCGCCGATCGCGGCGTAAAGTCCACGGCGACCGAGTTGCGGTTCGCCCTTGGGCGACAGATTAAGGTAACGGCGGTCGCGCTCCAGGATGTCGATGGCCTCGGCGAGGACGCGATAGCTCTCGGCCAAATGCGTGGGCGCAATGAAGTCCAGGTCATCGCCGCTGGTGTGGTATTCCGGGAATGTTGCGAACTGGCTGCGCTGAAACAAGCCGACATCCAACTTGTATCCTGGCGAATTGTATTGCCGTTCGTCATAACCGTACGGGAAGAAGTCTATCACATTGCCCGCGCGTCCGCCCGCCGCCAGTACGTGCGCCATGACACGATCGATAGGCGCGTCACCCCCACGAGTGCGCTTATAGGTAAAGCCGCCGCCGTCGCCGACGCACGAGAGCACGAGGCCATGCTTGATGCGCGCCGCGGTCGCGTCGTTGCGCGCCAGCCAGGCGATCGCGCCAATCGTGCCGGGCGCCCAGAGGAAGCGGTAGGTGTAGCGCGTCTTCACGCCGGACAGCCGCTGGGCGAGATGGGCCAGCAGCGCCAAGCCGGAGCAATTGTCGTTGGCGAGCGATGGGTGGCAAATGTGCGTGGAAAATAGCACCTCCTCATGGGTCTCGCCCCGGTGGACAAACTCGCCATAGCTGAGCGCGCCGTCTTCGACGCGTGAGTCGATCAGCACCTCGTACTCGCCCTCTGGCAGCGCCATCAGCGCATTGTGACTCATGCAGAAACCCCAACGCTCCGCGTAGTAGGAAGTTCGATACGGGATGAGGTCGGGCTGTTCCGGCAGCGTAAAGATGTTCTTCCTCAGCTCGGCCAATGGGAGCTTGGCGCGGATCGGCGCGGAATAGTTCAGCACATGCAAATTGTGCCGACGGAAATCGATGACGCGCTCGCCCGCCGCATTCTTGATAAAGGCGTCGCGGACCGACCATTCCTTCGGGGCCGTCCAATCGAGGATCGAGGTCCCCGTCGGCGTCTCATGCAGCTCGAGCGCGACGCAGCGCTGCAGATGATCGAGCGTCTCGCGCACGCCGGGACCGGCTATGCTTCGGCAGATTGGGTAAATCTCGGCCGCGAGCGCGTAGATCCGCTCGCCGATGTCGGGCGCATCGAGCGCATCGGCGACCGATGCGCCCGCCGCGACCCGGCCGGCGCTGTCGCCACTCACGCCGCCACCGACTCGCGCGCGCGCAGGTCGCCGTCGAGGAGATCGTCGGCCAGCAATTTGCGAATGTGGGCGATGCGGCTATAGCGCGCGCCCTCGAACTCCTCGAGCGTGACGCCGGATTTCTTGTACGCGGCGTATAATTGCTCGGCGCCCTTGAAGGCGTCCCATTGCGGTTTGAAGGTGGGCAGCGTCTTGGCGATCTTGTCGAAGTTCACGCGATAGGAGCGCGTATCGGGAGCCGCGTCGGACGCAAGCTCGATCGTGCAATTCGGCACGACCTGGCCCACGATCTCGGCTATGTCGCGGATGCGGTAATTGTGCGCGGTTCGGCCCACATTGAACGCTTGGCCGCGGACGATATCGGCGGGGGCCTCAAGTGCTGCGATGAATGCGCGCGAAATGTCTTCGATGTGCACGATCGGACGCAGCGGTGAGCCGTCCGACTTTAGAAGAATGACGCCCTTGGTCATGCCCCAGGCGACCAAATTGTTGAGCACGATGTCGAACCTGAGCCGCGGGCTCACGCCATAGGCGGTGGCCGGGCGCAAGAAGGTGGGCGCGAAGTCCTCGTCCGCCATCGCGCCGATGTCGCGCTCCGACCAGACCTTCGATTGGCCATAGGCGGTGACGGGATTCAGTTCGCCCGTCTCATCGATCATGTTGTCGCCAGCCTTGCCGTAGTTCGAGCACGACGAAGCAAACAGGAAGCGCCGCACGCCGGCCGCCTTGGCAAGTTCGGCAAAGCGCACGCTGGCGCGATGGTTGATGGCGTAGGTCAGGTCCGGGTTGAGATCGCTCAGTGGATCATTCGAGAGCGCAGCAAGATGGATGACCGCGTCGAAGCCCTCAACATCGCCTGGCTTCAGGTCGCGCATGTCCTTGCGGATGGCGGGGATATCTGCGATCTGACCGCCCTCCGCGAAGGTGCAGCGCTGATAAAGATCGCTGTCGATGCCGGTGACCTGATGCCCCGCCTTCAGAAGCATCGGCGTCATCACCGTGCCAATATAGCCCAGGTGGCCGCTCAGAAGCACCTTCATGTGTCTCTCCTTTTCTCGCTCGCTGGGCAGCGTCCACTAGCGCTGCGGCGCCGCCGCGTCGAGCTTGAAACCGCGCCACCGCAAGGAACCTAATGTATGCAGAAGTGGCGCCAGCGGCAGCGCGTCAGCCGCTTCAAAGTGCGCCGTCGTCGCCTTTCAAGAGAATGGCCGCGGTCCGCGCCAACACCTTGATTTCCCGCGCCCAGGTCCAGTGACGCACGTATTCGACGTCGTAGCCGGTGCGCTTGCGGATCTTCTCGCTGGTTTCGGTAGGGCCGCGGCATCCGTTCACTTGCGCGCTTCCTGTCACGCCCGGCCGGGCGCAGAACCGAAGCTCATAGCGCGGATCGACTCTTGCGAACTTCGCGTCGTGCTCGAGAGCATGAGGACGGGGGCCGACAATCGACATGTCGCCAATCAACACATTGAACAGTTGCGGTAATTCATCCAGGCTGGAGCGCCGCAGGAACGCGCCCAGCCGCGTGAAGCGGGCATCGTTATGCCGCGCCTGAACGATATTGCGGTTTTCCATCACCCTCATGGTGCGGAATTTCCAGATCCGGAAAGGCTTGCCGCGGAAGCCGCCGCGCTCTTGCCGGAAGATCGCCTGACCCGGGCTATCGAGACGCACCAAGACGGCGATCAATACGAGCAAGGGCGCGAGTACAACAAGAGCCGCAGCCGACACGCCGATGTCGAACGCGCGCTTCGACCAACCTCCAACCGGCGCGCCTGCGTACTCGACCTCGTCTCGGCCGGCCTTCAGGTACGCGATGGACTCTGTGTCATTGCCGATGGGGTTGTCCGCGACGGACATGTCCGCGGATCCAGGGCGCGCGCCAATGCGTTGGGCGCGCCCCCTTCTGGTGCTCCAGAGCGGTGCGCCCATCGCCGCTTGCCCGGGCGCCCCAACTTGGCCGGCATCCGCGACACTCGGATCCATGCTCTCCATCATGCCCAACCCTATCCGTAGAACGGCAAGCTCCTTAGCGCTCTGGACTCATCAACCCACTCATCCGCCTAGCAATCGTTGCGCTAAATCAACAAAAACCAAATACATGCAAGCCTCTCGCCACACGGGGCTTGCGCCAAGCATACACTGTGTGGATTTTTTTGTGCGCCGAATTGAGAGCGCTCTCAATTAGGTGTGCGCGACAGGGGTTAACTGGTCGCAACATTCGCGCAGCGCGCGAACGCCGCTTCCCATCCAGGCCCACTTTGTTGGGTGCGCCGCAGTGCGCACCCATATCATTAGCGTTAGGCTTACGTCTTGTTGAGGCCGTACGCCGGATAAGAATAATATCCCGGCATGCGGCGATGCACGCTGTTCAGCGCGACCCCCTGCACCTTCGCTCCTGCGCTCTGCAGCTGCTTCAGCGCAGTGCGCACCGCGCGAGCAGACGTCTTGTTCCAAGAGGCGACAAAAACGGCGCCATCGGCCTTGCCGACGATGACGCGCGTCTCGGCGACCGCCAGAACCGGCGCGCAATCGAGCACGATCATGTCGAAGGATTCGCGCAGCTGGGACAACAAACGGTCCATGTCCTCGGAGCCGAAGACATCCTTGGAACTAAACCCTGAATCACTGAGCGGCAGAACGTGCATTCCTGTCGCTTCATCGACATAGATCGCCTGACGCCATTGAACCTCGCCCGCCAACACCTGCAGCAGGCCCGTCAAGGGTTCGATGCCCAGGATATCCTTGACGGACCGCCGCCGTAGGTCGCAATCGATCAGGAGCACACGCTGGCCTGAGAGTGCTGAAATCCGCGCCAAACACAGCGACAATGTGGTCTTACCTTCACCAGGCGCGGCTGAGGTGACGGCAACAACCTGCGATTTGGGCCGGCTGGCGTCAAACAGGATCGCTGTGCGCAACACGCGGCAAGCTTCCGTGAAGGCCGAAACTGGACGCTTGATCAGATACGCAGCGGGATGACGATAGGCCAATGGCAACTGTCGCAAGTCGCCGGCGCTCAGCTGGGGGATCACCGCCAACGCGGCGACGCCGAGCTTACTTTCGACATCGTCGGCGTCGCCGAACCCCTCATCCAGCGCTTCGGCCAATAGGCCCGCGATAATCCCAAGCCCAAGCCCCAAGGCCGCGGAAAGAAGAAAAGCGATCGATAAGCTCAGCTTGTTGGGCAGGGTTGGCGGCGTCGCAGCGGAGACCAGTTCGGCTGTCGACTGCAGCGAACCCTGATCGGCGATTTCATTAAAGCGCTGCAGAAACGTTTCATAAACGGCGCGCGCAGCGGCCGCTTCGCGGTTGTACTCGCGCAACGTCAGCAGCTGTTCGTTGTTTCCCACCAGTTCGCCGCGCATAGCGCTCATGCTGCCTTCGAGTGTGTTGAGGCGCGCGCGCGCGATCTCCACTTCGCTGTGCAGGCTCGACGAAATGCGAGCGATTTCGGCGTTGATCTGATTGCGATTGTCCTCGCGCTCGGCTCGGACGTTGACGACAGCGGGGTGCTGATCGCCGTAGCGGCTCTCCAAGTCCGCCTGCCGACGGGCGATTTCGGCCTCTTGCGAGCGAAGCTGGGCGATCACGCTGGAACTCAGCACGCCAGCGATGGCGTCGGCGGAGCCGCCTGAATTGACGGTTTGCTCCAGCTGCCGATAGCGCGCTTCTTTCTCGGCGAGGTCTGCCCGGGCCTGCATCATGCTGCCCTGGATCTCGGTTGTTTGCTGTTCGGTCAGCAGTGCGCCCTGAGCCGACAGAAGTCCCCTCTGCGCACGGTAGCGCTCTGCGGCGGCTTCCTTCGCTTGCACGTCGTCGCGGAGTTCGCGGACACGCGAGGCCAGCCAGGCGCTCGCTCGATCGACATTCTGAAGCCGGGATTCCATTTGTTGTTGCTGGAACAGCTCGACCAGCCGGTTGGCCATCTGGGCAGCGCGATCAGGGGTGAGCGCGGTAACCGAAACTTCCACCGCGTAGGTCAGGCCGCGGCGGCGCACTTCGATCGCCTTCGTGACGGCGGCGACGACCTTCACACGCGTCCGCGGGCTGGGGGTCGCCGGCGGCCCGGCGGCGTCCCGCCGCGCCAACGGGTTCCACTCCGGATCGGCCACGAGGTTAAGATCATCGACAAGGCGGCCCGCCAGCATCTGGGAGCGGAGCACCTCCAGCTGAGAATCCACCACCGGCGCGGTTTGCGAAACCTCGGCGCCGTTGATGCTCTGAGTCGGTTGCAGCGTGCGGTCTTGCCCCGGGTTGATCATCACCAGCGCCACGGCGGTGTAGTTCGGGCGCTGCAGCAACAGCGTCGCAAAGCAGAACGAGGCGGCGATGACCGCCGTGCAGGCAATTAGAATCCGCCGACGCAGAAAAACGGCGAGGAACCACCGGAGGCTGATCGTGCCCAATTCACCGTCACGGTTAGGCGGCGGATACTGATCCTCCGGCCGCGGGCGAATGGCAATGAGGTTCATCCTGCTGTCCCCGGCCGCCGTGCGTAAACCACGCGGCGAGCCACCCAAGCAAATCTACGGCCAACCCCACTTGTAGCATGTCCCATTTGGACACACCACGTGGCGAACGCCGCCCGGAACGCTGCGCGCGTCCGAGTTGTGCTTTGTGGCATATGGGTCGCGAGAGACCTTTTGTCACTCCATCCAAAGCGAGCAAGCGCCATTACCCGCGCTGCGGGCTTTCCCAACCGGGCGAGTTGATCGCTCGCCACGGCGCGCGCGGGGTGCGCGCCAAATCGATGCTGGCCCGACCTGACCATTCACGACACGCGCATGGCAACGAATCGGAGTTACGCCTATAAAGCGAGCTAAGCGACACGAACTACCGTCTTATTCCGCGGTATGGGAAAAAAATTCAGGTGTTCCTCGATGACAAATGAAGGTATTCCTTGATGACAGTTTGTACCCGTCCAGCAATTAGTTTGGTCTTGGTGACCCCCACGCCGCAAACCGCCGAGGCAAAGACAAGCATCGCGCTCTCGTCCACGCGCGGGCGGCGGCGTTGGCCCCTGCTGTGGACATTCTGTTTTGCGGTGGCGACCAGCCTGCTGCTATGGGCCGGGATATTCCTGGCGTTTAATTGGACGGCGACCCTTCTCGCCGGCTGGCCCCTGGTGCGCTGACGGCGCGACACAGCTATGATGGCCCCGGCGTTGCAGGGGCGGTTCCGGCGACCCCTCTCGGCGCCCCTGACAGTTCGGGACGAAACCCGTGGGCCCCACCGCAATGCCAAGCGATCCAACCCCTTCGCCGCGGGCGCTTGTCGCCATCGTCACCCCCGTCTACAATGGCGCCAAGCACCTTGAGGACGCCCTCCGCTCCGTGCAGGCGCAGACCTATCGCCCGCTGGTCCACTGCATCCTCGACAACGCCAGCACCGACGGCACCGCCGAGATCATCGCTCGCTACGCGCAGTCCGATGTTCCGGTCATAGCGGGCAGAAATCCGCAAACCGTCACCTTTCAGGAGAATTTTAACGCTGTTCTTCGCCTCATCCCGCTGGAAGCCAAATATTTCCGCATGCTCCATGCCGACGACGGCATGCCGCCAGGCGCCGTAGAGGCGATGATGAATGTAGCGGAGAGCGCCGAGGCAGTCGTTCTGGTGGCTGGCGGCGAACGACTCAATGGCAAGGATCGGCCACACTTCTTCCCGCCAGACTGCTCGGTGTTCGAAGCGAGCAACATGCTCGCGCGAACGCTTGTCGATGAAGCGCACGTCCCCTCCGCGCACGTGCTGTGGCGTTGCGACACCATCCGCGCCGGCGAGGAGTTCTACCCCACCGACATGGTGGAGTGCATTATCGCCGCTGTGCACCGCGTTCTGTCGCGCGGCGGTCGCGCCGGCTTCGTGCACGGGCATATCGCCGACACACGACGCTACGCCGGCTCCGGTTCGCTGATCGACACTTTCGCCCCGACGGTAAAGGCGGTAATCTGGGAAAAGCTCCTGTTCATCGAGCGCTACGGGCCCGCCGCCCTGTCAAACCGAGACTACGCTTTCGTGCGCCGCCGCTTCCTTCGGGTGTTTTATCGGCGCCTGTTGTGGTGGGCCGCGACAGGTCGGTTCACAATGGCGCAGCGCGACTATGCCCGGCTTTCCCAGCGCGGCCTCGCCCCGAGCCCCTGGGACTTCGTCGATGCCGTGGCGGCCTGGCCTGCCTATCTGTTTGCCAAGCACGTCAGCCGCCCCCACGCCCCGCGCCGTTGGCCTGAGGATGCGGTGACGTCTACCGCCTAACTCGGCCTTTAAGCAGATCGAGGCCACGAAGGGCGGCGCGCAACCGCGCCTCGGTGGCGCCGACCCGATCGCGCACGATCGCGCCAAAGCGCGCGCGCTCGGCGATGATCTCAGAGATTTGGTGCGTTAACAGATCGAAATCCACCGCATGGATGTCCTGCCTGAACTCCCCCAGGCCAGCCTCGCTCACCAACGCATCATTCTTGGGCGCATAGCTAAGCGAAATCACGGGGCGTCCGACCTTCAGGGCGGCGATCTGCACATGGTAACGCGAGGCCACGACAATATCGGTCTCGGCGGCCGCGCGCATGGCGTCGTGGAAAGAGCTTATGCTCTCTTGCTCCGGGGTCATCAGCCGCCGGCCGATGCGTTTTTCGATCGCACGCACCGCGACGAGGTCGGTCGGCGTTTGGCCGATCAGGATTCGCACCCCGTGGCCTTGGGCCTCTATCCACTGGATGAGGCGCACATGCGTCTCGACATAGGACTCGAATACAGCGTCGCTGTCGCGCCAGCCGCGGTAATTCATGACGCCTACGCCCACTATCAGCGGCGCGTCGGCCCGCCTCTCCGGCTGCGGCGGCGCCGGCAACAGGAACGCGAGATCGGGCAACACCGCGCTCGCGGATTCATCGACCCCGATGCCTTGCATGAAGGCGCGGGACGCAGCGTCGCGATAAGAGCGATGTTGCGCCAGTTGGGCCGAGCGCTTCATCAAGAACCGGCTGATCGGACTGAGAATGGGACCCGCGCCAACGCTCAAGAAGGCCACCCCCACCCCCCGCAGCCGCGCGGCCAGACACCAACGCAACAGTCGGCTGGGCCACCCCAGCGGAGTGTCCCGAAAATCGTCGAAAACGCCCGTCCCCGCGATCAAGAGGACATCGAACCGACGCAATAAGCGCAAGGTATAGATCCAGTTCGCAACCACGCGCGGCAAGCGCAACAACGCCAAGTCAGCCACGCGCCAGAGGCCCTTAGGACGCTGGCTCGTCGGAAAAGTTGGCAACCCAAAATTAGCGGCGGTTTCTTCCGGGTTTGTGCAGATGCAGCTCAGGTCGGCGTCGGGCCGTTCCGCACGGAGATAGGAGAGCGTCGCCTCAAGCGACGCATCATTGCCGAAATTGCCAATGCCGAAGCCGCCGAACAGCGCGATGCGCGGACGCGCGGGCGTCGGCGCGCTGGGTGCGTGTGCAGCGGCTTCGGACTCAATTGTCGGCATCAGGTCAATCCTACGAGCCCCGCGGGCCTGGCGCCACGCTTGCGCATCCGCAACAAGGGATGCGCTGGATGCGGCTTCTAGCGTGGCTTCGGCAAGCTTGGGAATGCGCCTTCGTTCGCGGGTTGACCCGTCCCCCCATGGGTGACAGTGACGGAGCAAGTGGTGCGATTGGCAGAGGGGGCGGCGTGGCGCTCAGACGAATAGTTTTTGGCGCCGCAGCCCTCTCGGCCGCCCGCGTCTTTCAGCTTGCGTCGAGCTTCATCGCCATCCCGTTTCTGGCGCGCATCCTCACGCCATCGGATTTCGGCTTGGTCGCCCTGGCCCTGTCGATGGTGGTGTTGTTCACTTACGTCGGAGACGCAGGGCTCGGGCGATCCTTGGTGCGCACCAGCGCGACTGATATCGAAACATGGTCAAGCGCACACTGGTCCGTGGTGCTCTTAACAACCTGTCTCGGTCTAGTCATTCTCGCGCTCGCCTGGCCAGCGTCGATCTTCTTCGACGAACCGCGCCTCTTCCCGATCCTGGCGACGTTCGCCCTGGCGCCCGTGCTGATGGGAATCGTTGAAATTCCAGCGTCCTCACTGCTGCAACAGGAGAAGCTGAATTGGCTTGCCGGCGCCGAGTTCGCTTCGGCGCTCGCGGGCATCATCGTGGCGCTGTGGCTTGCGGTCACAGGGTTCGGCGCCTGGGCGCTCGTTTGGCAGCAGCTGGCGCAGCGCATCGTTAAAGCGATCGTGATCAACAGCGTCAGCAAGTTCCGGCCGATGCTTGTGCTGCGGCTCGACCGGTTGTCCGACCACCTCCGCTTCGCGCGCGATACCGTGGCTTGGTCGGTCATGATGTTCATCGGCCGCCAAGCCGACACGCTGATTATCGGCAAGGTCATGGGCGCGGCCACGCTCGGCCTTTACAACGTCGCCGTCCGCGTCATGCAGCTGCCGATCAACATTTTCGGCGGGTCGGTTAACAGCGCGATTTATCCAAGGCTGGTGCAACTGCACAATGATCCGGCCGCGCTACGCAAATTGGTGCTGACCATTTCGATGGCGCAGGCCGCTTTCGTCTTTCCGCCCATCGCGGCGATCGCGGGCGCGAGCGAGGCCTTCTTCACCCTCTTGCTGTCCGACCGTTGGGCCGGCGCCGGAGAGATATTCACCCTGCTTGCGCTCGCCGCGGCGATTCAAACCGTGATCGGGCTGAACGGCTCGCTCTTGCAAGCGATCGGGCGCACCGGCGCGCGCCTGCGGTTAACCGTGGAGTTTTCGGTTCTGTGGGCGGGCGCGGCACTATTTCTGGCGCAGTACGGCGTCCTCGCGGTGGCGTGCGGCTTCTCGGCGGTGACGCTTCTTTACCTTCCGCGCCTCCTGCAACTCTACCTGCATCCCATCGGCTGCACGCTAATCGATTACGCGCGCGCGCTCGCCGGGCCTACCTTGACGGCGATTGCAATCTTCGCGTTGCACCGGGGCGTGCTGAGCATCGCCCAAATCGACGCTTGGCCGCAAATTGGCATCGCCGTCCTGGAAACGCTCGCCGGCTACGCCGTTCTGACCTGGTTTGGCCGCCGCGTCATCGCCGACGAGATCAAGACGCTCCGTGAAATTTTCGCGGCTCGCGGCGCCGCGCCATCGCCGAGCGAATGACATCCCAGTAGCGATCCTTCGCAATCGCCGGACTGAAATCGCGCGCACGCGCGGTCGCCTTCTCGCCATAGACACGGCGGCGCTCGGGATCGGCCATGGCACGCAAGGCTTCGGCCATGTCGATCGCGGAATCGGGGGGCACGATCACGCCGTGCGCCGCGAAAGTGAGCCCCTGAATCGTGTCGCGCGACGCATCGGCGAGGATTTCCGACGGCCCTGAAGGGCAATTGGTGGCCACAACTGGCGCGCCCACGGCCATCGCCTCCACCAGCGCGTTGGGAAATCCCTCGGCGTTCGAACTCAGCACGAACAGTTCCGCCCCGCGCATGAAGGCATACGGGTTGTGGGCGAAACCAGGCATCAGCACGCGGTCCTCGACGCCGCAGGCGCGGGCGACGCCCGCCAGCGCCGCGCGCTCGCTCCCCTCCCCGACGATGACGAGCTTGCGGGTGCTGCCCGAGCGCGCAAACGCCTCGATCAGCATGGCGAAGTTCTTCGACCTCACCAAACGCCCCGCCGCCATGATGTAGGGCCCGTCGATCGCCACGTCGGGCGGTTCGGCCGCCTTTGCGAGGATCGTCTCGATGTCGATGGGGTTAGCGATCGACACCAGCCGTTCCGGGGGTATGCCGTAATTGGCCGCTAGGTCCTCGGCGACCCCAGCAGACACCGCGATGATCATTCTGGCGCGCGGATAGACGGCGCGAACCGCCGCGCGAGAGAGGAGGCCGCGCAAGCCGAGGGGGAAATGCGCCGTTGTGTTGGCACGCTCGCTGATCACGCACGGCCCGCGCGAACACAGAACATTGACGATATTCGCGCGCGTCAGGAAGCTCATCGTGACGTCAGGCTTGATTTCCGCGTAGAGCTTGCGCACCGCGAGCATGCTTCGGGCCAGAGACCCCCGGCAATCGAGCTGCCGCACCTTGACCCAGGCGGGCGGGGCATTCGCCGCCGGCTCGTTATCCAGAAGCACGAGCGTGATATCTAATTCGTCGCGCTCTGCCTCCGAGTGGCGCAGAAGCGTGCACATGACCCGCTCGGCGCCCCCGCCGACCAGGGAGTTGATCAAGAAGACAGCCTTCTTTCGCTCCACCCGGCGCGATGGCGGGGCGGCCGTGCGCTGATGCGCTTCTGGTGCGGACGTTCGAGGAATCTGCCGAGCCTTTGAGATCATACGGAGGGAATCTGAACTCTAGGGGGTCGATCTTCACGTGCCAAGGGAAGCGACAGACCGTGTCATCGCGAACCGCATAAGGCTTTGCTTGCGGGACACTTCTTGCGCGAAAGGCGCCGATCTTGCTAAGGTGGAAGCCCACCGAGTTCGGCTATGCCACCATGAATTCCAACGAGCTCGGCCCAAGCGCGCCCTCGCTTCCAGGCTTCATACTTTTCGCCGTCACCGGACTGACGGCAATTTTCGTGCTGCTCGCCATGAGCCGCGCGGGCAGCCGCCCCGGCGCGTTCGTGATTGGCGCGGCGTGGCTTCGCTTCGTCATGTCGGCCTTCCACACCTTTACCTACCGCCCGTTGGTGGCGGGCATGTCGGCCAACGCGCTAGGCTCGCTCGGCTTGTTCGCGCTGGGCTTACTGATGATCGACTGGCGCAATCTGGCCCTGCGCTTGCTGCTGCCGATCTACGCATTGATCCTGATCGCGCTCGCGAGCGCTGCGGTAAACGGCGCGGGGGTCGTTTCGGGGCTCGTTACCGTGCTCACCAAGTACGGCTATCTGATCGTCATCAGCCTCAGCGTCTACGAGGCCATGCGCCGCACCAAAAACGGCTCGTTCATGACCTCGCTGCTGTGGGCATTCGCGCCATTGTTCATCTTTCAGGCGCTGTCGCTCGCCTTGGGGATCAGCAAACATACTGAAACCGACGAAACCGCGGCAAGCTTTATCGGCGGCTATAACCATGAGGCCGCCTTCTCTGTCGCGCTCGCGGGGTGCCTGACCGTGGTATGTTTCACCGAGCGCCTCAGCAAACATGTCAAGTTCAGCCTGGTCGTGCTCTGCGTGGCCAGCATTTTCCTCGCCAATTACCGCACCACCATGGTGGCGATAACGCCGCTGCTGTTGGCCTATTTCGGCGCCTCCTCGCTGCGAAATTTTCCGATGCGCGACCGGCCGTTCGTGTTGAGCGGGGTGATCATGTTGGCCGCCATCGTACTGGGACTCGGAAGCCTCCTCTTGTCGGAGCGATTTCAGGACGTCGCCGTCGCCGCCACGGGCAATTTCGACTTCCTAAAACGGCCAGAGCACTACAGCGTCGATGACACGCGCCTTTTGTCCGGTCGGCCGCATATTTGGAGCATGTACATTTACGGTTGGCTCGATGGCGACTTCTCGAACCACCTGATCGGGTTCGGGTCGGAATCCTGGGCTAATGTGTTCCCGCTCTATGCGCACAACACGCTCGTCAACTATCTTTACGAATACGGCGTGATCGGCGCGATAGGCCTCCTAGTGCTCTGGATTTCCATGCTGGCCGCGGCCTTGCGCGTGCAGCATCCCCAGAAAACCGTGCTGGTCGGCGCCCACGCAAGCTTCCTGCTCTTAAACATGTCGACGATGCCGATGTGGATGATCGAAGGCAATCTGCTGTACGGGATTATCTGCGGATACACGTTCTATCTGTTGTCTCTGCAGCAACGCCGAAGGCCGTAAGTAACCGCGTTCATTCCGCAGGCCGGACGCCGTACGTCACACCGCGGCCTCCGAGCGGAACGGCCCGGGGGCGACCGCTTCGGTTGCGCCCTCGCCGCGATCGCTGCCGTGAACGGGCCTCTCTTCGATGGGCGCCAGACGGCGATAGATGTCAAGCGTGCGCGCCGCCACGGCGTCCCAAGTTAGATAATTGCGCGCATCAACAACGAAGGCTCTTGGATCGCTTGTCGCCCGTTTCAAGGCGTCGGCGATCGCGTCCGGCGAGTTCGGATCGAAATAGCTCTCGGCGGGAAGCCCGAAATCTCGATTCTCAGGAATATCGCTCAGCAAGATCGGACAGCCCGCGGAAATCGCCTCAAGCACCGCATTCGAACTCCCCTCGTGCAAGGAAGCGTTAACGTAGAGCCTGGCGCCGCGATAAGCGGGGTCAT
>JAKFYF010000035.1 GCA_021731005.1 Hyphomonadaceae bacterium
ACCCGCCGCGCTTCGCCACACTTGAACAACGGCCATCATTTCCGGGCGCAATGGCCAGGTGCGCTCGATTTGCGTGGTCGTCGGCGCGGCTTGTTGTTCGAGGGGCAGCAGCGCACGAATGGCCTTGTCCATGGGATCGACAGGGCGCGGTGCGGATGCAAGCGCTGCGAATTCGAGTACCTCGCGGCTGATACCAGTGGGAAGCGCGTCGTCGTGGATCGCAAAGTCTTCCGCTTCGGTCCAAAGGCGAGCGACGCGCATGCGATTTTCGGTGAGCGTGCCAGTCTTGTCGACACACAGAACGGTGGCGCCGCCCAGCGCTTCGATGACGGCGCTGCGCCGTACAAGCACGCGATGCGACGCGAGCCGCCAGGCGCCGAGCGCCAAAAATACGGCCAAAACCATCGGAAACTCTTCGGGGATAAGTGCGATGGCGACTGTGATGCCGGCAAGCGTTCCGCCAATCCAATCCTCGCGCAACAGCCCGTAAGCGAGCGCGATGATCCCGCAAAAGGCCAAAGCGAGAAGACCGAGAAGCGTAACGAGCCGTCCTGCCGATTGCTGCAGCGGCGTGGGTTCTTGACCGATTTGCGCGAGCGACGCGCCAATCTGGCCGAGCGCGGATTTGGGCCCCGTGCGGCTGACGCAGATGACGCCTTGGCCCCTTACGCTGAGAGTCCCAGAGAAGAGGTGGGGGCTTGAGGCGGCGCCTGGGCCGGTGTCCGCCGAGAAGGCGTCGGCTTCGGTGGCGATGCACTTAGAGACAGGGGCGGACTCGCCGGTCAATGTGGATTCATCGACGCTCAGTACATCGCCGCTGATCAATAGCCCATCGGCGGGAACGCGCTCGCCCTCGCCGATAAGCAAGAGATCGTCCGGCACCAATTCGCGCGCAGGAATCCGTATGTCGGCGCCGTCGCGGATAACGCGAACGTGTGGCTGGGCGAGTTCGCGTAAGGCCGCCAGTGCGCGTTCGCTGCGGGCCTCCTGAAAGATGACGAGGCCAATCGTGGCCAGCGCGCCGGCAAGAAGAAACAGGCCTTCGCCAAGGTCGCCGAGCACCATGTAAAGTATAGCTGCGCCAAGCAGCAGCAGGAACATGGGCTCGCGCATTGTTTCGAGGGTGATCTGGAGTAAGCCCCGGCCGTGATTTTGCGGCAGTTCATTGGGGCCGATATCGCGCAATCGGCGCGCCGCTTCAGCGCTTGTGAGGCCGTTTAGAGAGGTGGTTGTCATCGGCTGTGGGCTCACGGATCAAAGGCCCTGCATGGCTCGCGGGATATGAGCCGGTAACGGCTCGCACGGGAAGCCTGCTTCTCTGCCGACGATGCGTTTCTAATGGGCGTGGACGGCCAACTTCGCCTTGATCTTGCGCAAGACTTGTCTGGCGTCGCCTGCTAGCTTGCTTCAAGCGCTGGACCGCGATGCTGGCGGTGTTGGCGCGCCCATGCGTCAGCTGCCGGCGGATCGGACGACGAGAGCGACGAGCACGTGTCGCTTCATCGCGATTCTACGGGCTTCAGCCTTCCGGTGCTTCGCCGCTACAACCAAATGAGGGAGGTCGCAATGTATCGGATCATTCATCTGGCGCTGACCCCGCATCCCATTCCATCCTCGCAGAGCGCAATCGATTATGCGTGTCGGGCGGCGCTCTATTTTGGCGCCAAGCTGACCGTCACCAGTCCTCACCTCAGCGTTCGTACGCCGCGCCATGTGATCGCGGGCGGCATGATGGCTGGGATGGCGCGCGACTTTGAGCGCGATGCCGCTGTCAAATCTGCGGAGGTGGAGCGCTATGTTCGCCAGACAGCGACAAACATGGGCATTGAGGTCGCAATTGTACCGATCGCTGAGCGATGGCCATCGTCGGCAAGCGACATGACCTGGCGTGGCCGCACAAGCGATCTATGTATCTTGGGCTTGCCGCAGTCAGGCGATGAAGGCCGCCTTGATGTGGAAGATTGGATCTTCGGCGTGGGCCGTCCGTGTCTCATCTACCCTGATGAGAGCGGGGATGCTCTGAGCTTCGACTCGGTTCTGATCAGTTGGGATTTCAGCAAGTCCGCTGCGCGCGCCGTGTGTGATGCGCTCCCAATCTTGAAGACCGCGCACAATGTGCGCGTGCTGACGGTGCGCGGTGAGAAGGACATTCCCGTGGAAGATATCAAGACGCCCATCCTGGAACTTCTCACGGCGCACGATGTGAAGGTAGAATTCCTGGAAGTCGAATTGGGCGACCATTCGATTGGACGCGTGATTTTGGACCAGGCTCTCAGCATCCGCGCCAACCTCCTTGTCATGGGCGCCTATGGCCATTCGCGCATGAAGGAGTTCGTGTTGGGTGGCGCCACAAAGGAAATCTTGAATACGACTCGCATTCCACTGTTCATGTCGCACTAGAGATGGCGAACCGGTCCAGCGTGAGGAGTGCGTGATGACGACGGTCGCCGATCGGGCGTTTCTGGAATGGTCGCGCGGCTACGGTGTGATCCAGCATACGTCGGAGACGTGCGAGCGAATCCAGGCTCTGGTGAACCGCTTGGCGGAGGCGGGCGCGCAATCCGAGGGCCAATGCTACGCGATATTGTCGGCGACGGATCGTCTGGCCAGCGCCGCGATGTGGGTCGTGGCGCATATGACTTATGCAAACCGTGTAGACCTCTCTGGTGCGGCGCTTTCAGCGGCGTCCTTTAAGGCAACGCCAGAGGGACATACGGGCGGCGCTTTGAATGTGGCGCCAGCCTATATGGGCTATCTGGCGGCAAACACCCTCACGTCGAAGACCAGGGCGTGGATTTTGGGCCAGGGACATTGTGTTGCGGCGATCGAAGCTGCGAATGCACTGGTCGACAATCTCTCGCCGACACAGCGCTCACGCTACAGCGCTGATGAAGCTGGCCTGTCACGGCTTTGTGCGGACTTCTACAATTATGAGATCGACCCAGCTGGTCGACCCGGTGCGCCGCTTGGCAGTCATGTGAACGCGCACACCGCTGGGGGACTCTCGGAGGGCGGCTATCTCGGCTTTGCCGAAGTCCAGTATGTGCACATGCCACTGCCCGGAGAGAGCCTTGTTGCGATCTTGAGCGATGGCGCGTTTGAAGAACAGCGCGGCGGCGACTGGGCTGAGCGCTGGTGGCGCGCTGAAGATTGCGGGTTGGTCGCGCCGATCATGATCTTGAATGGACGCCGTATCGAGCAGCGTACTGAGATCGTGCAGGATGGCGGGGTTGCGTGGCTCAGCCGCTATCTTGATGTGAATGGCTTCGATCCGATCGCGATCGATGGACGCGATCCCGCCGCCTTTGTCTGGGCGATCCTCGAAGCAGAACGCCGGCTGGATGAAGCCGCGGCCGCGATACGCGACGGACGCGCGGCGTATCCGGTCAAGCTGCCGTATGCAATCGCGCAAACAGAAAAGGGATTCGGTTTTCCTGGCGCAGGGACCAATCGCGCGCACAATCTTCCGCTCGACGGTTCGCCGCGGGACAACGAGGCGGCGCGCACATCGTTCAATGAAGCAGCGCAGCGATTGTTCGTTTCTGAAAGCGATCTCGCTGTCGCGAGAGCGATGTTCACCGTGCACGACGCGCAGGGACGCGTGAAGGAGCGAGACAACGCCCTCGCAACGCGTCGCCCTCATGCGCCTGTATTGCCTCCGCCGCCTTCGATTGCGGTGGGCGGCGTATATTCGTCAATGGCCGCGATGGATGCTTGGGTGGTCGCCTTTGCGCAAGCCAATCCCAAGCTGCGATTTCGGGTAGGCAATCCTGATGAGTTGAAGAGTAACCAGATGGGCGGCGTCCTCGATGCTCTGAAGCATCGGGTCAATCGTCCCGAGCCAGGAGGCTCGGAATCGATCCATGGTTCGGTCATCACTGCTCTCAATGAAGAGGCCGTCATCGGCGCTGCGCTCGGCAATAAGGGCGGACTCAATCTCGCGGTGACCTACGAAGCGTTCGCGGTGAAGATGCTCGGCGCGCTGCGCCAGGATATTATCTTTGCGCGGCA
Organism: Hyphomonadaceae bacterium; assembly: GCA_021731005.1. GTDB lineage: Bacteria > Pseudomonadota > Alphaproteobacteria > Caulobacterales > Aquidulcibacteraceae > Vitreimonas. The sequence goes on from JAKFYF010000035.1 coordinate 4,012, forward strand.
GCAAATCGAGGCCGGGCGGCCGCCGCAATGGATTGGGATGCCGCTGGTCGCGACATCGCACACCTGGGAGAACGGCAAGAACCAGCAATCCCACCAAGACCCGACCATTGGCGAGGCGTTGCTGGGGGAAATGTCAGACGTGTCGCGGGTGATGTTCCCCGTCGATGCTGCGACGGCGGTCGAATGCCTCCGTCGCGTGTATTCTGATCGCGGCGTGATCGGGTGCCTGATTGCGGCCAAGCGGCCCGTGCCGACGATCTTTGATGGCGCGTCGGCTTCGATGGCGCTTGATCAAGGCGCGGCGCACGTGGAGCTGACGAGCGGGCCTCAGCTTCAACTGGTGGCCGTTGGCGCCTATCAGCTCATGCAGGCGCAACGAGCGGCGGCCAGATTGCGCGAGCGGGGTTTGCGGGTTCTGACAACCTGCATCCTTGAGCCAGGCCGCTTGCGTACGCCGCGCGACGAGTTCGAGGCGCGGGTCACTGTGTCGGATGAAAATATCCAGACCATGTTTCCTGCGGGTGTGCCGCGTGTGCTTGTCAGCCACACGCGGCCGGAGGTTATGATCGGTGTGCTGCGGCGCATCGACGAAGGACCCGATAAGTTGCGCGCCCACGGGTATCTCAGTCGGGGCGGTACGCTCGACGCCATGGGGATGTTGTTCGCGAACCGATGCACATGGGCGCACCTCATCGTTTCAGCAGCTGGTCTGATCGGCGTTTCGGCTTCTGATTGGTTGACGCCGCCGGAAGAGGCCGCCGTGCTCGGGCGCGGCGATCCGACGGCGCTCTGGTAGGGGAGCGAATGCATGCCCGAGTGGCTCCTCGCGCTCAATGTGGGTTCGTCCAGCGTAAAGTTCGCGGCATTCCCGCGCGCCGCCGGTTCCGAGCTTCTGCGCGGCGGGGTATCCAGCATCGACGACCAACCGCAGTTAAGACTGCGGCGAGTGGGTGAAGGGTTATCAGTAGGCTCTTGCGGCGCGCTCGTGACCGACCTGCGCACGGCAATCGAACATGCGCTTGATTCGGCCTTGTCTTGCCTGGATCGATCGAAGTTGGTCGCTGTGGGACATCGCATTGTTCACGGCGGCGCTGACTTCACGCGGCCAACGCTCCTGACCACGGAAACGGTCGAGGCGCTTTCTCAGCTTGAGCGGCTCGCGCCCCTTCATCAGCCGGCAAGCCTGGCCGCAATTGATCTGGTAGCGCGCCACGCGCCAGATGTTCCACAGTGGGGATGTTTCGACACTGCGTTTCATGCGGCGCAACCTCGCTTCAATCAAGTTTTCGCGCTGCCCGCGGAATTGGCGGCGCGCGGCGTGCGGCGCTTCGGCTTTCATGGCCTGTCATACGAACACGCAGCTCAGGTGATGAGACAGCGCTATGGCGGCGGCGGGCGCGCAATCGTTGCGCATCTTGGCGCCGGCGCCAGCCTTTGTGCGCTCAGGGATGGCGTGAGCGTGGCCACAACCATGGGCATGACGCCCTTGGGCGGCATCCCCATGGCCACGCGCCCCGGCGACCTGGACCCCGGTGCAATTCTCTATCTGCTGGAAGAGCTGGGCATGAGCATCTCAGAGGTGCGCGACGTGCTATATCGGCGATCCGGCTTGCTGGGGCTTTCGTCCGAAAGCGGGGACATGCAACGACTGCTTGCAAGCGCGCGCCCGCAAGCGGCTGAAGCTGTGTCGTTCTTCATCGAGTCGGTTCAACGTGAAATTGCTTCTCTCGCTGCCGCGCTAGGCGGAGTTGACACGCTGGTGTTCACTGCCGGCGTCGGCGAGCATGCGCCGGTCGTTCGCGCCGGCATTGGCGCCGCATGCGCTTGGCTGGGCGTGCGCATCGACAGCGCGCTGAATGAGGCGAATGCGGACGAGATTCACGTGCCTGGAAGCGCGATCCGCGTGGCGGTCGTGCGCGCTGACGAGGAAGGAATCATCGCTAAGCATTTGCGCGACATTCTACTGTCGTGACGTAGCTACGGAAGCTGGCGTAGGACTTGATCTAGACGACCGCTCCGAAGATGCGGCCAATGCCGGCAGTGATCGCCATGGCTATGGCGCCCCAGAATGTGACTCGAATGACCGCCGTCACCATGTTGGCGCCGCCTGCGCGGGCGCCAACGGCGCCGAGCAGGGCGAGAAACGCCAGCGACGCTACTGAGACCGCCGGAACGAGTGTGGCCACGGGAGCAACCAGCACGAGCACAAGCGGCAATGACGCGCCGATGGCGAACGTTGCAGCCGATGTCAGAGCCGCTTGAACGGGACGCGCGGCCGTCATGTCCGAGATGTGCAATTCATCGCGTGCGTGCGCTTTCAACGCGTCTCTTTCCGACAATTGCAAGGCCACTTGCCGCGCGAGGTCCGGCGCAAGGCCGCGCTCGACATAGATTTGGGTGAGTTCTTCGAGTTCAAAGCCGGGGTCGTCGCTTAATTCCTTGGTCTCGCGGGCGAGGTCTGCCTTTTCCGTGTCTGATTGCGAGCTCACCGAGACATATTCGCCGGCGGCCATCGACATGGCCCCGGCGACCAGTCCGGCGATCCCTGTGAGGAGAATGTCGCCTCGCGTTGCGGCGGCGGCGGCGACGCCAACGATGAGACTAGCGGTTGAGACAATGCCGTCATTTGCGCCCAGCACAGCTGCGCGTAACCAGCCGATGCGATCGACGGCATGACGTTCGGTATGAAGACGGAGACGGCTCATTGGCGGATCCCTTCGCGGGTGTTGAAATCGAGGGTGAGTTCGCGACGCTGTGCGTCGGCGCTCAATGCGCCGCCGTGTGCAGTCATGATGCGCGCGACGATGGCGAGGCCGAGGCCGGCGCCCGACGGACTGGCGTGGTCTGCGCGTACGCCGCGTTTGGAGAGTTCAGCCACGCGTTCTGGTGAGAGGCCGGGTCCTTCGTCACGCACCGCCAGACGCGGGCCCGGACCGGCAATGACCGTGACTGTGCCGCCTTCGGGCGTCGCCCGCAGGGCGTTTTCAACGAGGTTGCGCAGGGCGGCGGTTACCGCTTCGCGGCGACCAAGGAATGTCGTCCCGCCGACTTCTTCGAATGCGAGGTTGCGTGAGGATTTGAGAGCGATCGGCGCCAGAGCGCTGATCAGATCGGTGGCGATGTTTTTCGGGTCGATCGATTCTCTCGGCGTTTCCGCGGCGGATTGAGCGTCAAGCCGCGCCAGTAAGAGTAATTGGTCGACCAGCCGGCTTAAGGCTGCGACATCATCCTTTAAGCCTTTCGCGACTTCGCCCGGCAATTTTTCCAGCTCAAGCGACAAGATCGTGAGGGGCGTTTTGAGTTCGTGTGCTGCATCGGCGGCAAAGGCTTCTTGTGCTTCTGCGGCGGCGTCCAGACGCGCCAGCAAGCGATTGACCGCCGCAGCGAAGGGTTGGGCCTCGGCAGGAAGGGCGTTGTGGTCGATGCGGACGCCGCGGGGCGCTGTTTGCGCGGCCCGGTCCACATCTATCGCCGCTTGCGTCAAGGGGCGCAGCCCCGATCGAATGACCATCGCGCCTGCGACGGCCACGAGGCCCAGCAGAATGATCAGCGGCGCCACGACGTGATCGGCCACTTCGTGCGCCAATTGCATTGCTGTCAGCGGCTCGTCCGAGCCGACGACATATTCAAGCGCAACCAGTCCCAGCAGCACGAAGGCGCCAAGCACAGCGACGAGCCCGAGGCCCAGAGCAAGTCTGCCGCCAAGAGAGCGGGTCCTCACGTCCGGTCCTCCAGCAAATAGCCGACGCCGCGAATTGTGTGCAGAACGCCCGAGACGCCGGCTTCATCGAGATGTTTGCGCAGGCGCGAGACAATGGCCTCAACCGCGTTTGGCGTGACTTCGGAGTCGAACGAATAGAGCGCCGTTTCGATGGCGTCCTTCGACACCACGGCGCCTGCGCGGCGCATCAGCAATTCCAAGAGATCCAGTTCTCGCCGAGAGAGATCGAGCGTGGCGCCACTGACGGTCGCGCGTCGGGCCGCCACATCCAATGAGATTGGTCCAGCCGAGAGGATTGGCGCAGCGCGCGGTCCAGAGCGGCGCAGCAGCGCGCGCAAGCGCGCGGCAACTTCGTCGGCGGCAAACGGCTTGGTGAGGTAGTCATCGACGCCAGCGTCGAGGCCGGCCACGCGTTCGGTCAAAGTCCCGCGCGCGGTGAGCGCGAGCACGGGCGGCAGGGACGCGCTTCGCCGCCGCTTCAGCCATGCCAAGCCGTCGCCGTCCGGCAATCCGAGATCAAGGACAATGGCGTCATAGGCTGCGGCGGCCAGGGCGTCATTCGCCGCCGACAAGGTGGGGGCGCGGTCGCTGGCGAAGCCATGCTTCGCCAGCGCTTCCGCCAGCAAGGCGGCAAGTCTCGTAGCGTCTTCGACGATCAGGATGCGCATGGGCGCGTCTTAAGATCGACGATCGGTTCGCTCGCGGCTTTCTGCCTCGCCATCGCGCTCGCCGCCTTCCGTGTTTTCGCGTTCCTGATGCAGGATCGTTCCAGCATAGGGATCAAGGATCAGTTCGACGGCGCGCCCGTCAACGGTGCGGGCGCGGGTTTCGATACAGCCGCCTTCTCGCTCCCAATCGCCGATCCTTGTCAGGCCGGCGGCCGCCAGCGAGCGTGTCAGGGCAGCGCTATCCAACTCAGCTTGCCCCGCGCGGGCGGCGCAAATGTGCTCCCTTGCCGAAGCGGCTGGCGCGGTGAAGCCAAGCACGGTCAGGGCCAAAGCGGACGAGGCGGCGATACTCAGAATGATCTTCATAGCTTGGGTTCTTTCAGAAGGATTTGAGCCAAATCAGTCTTCGTCACGGTCGCCATCGCGGCCATGTTCTCCGCCGTCGCGTTCTCCCGCCTCGTTGGATTCCGCAGAGGCGTGCGGTGCAAAGGCCTGCGGATCGATACGTGTGGCGCCGAAGGCTGCGGCGCCCACGGCGAGGGCCGCGACAGGAACGGCCAGACTTGCCGGTGGCGCTGCGTCATGAGCGTCAGGATAACGATCGGCGTGCTTTTTGCCCGTGACCATGGCCAGCAGAAGGTTGTCCTTGGCGAGGTGCGACATGACGAGCACCGCCGCCACGTGGACGCCTACAAGTGCAAGCAGCGCGTAGGCGATGAGTTCGTGGGCGCCTTCGCCACCAGCTACACCGGTCACGATGGTTGCGCTGGTCAGGGCGAGCAATGCCAGAACGGCGAGCGCGCCGAGTGGATTGTGGCCTATGGACGGCGTCGCCTTGCCCGAGAGCAGGTGGCGGATATGGGGACCAATCTTCGAGGGACGAATGAAGTTGGCGAAGCGCGCGTGCTCGCCGCCGACAAATCCCCAAACCAGTCGAAACGCGATCAACAGCGCTGCGATCCATCCAATGGGGATGTGCCAGGCAGAGAAGGCGCTGTCCTCCTCGGAAGAGAGAAAAGCGAGCGCGATGGCGACGACGAGAAGCCAGTGAAACAGTCGCACGCCCGGATCCCAAACGCGGATCAGGTGCGGCTTAGGGTGTAATTCGTTAGACATGATCGCCTCCTTTCGGAATTTGGTCTAGCGGCGCTGTCTGACCGCAGCCTGACGTCCCGAAAGAAGCGTTTTGTTGAGCTTGAGCCGTGAGCTCTGGCCGATCGATTGGCTGCCACTTCAACAGCCCTGAGTTCGGCCCGCGCCGGAGGCGCACAGTTCGCCAGTGGCCAAAGACAAAGCCCTGCGTCCCGACACCTCCAGGTGGCCATCGCGCGCAGGCGGCGTCAGGGCGAAAAGCGGAGCGAGCCTTGACGCCGCCGAGCACGATGGCATTCAGATTACGGGTTCAGATTAGTGCGATCAGTCGTTTGTCGCGGTGCCCTTGTCGTCATCCGCCAACATTCGACGGCAAGCGGAAATGCGCGACGGAGGAAATGTCGGTGGTTTGTCTGCCTCTCTCGCAAAAGGCACGAAAATACAGCGGCATATCCTTTCGCGAAACAATCGAGTGGGAGTAGGGGTGTTCAAAAAAACATTTAAAATCAATAAGAGGTTGGTATTGATTGATAATGTGCGCCGGATAATCAACCGCGAACGAGAGGTCTGAGCGCGCTGGTGCATGGCGCCGTGCAGGAAAGCGTCTTTTAAGGCGCCTGGTTCGCAGGATTTCGTAAAATAAGACCCCTTTGAGCTTGCGGTTCGCGCGTCAGGGAGCGCAGCCCGGAGGGCGAAGACGCGCCTCTTTCGACTGGCAAAGCGGCGCGGCTTCGTGCGTCAGCACAAACGCGCGGCCGCCGCAGGCGGCGACGCCCGCATCCATTGCCCCAATCCATTGGCCCAATCCATTGGCGCCAAGACCATCCCATGCCGTTCGGCGCGCGGTCCGCGCCGAGACCCAACTGGGCCCAATGCCTCGCGTGGGAGCAGGGCAGCCATTTCACGGCGCGCCATTGTGATGCTAGCTTGCCTGGATGTCAGATGATGTTTGGCTGGCGCCCGGAACCCCGCTTCGATACGACGGTTTAGAAGAGGGTCCCGAATTCGGTGTCGCCCTGCATAATTGGTTCAGCGACGAGATCGCGGGACACGATTGCTACGCGGCGTTCTTCGGCGCTGCGCTTCCTAAAGGCGCGCCGAGACCCTCATGGTCTTCGGTACGCGTCGCCATCCCTCGCGGTGGTGCAAGACCCACCCGAATGATCTCGTGCTGAACTCAGGGCGCATCCAGCAACGCTCAGCTCTTGAGCGCACTGGATCGACCCTGCCGCCGCGAAGGCTGGAGAACGGGGCAGCGTCAGTAGCGAAGGTTTCGAGAAAGGGCAAATCTTGAGCGCACTGGATCGACCCTGCCGCCGCGAAGGCTGGAGAACGGGGCAGCGTCAGCAGCGAAGGTTTCGAGAAAGGGCAAAACCCAAGTGCGTTCTGACCCGCCGCCGCCGCGCAAAGGGCCGCGCCCGCGCCAATCGATAGTTTCAACCGCCCTTGAGGCGCTGGGCGGGGGTTTTGTGATTGCGCTCGTGATCGTGGGCGTGCTGCGCCTGCTCGGGAAATAGCAGGCGCCGACGCCATCGCCTGTCATCAGAGCTTTGCATTCTCATGCCAGTGCGCCGTCCGCCTTCCAGGGGGATTTCAATGCGAGCCTTACTCGCCGCGTTTCTCATCTTGCTTGCGCCGAGCAGCGCGTTTGCCTGGGGCCAAACTGGCCACCGCGTCACCGGCGCGATCGCTGCGCCGCTGCTGAACCGACATGCCGCACGTGAGCTGCGCGCCATCCTGGGCAATGAGAGCTTAGCCGAGGCGTCGACATGGCCAGATGAAATGCGCTCCAACCCAGATCTGTTCTGGCAGCGCACGGCCAATTCTTGGCACTACGTCACCGTGCCGGCGGGCCAGAGCTATGCCGATTTAGGCGCGCCGCCTGAGGGAGATGCTGTAACCGCGTTGCGGCAGTTCGCGGCGACTCTGCGCGATCCGCGCGCGACGCGCGAGCAGAAGCAAGTGGCCCTGCGCTTCAGCGTCCACATCATTGGCGATCTTCATCAGCCCCTGCATGCGGGCAATGGAGCCGACGAGGGCGGCAATCAGCTTCAGGTCAGCTTGTTTCGCCAACCGACAAATCTGCATGCGGTCTGGGATTCCGGGCTCATCGATCGACGCGGGCTCTCTTACACGGAGTTCGCCGCCTTCTTGACGCGCCGCATCACGCCTGAGCTTCGCCGTCAGTGGCGCGAGCCCGACCCTCTGGTTTGGATCACCGAGAGCGCGGCGATCCGCGACGCCATCTATTCCGAGGGCGTGGAGCTCTCCTGGGACTACGCCTACCAACACCGCGAAACCATCGATACGCGCCTGATGCAGGGCGGCGTGCGGATCGCGGCTTATCTCAACGCGCTTTGGCCCTGAGCCGCTGACCCGGTTGGAGCGCGCCAGCCGCGCAGCGCTGGGGGCGCGTCAGGGCCAGCAGACCAGCGTGCCCACGCCCAGTGTGCGTTTGGCGGATTTGCCCATTTTACGGGGTCCAGCGTAAGATGCGCAAGACGGGGACAATGACGAGGGATGCAATGAAAGCTGGACGCTCTTATTCCTTGCTGCTTGGCGGGGCGCTGGCGGCGCTGTCGATGGGGGCGCCTGCGTTCGCGCAGGACGCCGAGGACGAAATCGTGGTCACCGGCGCCCGCGCGCCCGGGCGAACCGTGCTGACCTCGCCGGTTCCCATTGACGTGGTGTCAAGCGAAGCGCTGGCGCGTTCGGGCGCCACCGGGGGCGAGCTGGGCGCGGCGCTGCAATCGATCTCGCCTTCAGTGAATTTCCAGCGCCAATCGAATTCAGGCCCCGCCGACATGGTGCGCTCGGCGCAATTGCGCGGGCTTTCACCCGACCAGGCTTTGGTGCTGATCAATGGCCGGCGTCGGCACACGACATCGGTGGTCAATCTCGAATCCAAGGTTGGCCGCGGCACAACGCCCGTTGACCTCAACTCGATCCCGCTCAACGCCATTTCCCGCATTGAAATCCTGCGCGACGGCGCCGGCGCGCAATATGGCTCCGACGCCATTTCCGGGGTGATCAATATCATCCTGGATGATGCGCCCACGGGAGGCGAGTTCAGCCTCAGCTATGGCGCCCATGTCACCGATTTCACCTTCCCGGTGTTCTCGGCGCCGTTCACCGAAAGCGGCGAGCGCACCGAGCGCATCACCGATGGCGATACCATCATCGCCGCGGCGGAAGGCGCGTTCGCGTTGGGCCAAAGCGGTTTCGTACGCTTCGGGGCTGAGTACCGCGATCGCCAGGAGACCAACCGCGGCGGCGCCGAGGGCGGCGCTTTCTTCATTTTCCCCACACCGCTGGGCGATGGCTCAGCGAACGAAGCGCTGTTGAACCAGCGGCTCTATCGGCCGGGCGATCCGCAAAGCACGGACCTCAGCCTCTGGGCCAATGGCGAATATCGTCTCGGCGGCGGCGGCGAACTTTATGCGTTCACCTTGTATAGCCAGCGCGACGCCAGCGGGGCGGCGTTCTTCCGCTATCCCGACGATACCCGCAACGTGGTGTCGATTTATCCCAATGGCTATCGCCCCAACACCATTGGCGACAATTCCGACACTTCGTTCACTGGCGGCATGCGCGGCGAAGCGGGCGGCTGGGGCTACGACCTGTCGGCGAGCTACGGGGCCAATAGTTTTGATTTCGGCGTCGAGAACTCGCTCAATGCCTCGTTCGGAGCTGCCAGCCAGACCAGCTTTCACCTGGCCGGATTCGAGTACGAACAAGTCACCTTGAACGCTGACTTCACTCGGCAATTGGACTGGAGCCTGGGCGTAGCGCCGGTCGATTTCGCCTGGGGTCTGGAAGTTCGCAACGAAGCGTTCAAGACCTCGCCCGGCGATCCGCAATCCTACCAGCAGGGCCCAATTCCGGATGTGCCCGTCGGCGCGCAAGCGGGGCCGGGGCTGGCGCCGGCCGACACCGCCGACGCCGACCGTGATGTGTACGGCGCCTACGCCGAAGCCTCGGTTAATCTGACCGACCGGCTGCTGGTCGATGTCGGCGCCCGGTTCGAGGATTACGCGGACTTCGGCGAGGCCATCTCCGGCAAAGTGGCGGGCCGCTACGAACTTACCGACGATTTGGCGCTGCGCGGCTCAATCTCGAATTCATTCCGCGCGCCGTCGCTGTCGCAGATCGATTTCGCCTTTTCGACCACGCAATTCGGCGCCGGCGGCGCATTGCAAACGGTGCGCACGCTGCGCAATTCCAGCCCCATCGCCCGCGCCCTTGGCGCACAAGACCTCAAGGAGGAAACCAGCACCAATTACACGCTCGGCTTCACCGCCCGGGGCGGCGATCATTTCACGTTTTCGATCGACGCCTTCCGCATCGACATCGCCGACCGCATCACCTTGTCGGAGCGTATCGAAGGGGGCGATCTGGAGACGTTCATCTTCGACAATTTCGGCGTCGCCAATGTGGCGGCGGTGAATTTCTTCACCAACGCGCTCGACACCTCGACGGAAGGGTTTGACGTCGTCGCCACCTATCGCGTCGATGTCATGGGCGGCGATCTGGCGTTGACCGCAGCGTACAATTCCTCCGACACCAGCATCGAATCGGTTCGCCCCGATCCGGTCGATCTCGCCTCGCTTGGCGTCACCGGCACGTTGTTCGGCATCGAGGAGCGCAACACTCTGGTCGACGCTGCGCCCGGCGAGAAGCTCACCTTCACCGCCGATTGGCGCGGCGACCATCTCTCGCTGCTCGGACGCGTCATACGCTACGGCGAAACCCGCCGGGTATTCAATTTCGGCGGCGGCTTCGAGCCAGAACAAACCTATGGCGCGGAAACGCAGCTCGATCTCGAAGCTGGGTATCGCGTCAATGACAGGGTTGAGTTCAGCCTCGGCGGGGCCAACATCTTAGACAATTACCCCGACCGCTCGAACGACGACATCTTCACCGGCGGGGTGTTTCCCTACGATGTGATTTCGCCGATCGGCATGAACGGGGCCTATTATTACGCGCGGATGAATTATAGTTTCTGATCCGCGAATACGCGGAGCGGAGTGGCCGAACTGATGTCTGAAGCCCCCGCTCAACCGCGCCGCCACGTCAGCTCGGCCTATGTGGCGATGCTGGCGGTCGGCATGGTCGTGGGCGCGGGCATCTTCAGATCGCCGGCTTTGGTGGCGGAAGCCGCGGGCTCGCCGGTCTGGCTGTTCGCGGCCTGGCTGATTGGCGGCATCGTCACGCTCATCGGCGCGCTTTGCTACGCTGAACTGGCGACGGCCTTCCCGCATCCGGGCGGCGACTATCACTTCCTGCGCCTGGCGTTTGGATCGGATTGGTCGTTCTTGTTCGCGTGGGCGCGCTTTACCGTGATCAATAGCGGCTCCATCGCGCTGTTGGGCTATGTGCTCGGCGATTATCTCAACGTAGTCGTCCCGCTCGGCGAGATCGGCGCGCCGCTTTATGCGGCATTTTCTGTTGTCGCGCTTACCGGCTTCAACCTGCGCGGCGCCGGCCAGGGCAACGACGCGGCCGATTACGGGCTGACCGGCCTTGAGATCGTAGGGCTGCTGGCCATGGTCGCGGCGGCGGTCGCCCTTATCACACAGGGGGTGCCCGCCGTCGAAGGATTGGACCTCGCGCACGCGCCTGGCCCGCCGCCGGGGTTCGGCTACGCGCTGGTCTATGCGCTGCTGGCGTTCGGCGGTTGGAGCGAAGTGGCGACGCTCTCGGCCGAAGTGCGCGACCCGCGCCGCGGCATGGTGCGCGCGCTGGTGCTGGCGGTGGCGATGATCACCGCGCTCTACATGGCGGTGAACTGGGCGTTCTGGTACGGACTCGGCCTCGAGGGCCTCGCCGCGTCGAGCGCGCCCGCGGCCGATCTGATCGCCAAGGCGTTCGGCCCGTGGGCGCGCCTGGTGACGGCGCTCGCCATCGCCTTTGCGGTGATCACTTCCATAAACGCCACAATCGTCGTCGGCGCGCGCACGACCTACGCGTGCGCGCATGACTGGCCGGCGCTGGCGCGCATCGGCGGCTGGGACGAGCGGCGACAAATTCCCACCGCCGCGATCTGGGCGCAGGGCCTGATCTCGGTGGCGCTTGTCGTGTTTGGCGCTTTCTACAAGGGATTTTCCACCTTGGTGGACTACACCGCGCCGGTCTATTGGTTGTTCCTGGCCATGAGCGGGGCCGCCGTGATCGCGCTGCGCCTGCGTCAGCCACGCGCAGTGCGGCCATTCAAAGTCCCGCTCTATCCGATCTTGCCGATCGTCTTTGTGCTCTCGAGTCTCGCTATGCTCGCCTCAAGCTTGAGCTACGTCACTTCGGAATCCGGCGCGGGCGCGCTGGTCAGCCTTGCAGTGCTCGGTTCGGGATTGCTCGCGTTACTGGCGGTCCGGTGCGTGAAAACTTCATGAGCTGGCGCGCGCCAACGTCACTGGGCCGGCGCATGGGCGCCAATCCATTGCGACGCTCTTGGCGCAGCGGCGTTTCGTGGCTCAAGGGGGCCAAACCTCGGGCGCCGTTTGAACCGACAGGTTCAAGCACGGTTCTGGGCGCAGCGTGAAATCGCTCGCCCTGACTCGAATGACGGTGACCCGGCCGCGCAAACGCGAGCTTCGCCGTTTGCTATAAACCCAGCACTTGCGCGCTCGAAGTTCACCCGACACCCGCCCCATCGCCGCCCGCCAGGGCCGAGACGCGCCCCAATCGCCTTTGAGGAGGGGCGCGGCTCGGGTCCGCGTTCAGCGGACCAAGAGCCCGGCCGCGCGTAGCGCGGCGGCGCCCAAACTCTTACACTTCCCGCCCCATGTGCAATCGCTACGCCTCCGACATCAGAAAAGCCGGCAAGGAGAGAGGCTATTACGGCTTTGAGCGATGGCGTTATTTTGGCCTTGTCAGTTTCCCCAGGCGCACTTGGAAGGCCGGTCGGCCTTGACGGAAAAGAGCGGCCGGAGGCGGCGGCTTCACTGTCAATTCAGCCTCGATCGGCTATATTTGGACCCATGAGCAAGTCAGGTCGGACAGATTATGATCGCCCCTTGGGGGCCAAGGCCTATGCTTCGATGGCGCAGGTCGAAGGTCTGCGTCTGAGCAAGGCCAGCAGCGCGCGGCTCGAAGAGACCAAGGGGATGAGCCAGGACCAGCGCCGCGCCGAGATTCTGCGCGCCTATGGGGCGTCCAAGCGCAAATGAGCAGCTCGGGCTACGAGGTCTTTGAAGACCCGTATTGCTACAAGGGCACTTTTGTCTTGAGGAACAAGGCGGGGCTTGGCGAGGCCAAGGCGCTGCAGGCGTTCGAATTGGAAATGTCGACGCTGCGCGCCGAGGAGCCATTGCCGCGAGGCCGCTTTGGTCCAGCCCATTATCGCGCTATTCATCACCACCTCTTTGGCGACGTCTATGCCTGGGCCGGCCGCTACAGGACGGTGCGCACAGCCAAGGGCGGCAACGCCTTCTGTTATCCCGAGCACATCGATGCGCAGATGACGCGGCTCTTGGCGCGATTGCGGCAACGCCCCTTCAGGGGGGAAGCGACGCCAGCCGTGTTCATCGAGGCTTCCGCGGCGTTCCTCGGCGAGCTCAACGCCATACATCCGTTCAGGGACGGCAACGGGCGCGCGCAGCTGGCCTTCATGCACGCACTCTCGATCCGCGCGGGCCATCCGTTCGATATGGCGAGGCTCAGGGCCGCGCCATTCCTCACCGCGATGGTGCAGAGCTTCCTCGGCGAGCTTGCGCCGCTCAAACGCGAGCTTCGCCGTTTGCTTTAAACCCAGCACTTGCGCGCTCGAAGTTCACGCGACACCCGCCCCATCCCCGCGCCCGGGATCGCCGCCCGCCAGGGCCGAGACGCGCCCCAATCGCCTTTGAAGACGGGCGCGGCTCGGGTCCGCTTTCAGCGGACCAAGAGCCCGGCCGCGCGTAGCGCGGCGGCGCCCAGCGCGCTAATCTCCCGCCCCATGTGCAATCGCTACGCCTCCGACATCAGAAAAGCCGGCAAGGAGAAAGATTATTACGGCTTCGATGAATGGAGCGAGACGCGCATCAATCCGGTGCTCGGCAACGCCGTGCTTGAAATATTCCCAAAGAGCTTCGGTCCGGTCATTCGCAAGAGCGATAACGGCGCGCTGGAATGGGTGAAGATGCGCTGGGGCTTGCCAGGCCCATCCAGTATGGGCGGCGCGCCGGTCACCAACATCCGCAACATCGCCAGTCCGCACTGGCGCGCGTTGCTCGGACCAACGAACCGCTGCCTTGTGCCGTTCACGGCCTTCAGCGAGTACGAAGACGACTCGCCGAAGGGCGCCAAGGTGATCCGCTGGTTCGCGCCGCCCGATCGCGGCATGCTCTACTTTGCCGGCATGTGGCGAACCTGGCGCGGCGATTACGGCTCGAAGAAAGAGCCCAATGTCGGCGAGCATCGGCTGTTCAGCTTTCTCACGACGGAAGCCAACGACCTCGTTCGTCCGGTCCACGCCAAGGCGATGCCCGTGATCTTGCGCGCCGAAGCCGACCGGGAGGAATGGCTCGCCGCGCCCGCTGATCGGGTTGGCGAAATCCAGGCGCGCGTATTGGCGAGCGAGGCGCTCGAAATCGTGCCCGACGACGAAGCGGCGCAATATGTCGGGGGCTACATCAAATAGCGGGCGGAAGGCGAACGAGGCGATGAACGAGGTCGGCGACGCCGGGGACACGAAGGAACACGCTGCGGACGCCCGTGGCTGCTTCCGCGTATTCCTTTCCTCGACCTTCCGCGACATGCATCGCGAACGCGACATTCTCATTCGGCAAACATTTCCAGCCTTGCGCGCCGCCTTTCGATCGCGCGGCGTCGAGGTGCTGGAAGTGGATTTGCGCTGGGGCATCACCAAAGAGCAATCGGAGCGCGGCGAAACGATCGCGCTCTGCCTTCTGGAGGTCGAGCGCTGCCGGGAAGGCTTTGTGGGCCTGCTTGGCGATCGCTACGGCACCGCGCTCAGCGCCGACAAGATCAGCGAAGCGCTGGTCGAACGGTTTTCCGTCCTGCGAGATGGGGCTGGGCGCAGCCTGACCGAACTCGAAATCATACATGGGGTGCTGAGGGATCCGGCGCTTGCGAAGAAAGCGTTTTTCTTCGAGCGAGATGCAGCCTCGAACGAGGTCAACGCCGAGGCGCCCGAGCCGCCGGAGGCGCGGGCGAGGCTGGCTGATTTAAAGCGGCGCGTCCGCGCCAGCGGGGCGACCGTCATCACGTATCAAACCGCCGAGGACATCGGCGCGGCCGTCGAAGCCGCACTCGCGCCTGCGCTTGAGGCCAGTCTAGGCGCTGCCCCCGCGCCTTCGTCGCTTGACGCTCAATTGCACACAGCGTTCGCACGCGAACGCCAGGCTCTGCACATCGGCGCTGAACATCACATGGTGGCGCTCGATGCCTGGGCGAATGCCGACGGAGCGGCGCCGTTGTTGCTGGCCGGTGTCTCAGGCGCTGGCAAAAGCACGCTGATCGCAAACTGGATCGCGCGCCGCCGCGCCATCGCGCCGAAGCAGATCTTGTTTGAGCATTATCTCGCCGCGTCATCCGATAGCGCAGAGCCCGCTGCGATCGCGCGGAGACTGTGGGAGCACCTGAACAGAGAAACCGGCGACGCCGTCGAGATCCCGTCCGAGCAGCACGCTTTGATCGAAGGTCTATCCGCACGCCTCGATCGCGCAGCGGCGGCAGCGGCTTCGCGTGGGGCGCAGATCGTGCTGGCGTTCGACGGGATAGAAAAGGCGCCAGGCGAAGGCGCTATCAGCTGGCTTCCCCACATCGCGTCCGGGAATGTACGCGTCTTGGCGTCTAGTTCTGCTGACGCGACGGGTTCGCAATGGCAGCGACGCGGCTGGCCGATCCATGACGTGGCGCCGCTGACTCTGGCCGACCGGCGTCGTTTCATTGTGCAGACGGCTGACCGATGGGGACGTGCGCTGTCGGATGAGCGCGTGGCGCGCCTGCTTGACCACCCAGAAGCGGGATCACCGCTCTTCTTGAAAACGGTGCTCGAGGAGCTGCGCTTCTCCGCCATCGAGCGAGGATTTGACGAGCGGCTGAACAATTGTTTGGCGGCCGCCGACGTGGCCGAATTGTTGGATCGCATCCTCGAGCGCTTGGAGAGCGATTACGGGACGACCGCCGTGCGGATGATGACGTCGTTGATCTGGGCGGCCCGCGCCGGCCTCGAAGAGGCCGAAATTGTCTCGCTTGCCGGCGTCACGCCGCAAACGTGGAGCCTCGTGCGCAACAGCTTGGGTCAAGGCCTGCGTGACCAAGCGGGCCGTGTGACGTTCAATCACGACTTCATTCGGGCGGCGGTGGCGCGGCGCTATCTTGCCGATGAAGGCGAAGAGCGGCGCGTTCGCCTGTTGCTCGCCGACCATTTCGAACACTTGGCGCAGGATGAGCGCCATGCGGAGGAGACGCCGTTCCAGCTGCGCGCCGCCGGCGAAAGGGACCGGCTGCACGCCTTTCTTTGCGACCTCGATCGCTTCGCGCTGATGCGGCGGCGCGGCGATGTTGAGCTGCTGGGCCATTGGCTCGCATTAAAGGATCGAGGCGACCCCGAGCCGGCGTTGTGCGAAGCGTTCAGAGCGCGCGTTGCCGAGCGCTCTGAATGGTCGCGGGACGATCTAGACCTTGGCTTAGAGCTGAAACGCTTTCTTGGCTTCGCCGGGGCGCGCGGTGAAGGCATCGCCTGGCTGGCCGCGGCTCACCTCGCCCAGTGCCAAGCCGTGTTTGGTCTCGAACACTCAAGGACGCTGGCGAGCATGAATTCTTGCGCCGACGTCCACAAACGAGCGGGCGCGTACGCCAAGGCGCGCGAACTGGAGGAGCGCGCCCTCGAAGCCTGGCAGCGCACCCAAGGAAGCGATCATCCTTCGACTGTCGCGGCGATGCACAATCTGGCGGCCACTTTGTGGGCGCAGGGGGCGTATGCAGAAGCGTTGCCTCTCCAGGAAAAGGCCCTTGCGGTTCTGACGCAAGCCTTTGGAGCGAGCGACCTCAAGGCGCTGATGGCGGCCAACGATCTGGGGACGACACTGCGCGCGATGGGGGAGTATGCCGGCGCCGAACGCATTTATCGGCGGACACTGGAGATCATGGAACGTGTGCTCGGGGACCTGCACCCGCACACCATGAACGCACGCGCCAACCTTGCCGACCTGGCCCATGCCCAAGGCGATTATACGCGCGCTCTTGAACTGGAGGAGAGCGTCGTCGCGCAACGGCGCCGGGTGCTCGGCGCTGAGCATCCATCAACGCTTCTTAGCCTCAACAATCTCGCCGAGTCGCTCCGTATGCTTCGGCAATTTGAGCGCGCCAAGGCGGTGCAGGAGCAGCTTCTGTCGGTCAGAACGCGGACGCTGGGCGCTGAGCACCCATCGACGCTCACCAGCATGAACAATCTTGCCCTGATCCTGCGTGCACAAGGCGACGCCGCAGGCGCGCGCTCACTCCATGAGAAGGAGTTGGCGATCTGCCGCCGCGTCCTCGGTGCGGAGCATCCGTCCACACTCACGAGCATGAGCAATTTGGCGGGGGCGTTGAAGGATCTGGGCGAACTGGACGCCGCACGCTCCTTCTACGAGCAGGAGTTAGAGCTTTGTGCGCGCGTGATGGGCGGCGAGCATCCGTTGACACAGATTAGCATGGGTAATGTCGGGGCTATTCGCAGGTCATGCGGGGACTTCAATGGCGCCGACGAAATTCAACAAAAACTCGTTGAGATTCGGACGCGAACGCTCGGCGCCGATCACAAACGCACGCTCGCGAGCATCAAAGCGTTGAGGAAAACGCGCGACGCGTTGGCGGAGGAAGAGGAGGGGAGGACGCCACGAGGCGACTCCGAAGAGTAAGTCCGGCATGGCGGGACAACGTAGGCCTTGACGCCCACTCTAGAGCGGCACACGCTTGGGTAGCAATCGCGGGGGCTATGATGGCGCGCAAAAAAGCATCCGAATTTCAAGTCGAGGGCGACAACGGGGACGCCGCCTTCACCCTGAAAGTGCACCGCGGCGAGGGCATGGCGCTTCTTGCCATGAATTGGAAGGACGCCCCGCCGCCCAAGGATTTCGTGGGCTTCGCAGTCGAGTACAAAGAACCTGACGGCGACCGCTTCTTCGCCGTCAAAAACCGGCTCTCGTTCGACATTGACGCGAAGAGCACGCCGGAAGGTCGACGTGCCGAGCAATACCCAACAACGCTCGCCCCCTTACAGAAATTCCGCTGGGCGCATTTCCCGCGCTTTGCCGAGAAGGAGGGCGCCTTCGTCTATCGCGTGACGCCCGTCTTCATGAACGCTCAGGACGAGTTGAGCTACGGCGAAGTCCAACAAGCCGCTGTTGCGCTTGCGCGCGAGACCTATCCTGACGCGATCAACATCGCCTTCACGCGGGGTTTCGTGTCCTCGCAGGCGTTCGTCGAAAAGTATCTGAGCAAAGGACCGATGACGAAGCTGTTGCCGGCGAAGGCCGCTGAGGGGCTCGACTTCAAGCCCTCGCATCCCTTGAAGGATGACGCCTACGACTGGATGGGGTTCGAGGCGCGTGCTCAAGTTGCCGCAGTGTTGGCGGAAGCCGCCGAAGACGGAGCCCAAGTCTATGTCATCGCTTACGACCTCAATCTTCCCGAGCTCGTCACCCCGCTCAAGAAGCTGAAGAAGAAGGTGAAGATCATCATCGACGACAGCGGCGAGCACGGTGAGGAAGGTTCTGCCGAAAACGCGGCCGCCGAAGTGCTGGAGAAGTCGGCCGGGGCGGCCAACGTCAAGCGTCAGCACATGGGCAATCTGCAGCACAACAAAGTCATCATCGTCGATGGTCCCAACGTGAAGAAGGTGTTGTGCGGCTCCACCAATTTCAGCTGGCGGGGCTTTTACGTGCAGGCGAACAATGCGGTGGTGTTGCAAGGCGCCAAGGCGGTCAAAGTCTTCCGCGCCGCGTTCGACGCCTGCTGGGATGACGAAGACGGTTTTGGCGAGACGCCGTCGGCCAGTTGGATCGATCTGCCGATCAGCGGCGTCGACATGGCCGTCACGTTCTCGCCGCACAGCGCCGACAACGCCGTGCTCAAGGAGGTCGCCGACGACATCACATCGGCCCAGTCGAGCGTGCTCTATTCGCTCGCCTTCCTCTATCAGACGCAAGGCCCGCTCCGAAAGGCGATCACCAAGGTCACCGATTCCGCTAGCATGAAGCACACGATGGATTCTTCGGCGACAGCGAAGCGCCGCTGGCCGATCATTTGAAGCCGCCAAAACGCCACGCCGAGCAGCGCCAACACCACGGTCACAATGAGCGGCCAGTCGATCACACAGACATTCATTGAGTTGCACTCTCAGGGGGCGCCGCGTGCGCATCCATTGGAACGGTCGCAGTGAAGGTTTTAGTTGCTCGCCAGCTTTCGTCCGCCGGCCCGTATGTGATCTTGAACCTTGCTTGCTGACCGCGTTCCTCGCCTTCGAACAAGATGAAGAATTCAAGCGCGAAGCGTTGTGGCTTGCCTCGCGGTTTGCCCTCTATCTCGCGCAACGGCGTTTCAGGAAAGAACACGCCGGTCGCGTAATCATCGTTTTCCGCGCGTGCGAGAATGGCGCTGCGCGGCGAAATGAGACGCGCGCGATAGATGCGCCATTGGTCGTATGGGAAGTTCGGTTGGACGCCAGAGGGAACGACGTGCAACTGCACTGAGCGCCAGCGGTCGCGATAGTATTTCTTGTTGATGGTGGTTTTGACGTTGGGCCGAGAACTTGCAGGCGGCGCGTTTCGTGTGTCGCGCCAATCCCGGCGAAACGCGAACCAGAGCGATCCCGCCGCAAACAGGACGGCGAAGATCGCCAGCCAATCGCGTAGGGTAAGCGCTTCCATTGTTGCGGCTCCGAACGAATCACATGTCGCGGTATTATGTGGGAATGCGGAAACCGATAAAGAATTGGGACGGCGAAGAACGTCTAGAAAGGGTCGGAGCGACCCACGCCGAAATCTGGGCGAACGAGGTTGCGCGCTTGCGAACCTCGCGGCGCCTAAGCGAGTTCGGGCGCATCGTTGGCAGAATGGAGCGGCGTCTGCCCTACAAAATGCTGATGAAGGGCAACCGTGGGAAGCCCTGGCGTGAAGCCTGGATAGCGTTGAATTTCGGGCGCGCAACGAACGTGACGCACGCACGGCTCGCTGAGGACAGCGCGCCTTGTGAGGACTTCTACCTCAAGCGAGTTGGTGAGCCGTGGTGCGCGTATGAAGCAACCGAAGCATTGCTCGCAGATCGCAAACGCGACGCCGAAATCGATGCTGAAGAAAGCGCGCCGCAGCATGGCCGCGTCATCCACATAGAGGACTGCGACATTCGGCGCGAAAGCGATGGCGCGTTGCCGTCCATAGTATCGGCGCTCCATAAGAAGTCGGGCAAGGCGCGCAATGGTCGCTTGGTGATCTATTGGAATACGGGTTGGCTGATCGGAGCACGCGCATTTATCGCCGGCCTGCGCGAACACAGCAAAGCCTACAGAGATGCTTTCGCTGAGGCGTGGGTAATGGGCTCATCGAGTCTGTTCCGCATCGCGCCGGATTTTCAAATGGTGCAAGGTCCGCCGCGCGCTTTGGGTTCGCGGGACTAGGCGCATCAACTTCTGAAAACTAAACAGTTAGACGACTTCCCAATCGTCGGCAAAGAGATCCTCGCGCCCCGGCAGCCAAGGTTCGTTGCTGCCATTGAGCACCAAGATGGGCTCCGCCGGTGCGCCAATGACTCGGACGCCAATGTCGAACGGTGGGCCGGTTTTGCCGCCTTCCATCCAGTGTGGGCGATAGAGATCGACGCCGTGCGAGACGGAAAGATCGAGGGCTTGGCAAATTCTCATATGCGCTTTGACGCCGGGGCGGGCCGCCACCGGAGGCGATGCTTTGGTATCGGTCGTTCAAACCCACATCTCCGCCCGCATTAATAATTGCGCAACCGATTCGACCTGAACGATCGATGCGTGACGGCAACAATGATCCCCGACCACGAACTGCTCGACGATGCTGAGGCCGTCACCATCTGGGTCGCGAAGCACGAAGCCCCGACCGACATGTGGTCGCTCGCTGAAGCCATTGCCTGGGTGATGAGCCAACGAACCCGAGAGACGATCACGCTCTTCCGCCCGCCCGGCGGCGGCGTGAAGGCCGCATGGGTCGAGTTCCCGCAGATTGAGCGGCTGGCGTTCGCGCTTGGAATTGAGCCCGTGTCATCCGCAGCCTGATCGACGCACGCGATGAACGCCGGCGTCGGAGCATGGCAGAATCGCGCAATGCTTCATCGTCATGGATGCGAGCGAAGCCCTCGTCGAAACTCACCTCCGAAGTCTCGGCCTCGGCGCGGTGGTGTTTGAACCCGACGGCAACATCCCGCCGGACTTCCTCATTGACGGACGCATCGCGGTCGAAGTGCGACGGCTGAATGTCAACGTCGATGCGGGAAAAGGGATGGAGGGTCTTGAAGAGACCTCGATCTCTCTGCGGCATCGCATGCTGAAGCTGTTGGCGGACTATGGTTCTGCGCCGGCGGGCGAGACCTGGGCTGTAGGCTACACGTTCAGCCGTCCGATCTCGCCATGGCGGCGCCTCGAACCCGCGATCCGCATGGTGCTCGACGGTTTCGGCGGCCCCAAGGAGAGCGATCGTAGAGACTTTCAGCTAGAGCCCGGTTTTAGACTGAAGCTCCGGCGAGTGACGCCGGCGAGCGAGCGCTACATTCCCTTAGGCGAAAGCGATCTCGATGCGGCCGGCTATGTCGTCCCCATGGTGACTGAGAACCTGATCCACTGCATCGCCGAGAAATCGGCGAAGATCGCGCCTCACAAACACAAATACGCCGAGTGGTGGCTAGTGATGCCCGACTTCACCAACAACGTGCTGCATGTGTTGGGCGGTCGCGAACGTCCGGACATCGCTATTGCCCATCACTTCGATCGCATCGTCGTGATCGACCCAGATCGACCAGACCGGGCAATCGAAGTTGTCACGGAGGCCGTCGGCTTGGCCCAGGTCGACGAGCGTTAGCCGATCCGCGCGATCGCCGCCGTTCACCCTCTGCTTTTCGAATCGAGCGAAACTGCGCCACGAGCGCTGGTGGATACCTATCGCATGGAACTGAAAGGCAAAATCATGGAAGAAGCAACGCAGGCGCGTCTCCGAGAGGACATAGCGAAGGTCGAGGGCATGATTGAGCAACGCAAATTGGGGCGTTGGAAATCTGGCACAATGAGGAACCGAAAACTCGTCGACACGAACGCTGAAGACACTGATCGGTCGGAGAGAACGCTCGCCTCCATGAAGGACCAAATTACGGATCCAGAAGACTAGAGGTCTGCTATGGGCGCGAGCCGCCGCGCGTTGCCTGCGAGCGTCAGCGATCGAAGCCCGGAGGGGCGAGACGCGCGTTCCGCGCGCGGCTCGATGGCGCAGCCACGAGAGCGCGGCCGCGTCAGCGGCGACGCCCAACAAGTCGCGTTAACGTTTTGCATCCGACTCAGATCGCAATCATCGGAGCGTTGACGCTGAACTGAAGGATCAAATCCCATGGCCAAGAAAGCCAAGAAGAAGGCAGCACCGAAAGCCGCCAAGAAAGCCAAGAAAAAGAAGTAGGGCGTCCCCACGTCCGAAGCTCGAACGCCGCCGCTTGATCTGGTCTCGCGGCGGCGTTTTGATTTGCCGCGTCACGACCTATCCGGCTCGCGCCCCAACCGCCGAAAAACACGCAGCGAGTGCAGAAAAAGGGCGGCGCTGGAAAATCCGGCGCCGCCCTGAAAGTCTGAGCTGAGGAAGCTTTAGGCTTCCACACTCTCTTCATTTTCGTTTTCGACGTCGTTTTTGCCCGTGCGCATTGCATGCCGGACCTTCCAAACGGTCAGCCCGACGGCCAACCCACCCGCGACGGCCGATGCGATTGCGCCCACCGCATCAATGCCCGAAATCAAGACTTCCATTGCTCATTCTCCAAACGCGAAGGCGACGAGGGCGACGGTGTTGCCGCCCGCCTGAAACAGTGAGAAATGGCAGCGCCTGAAACACCGCAGTTAGAACCTGGTAGAACCCCAACCTAACCCCAGTTTTGAGGAATTTTCCATTGAGCGCCAACGGCCTAGGCGATGGCAACAATCTCGCGGCTCCGGTGGCGGAGTGGGTGGAGGCGCTGCACTTTCACATTCAGCGAGGGACCGGCAAGCCGCGCCAGAGGCAAGGGACGATGGAATGGAGCACCGAGGAATTTCTGTCCGCCCTATCGGAGCACGGTGCAGAGGTTAGCCCAAACACGCTCGATAGTTGGCGAACCGGCGCGACGATCCCATCCGGGAATCGGCGAGCAGCGCTCTTTTTGGTGTTTTGGCCAAGGCAAAAGACCGATCCTGAATACCAGCGGTTGGCCAATTTGGTTGCGAAAGCGGCGGCTCATCGCAAGGCAGGCGGCGATCGACAAAAAGCAGGACAAGTCGAGGTCGGCGCGCCGCCGACTGAAGTCGAGGGAACGCTGGCACGGCAGTGGACGGAGTATCACGAGCATCTAGGTGCGGCCTTCGACGCGCCAATTCCCGGTGAAGACATCTCCTTGCGCAAGCTGTACGTGCCCTTGCGCAGCAAGTTCTTCTCTACACTCCCGATCCCGCCGCCGATCGAACAACCAACGGACAAGAAGAAGCGGAAACGAAGGAATCGATTGCGCGCAGCATTCATGAGTGCGGAATCAAGAGTGACATCCGGCTTTCAAGTAACGGATCTGGCGTCGACTCTTCGCAATTGGTTATCTTCGACGTCGGATCCGAACGATACCATACGACTCATTCGCGGCGGACCCGGGAGCGGGAAGTCGACCTTCGCGAAATTCTTTTGTGACGATGTTGCTAATGATCGAAGCGCCTCGCGCACGCTCGTCCTCTACGTACCGCTCCAGAAGCTCAACCTCGATGATGTACGAATACCGGAGACAATCGACTCTTACTTCCAGCGGGCAAATCACTTCGCCACAGCGCCTCTAGAACACGCTGATGAGGTGTTGGCAGATGGGCGCGCTCTCATCGTCATCGATGGACTGGATGAGGTTTCACGGCAGAGTAGGGCCTCTGACAAGTCGCATGCATTTGTCGAGAAGCTTAGGGCGTGGCTAAGCGTCAAGAACGAAAAGGTTGTCCGATACTGTGCGCTCGTCTTGGGGCGAGATGCAGCGATAGAACAAACGTCCACCGAATTGTCCTTGGCGCCTCGACAAGCGTTTTACCTGCTGCCGTATCGTTTGAGTGCCGACGCCACCACTGCCATGCAGACGCCGACGTCCGCGATGTTGACGGACCAGCGTTCCGATTGGTGGGAGAAGTGGCGCCAGCAACGACCCCGGGCGCCGATGTACTTGCCGAGCCTATACAATCGACCAGGTCTCATCGAGATATCGTCTGAGCCGCTTCTTCTCTATTTGTTGTCGAGAGAGGAGGTTTATCGAACCCAAACGGCACTCCAAGGCCGCAAGAAAATCTACGACTTGCTGGTCTCGCGGATCACAGCTGACTGGCACAATAAAGCGCGCCAGGAAGTCGACGATCTCCCTCAAGATCCTGTCATCACTCGCCTGCTAGAGATCATTGGCGCGGCCGCTTGGGCCAACAATGGCCGGCTTACAAATACCAGCGCGGTCCAGACTTACTGCGAGGGCGATGCCGCGCTTCAGAGCGAACTTCAGCAGCTGATCGCGCAGCGCAATCTTCAGCAGGCGCTGCTCGCATTCTACTTTGATGTATCATCGCGCTGGACTGACTTGGGTATCGAATTCACACATCGATCTTTCGGGGAGTATCTCGCGGCAAAGTTCTTGTCGCGTCGCGTGCACGAATGCGCGGTCATTGCGGAAAATGACCTGGCAGCTGCCGTTGCTCATTGGGTCAGTGGATTTCGCGGCGCGGCAATGACGACCGAAATCGCGGAGTTTTTGTCGGAGGAGGTGCAAGAATGGCCCGAGGCAATCGCGCGGAATGCATTGGCCGCAATGCTTCAGATGATTGGGTCGCTGTCCGCACGTGGGCCCTACGAACTGCAAGCGGGGTATGACGATTTCTCGATAATCGGCGCGGTGCAGGCGCTCTTCTTCATATCCAGTCGACTGAACCGAGACGGCGGTTTGCTGACTGTGGAATGGCATGAATCTGATGGCGCGGCGAGGATGATCGGCTTCTGCGCTGAGCCTGTAAATCTGGGCCAATGGCATTGGCGCGTAGCTGGGAAATCATACGTTCCCAAGGTCAGAGATTTATTTCTCGACGCCTTGCAAGGCTTTCGATTTGACCGGCAAATCCTGCACAATCTCCGCTTTGCAGGGGCCAATCTTTTCGGCTCGTCGTTTGTCGAGGCGAACTGTGCTGCGGGAGGGTTTATCGACTGCGTCCTATGCGCTGCGGATTTTGCCTGTGCTGATCTTTCCGGCACAGTGTGGAATGGCACCAACGTCAGCGGGGCCAATTTCGCGGGCGCCAATCTTCGTGGGGCCGATCTGCGATTGATAAATGGCTACACTGACTGGCAATTTGATGGAGCTGTCGTGGATGCCAATACTCAATTCCCGGAGTATTTGCGAAGAGTCAGAATCTAATCGGAATGTGCAACCGCTACGCCTCCGACATACGCAAAGCCGGCATGGAGAAGGACTATTACGGTTTCGACGAATGGTCGGAGACGCGTATCAACCCTATGCTCGGCAACGCGGTGTTGGAAGGTTTTCCGAAGAGCTTCGGACCAGTGCTCAAGTTCGGCGAAGGCGGGGCGCTGGAATGGAGTAAGATGCGCTGGGGCCTCCCTGGCCCGCCGCAATTTGGCGGCGCACCAGTCACCAACATCCGCAACATCAAGAGCCCCCATTGGCGCCCGCTCCTGGGCGCCCAGCACCGCTGCCTCATCCCGTTCACGGCGTTTAGCGAATACGAGGACAGCTCTCCTAAAGGCGCCAAACTCATCCGCTGGTTTGCCCCGCCTGACCGCGGCATGGGGTTTTTCGCCGGCATCTGGCGCAGCTGGGAAGGCGATTACGGTTCGAAGAAGGCGCCCAATCTGGGCGAGCACACGCTCTTCAGTTTTCTCACCACCGAACCCAACGACCTCGTGCGCCCAGTCCACGCCAAAGCCATGCCGGTAGTGCTCGCAAGCCCCGCCGAGCAAGAAGAATGGCTCACCGCGTCAGCCAACCAGATCGAAGCGCTACAAGCGCGCATTCTGGCGCGCCATATGCTGGAAATCGTCTCGGAAGAGGAAGCAAGCCAGTATGGGGGCGGCTATCTCAAATGAGCAAACAGCCGCGGTCGATGCGTGCGCGGCTGCCTCACCGCCGAGCGCATCGGGGGCCCCGCCGGCGTAAAAAAACCGCCCAAAGCTCCGCCTTGGGCGCAACAGAAAACCTGCCAATCCCCCGCATCCAATCGCCTGAGCGGGCGCATCCGCTTGTTCGATAGGCGATGTCGGCTGGCGGAGGTCTGCGTCATGAACACGGGCATGTTGATGGCCTTCACGCTGTTTCTGCTCAGCTGCGCTGGTGAACGCCCTGCCGAAACCGCGCCTCGCTCGCTCCAGCTTCAAGCAATCCCCGCGAACGCGGCGATTGTGTTTCACAAAGGCGGCGATCTGTTCGTGATGAGCGCAGACGGGATTGACGTGCAACAACTCACATATGGCCTCGGTCGCAATTGGGAGCATGCGGCCGTTTCATTTGACCGCCGCTACATCGTCGCCAACGAACAATTGCCGAACCCAGGCAATGAAGCGGGCGGCCGATCGAGGCTGTGGCTCTATGATATCGTGGAGCAGGCCGAGATACCGCTGCTCCACGATTTTGCGAGTGCAGGAAATGGCGGCGTGGACTGGTCGCCGGAGGGGTTTATCTACTTCGCCGCCAAGCAGACAAACCGGTATCCCCATCCTGTCTCCCCGGACCAGTTCCGCGCCAATGCCGGCGCCAATGACATCTATCGCCTTCGTCCCGGCGGCGCGCCTGAACGCGTGGTGGCGACAGCGGACCGCGGCGAGGCCGATGTCTCAGTCTCCGAAGACGGATCGATGCTCGCGTTCGTCTCGCAGCCGCTGGACGATGAGCACAATGAAATCTGGATTGCGGGGAGCGACGGCCTTGCCCCGCGTCTTGCCTATCGGGCGGGCAGGAACGGATTTGCGAGCGCGCATGACCCGGAATTTGCTCCAGACAACACCGCCCTGGTGTTCAGCGTGGTGAATTCTGAGGTCGCGCCGAACTTCCCCGATCGAGCGGGGGCAAACACGGCGCACGATATCTATCGTATGGACATCGCGTCGGGACGGCTTCAGCGGCTGATAGCGCCCGGCGCCATCTCCATCGTCCCTGACTGGATCGGGGAGCGCGTTCTCTATCAGGA
>JAKFYF010000076.1 GCA_021731005.1 Hyphomonadaceae bacterium
AGCAATTGACCGTTGCCATCGATTTCGCCGACCTCGGCGGATGCCGCCGGCAATTCATCGAGGCCGAAGAATTCAGCGCCTTCATTGGCTTCTTCGAAAGAAAGCCGCGGCGCGCTTGCGGCGGCCGCAGGGGAGGGCGCCAGCGCCACGACACGGCGCGGACCGGCCGCACTGGGATCGCCGAAGAACTGGATTGCAAGCACACTCAAGAGCGCCAGGCCGCCGGCGGAAGCCAGGGCGAGCACCCGCTGGTTCAGCTGCGGCCAGCGCTCGGGAAATCTAGGCGCCATCGCGAACCTTCGAAAAATTTGCAGGCGCGTGCCCGCAAACGAATCATCGGCGCGAAACGTCGCTCAATTCGCGCGCGCCGTCACTAGCGTGCTGCCGTCATTAAGCTTTGTTGACAAAGGATAAATTGATCAGCCGGCACGGGCGCGCAAGCGCTCGGCCACTAGCCCCTGGCGCAGGAATTCCATGGCGCGCTTCATTTGATAATCCTCGCCCTGATTCCAGTTTTCCGGCGGCTGGTCGGCGGGCACGTGTAGACCGCGCCGTTGCGCGCCCGAATCGTTGCCGAGCGCGTTCGGCAAGTCCGCTTCCGACAGCCCGAGCCGCTGCAGCCGTTCCGGATCGACGCGGCGCGCCGCGACTTCCAGGTCGGGCTCGATGCCCGCGCCCTGGATCGAGCGGCCCGAGGGGGTGTAGTAACGCTGCGTGGTCAAGCGGAGAGCGCCGTCGCGCCCGCCATTGAGCGGGATGACCGATTGCACCGAGCCCTTGCCGAACGAGACCGTGCCCACCACCAGGCCGCGATTGCGGTCCTGCAGCGCGCCGGCGACGATCTCCGCCGCCGAGGCCGACGCGCCGTTGATCAGCACCGCTACCGGCACGCCGGCGAGGTCGTCGCCGCGGCGGGCGTTGTAACGCTGCACGTCGCTGGCCTGACGCCCGCGCGTCGACACCACTTCACCGCCGTCAAGGAAGGCGTCGGACACCTCGATCGCTTGGTCGAGCAAGCCGCCAGGATTATTGCGAAGGTCGATCACTACGCCGCGCAAGCCCGAGCCGGCGGTGCTGCGAATCGTGCGGATCGCTTCGGCCAGCATGTCGCCTGTGCGTTCGTTGAAGGTGGAGATGCGGATGATCCCGATATCGCCGCCTTCGACACGCGAGGTGACCGCGCGCACATTGATGATTTCGCGCCGCAGCGTCACGTCGAACGGTTCAACGCCCTCGCGCGCGATGGTTATGGTAATGTCGGTGCCTGCCTCGCCGCGCATGCGGCGCACCGCATCGTTGACGGTGAGGCCGACAATGCTTTCGCCATTGACCGCGGTGATGTAATCGCCGGCCTGGATGCCCGCGCGAGCCGCCGGCGTCGCGTCAATCGGGGAGACAACGCGCACGATGCCGTCCTCGGTGGTTACTTCGATGCCGAGGCCGCCATACTCGCCGCGGGCGCTCACTTGCATCTCGCGATATTCAGTGGGGTCCATGTAGGAGGAGTGCGGGTCGAGCGAAGTCAGCATGCCCTGGATCGCCGCGCCAATGGCTTCGTGTTCGTCGATCTCGGTGACGTAATCCTGCTCGACGCGCGCCAGCACATCCGCGAACAGGTCGAGCTGGCGATACATGTCGCCGCGATCGCGCTCCTCGGGCGCCGACCACGCCAGCGCCCCAACGCACGCCGCCACTCCAAGTATCGGCGCTGCAAGCCAGGCTATGCGCATTGCCATCTCCTCGGCGGATCGCCCGCCGCAGCTCAAGATCACCCAGTGCGGGCGCTCGCCTCCGCGGTGAATCCCCGCGTGCCGAGCCAGCGTCCCGGATCGACAGGCTGACCGTTGCGCCGCACTTCCACATACAATTCCGGCGCCGTCGTGTCCGAGGCCGGCATTTGTCCGATGGCTTGACCCACCGCGAGGGCTTCGCCGACCCGAACGCCCACGGCGCCGAGCCCGGTCAGCACCAGAGCGTAACCCCCATCCAGGTCCAGGATCAAGACTTGGCCGTAACTGCGAAACACCCCAGCATAGGCGACCCGGGCGGCGGCGGGGGCGGTAATTGCCGCCCCGGGACGGGTGCGGACCATAGCCCCCTGGGAGGCCGGCGCGCCGCCGGATTGCGCGCCAAATCCGCGGACGATGCTCCCGCCCTGCACCGGCGCTGCCCAAGCAGCCGGGATAGCGCTCGGGCCAGACCGCCGCGCCGCCGCGGAGGCGCGCTGGACCCGCCGGGTGAGCTCGCGCAAACTTGTGGCTTCCGCCGCCAGCACGCGAACCCGCCGCTCGGCCGCGGCCGCCTCGCGCGCCAGGCGAGCTTGGGCAGTGCGCGTGCGAGCTATCAGGCGCCCCAACTCGGCTTGCTCGGCCCCGATCACTGTCTGCGCGTCAGCAAGAATTTCGCGCTCTTCAGAAATCGCCGCCGAGAGAGTCGCAGCCTCGTCCCGCGCGCGACGGCTGCGACGGGTCTCCGCCAAGAGTTCCGGCCCCGCCGCGCGGGCGAAAACGTTCCTGCGCACGGCGCCTAGTTCCACGCGCCTTTCCGTGAAGGCGGCGGCGACCACCATGTTTTCGTAAGCCTGTCTCGCGCGCCGACTACGCACCGCTTCTGCTTCGATCCGCGCGGCAGCCTCGCCCAAACGCTGCTCCGTGGCCTGCGCTGCGCTGGCGACCTCTTCACGCCGGCGCTCCGCCTGGGTAAGGCGCGCCCTGTAAGCGCTGGCATCGTCGCTGGCGGCGGCCGCCTGCGCGCGCAGCCGCTCGGCGCGCGCGTTCTCGGAGCGGCGGTCACGCTCGACTTGGGAGAGGCTACGATTGGTTTGCGCTTCCGATGAGGTCGCGAGAAATGTCGCCAGCACCCCCGCCGCCAAAGCGAAAAGGGCGCGGGCGCGTACTGCGCCGGCCATGTTGCACCACCCACACCTTTGCCCGGCCGGTTTATCCCGACTTCAAGCCGCGCCGGAATCTCAGTCCCGGTGGTAGGGAGTTGAACACAATATCGTCACGGCCCGGTAAATCTGCTCGCAAATCATCACCCGAACCAGCCGATGCGGCCAGGTTTGACGCCCGAAAGCGAGCTTTTCGTCAGCGTTATCCTTAACGCTTTGCGACACGCCGTCGGCGCCGCCAATCCAGAACGCCGCGCTGGCCTGACCGTCGTCGCGCCACCGGGCGAGCTTTTCCGCCAGCTGCCGCGAGGTCCATTCCGCCCCGCGCTCGTCGAGCAGGATCTTGCGGGCGTCATCGGGCGTGGCGCGGTAAAGCGCTGCGGCGTCCGCTCGTGGATCGCCCGGCGGCTTGGCTTCGAGTTCGACGATTTCGACGGCCCTGAATCCAAGCTGGCGGCCCTGAGCCGAGGCGCGCGCGGCGTAATCGGCCGCCAGCGTGGCTTCAGGGCTGTCGCGCAAACGCCCGATGGCGGCAACGATTAAACGCACGTTGGCACACCCACTTTGGCGCTTCTAGCTGGGTAGCGCGGCGCTTGGGCCTGGCCCGACCGCCCATATTTTCTCGATATTGTAGAAGGCGCGAACTTCGGGGCGGAAAAGGTGGATGACGATGTCGCCGCCGTCGACCAGCACCCAGTCAGCCTGCGGCATTCCCTCCACGCGCACGTGCGTGACGCCGCTGTCCTTGAGTTTGCGCATGAGGTGGTCGGCGAGAGCGCTGACATGACGCGCAGAGCGGCCCGAAGCGATCACCAGCATGTCGGCGAAAGAGGATTTGCCGTGGATGTCGATGGCCTGGATGTCCTCGGCCTTGTCGTCTTCGAGCGAAGACAGGACGAGCTGCGTCAGCACTTCTACATCCGCCCCTGAACGACGGGGGCGCTGGGCGGAGACGGCTTTAGGCGCAGCCGGTGCGCGTTTCATTTCAGGCGACAGAGTCTCGGCCCTTCTTCTATCCTGGACAGACCAAGGCTATCACTTTCGCGCCTTCTTCGCCACAGCTGCCTGCCGAAGCGCTGTGGATGAGTGCGGGTGATAGCGCGCGTTGAGGAAAATCCAGTGTTTTTGGGCGTTTAGGCGCATTGCCGGGGAGACGCCCGGACGGGACACGATGACTACGGGAACCGCCGCCACCTCGCGCCAATTTCGCCACTTGCGGAAATTGGCAAGATTGTCGGCCCCCATCACCAGGGTGAACCGGACCTCTGGATAGAGCGCCCGTAGCGCGTGCAACGTCTGGTAGGTGTAACCGCAACCCAGCTTCTTCTCGATGTCGGTCACCACCATGCGTGGTCCGCGGGCAAAGCCGCGCGCCGATTGCATACGCTTGTTGAACGGGCTCGATTTCGGCTTCAGCGGATTCTGCGGTGAAACCAGCCACCAGACCCGGTCGAGCCCCAACCGCTTCAGTGCTGTCTCGGCGACATGTACATGCCCTTCGTGTGCGGGATCGAAGCTGCCGCCGAACAGGCCGATGCGCATGCCGGGGTAGGCGAGAGGGAAGCCGCGCCTCATGGCCCATGGACCGCCGGCATCGTCGCTCTCGCGTATCGTTCCGAGCGCTGGCGATCGCCCGAGCCGGCGCGGACGCCGGCGGTCCAAGGGGATGGCGTGCTCACGGCGTCCAATTGCTCGCGGCTTCGCTGCGCCGTTCTTGCGTTTCCTCCCCGCGCCGAGCCCGCAACAGCGCCGCAATTTCGTTCATCAGCTCGCGCACGCCGGCGCCGGAGACGCCCGACACAAGCCGCACTTCCTTACCGATGGCGCGCGCGAGCGCGGCGCGTTTGCGGTTGGCTTCGGCGGGCGTGAGCGCGTCGGTTTTGTTAAGCGCGACGAGTTCGGGTTTTGAAGCCAACTCGCCGCCATAAGCTTCGATCTCGCGCCGCACGGTGCGGTAAGCTTCCGTCGCGCTCTCAGCTGTCGCGTCGATCAGATGCACCAAGGCGACGCAGCGCTCGAGATGGCCCAGGAAGCGCGTGCCCAGCCCCGCGCCTTCCGCCGCGCCCTCGATCAGGCCCGGAATATCCGCCAGCACAAAGCGCTCGCTTTCGCCAATGGTGACGACGCCGAGATGGGGGTGCAGCGTCGTGAACGGGTAATCGGCGACCTTTGGCGTTGCAGCGCTCACCGCCCGCAGCAAGGTCGACTTACCCGCGTTCGGCAATCCGATCAGCCCGGCGTCGGCGATCAGCTTCAGCCGCAGCCACAGCGTGCGCTCCTCGCCTTCGAGCCCCGGATTGGCGTGACGCGGCGCCTGGTTCACCGAGGACTTGAACTGCGCGTTGCCGAAGCCGCCATTGCCGCCCTTCGCCAGCAGCACACGCATGCCGGCCTCGGAAAGATCGGCGATCAGCGTGTCGTTGTCCTCGTCGAGCACCTGGGTTCCGGTAGGCACACGCAAGACGATGCTCTGCCCGTCGGCGCCGTGGCGGTTCTGACCCATGCCGTGGCCGCCGGTGCCGGCTTTGTGATGCTGCTGGTAGCGGTAGTCGATCAGCGTGTTGAGGCCATCGACCGCCTCGATCCAGACATCGCCGCCCCTGCCGCCGTCGCCGCCGTCAGGGCCGCCATAGGGGATGAACTTCTCGCGCCGGAACGAGACGCATCCCGCCCCGCCATTGCCGGAGCGGATGTGTATCTTTGTCTGGTCGAGGAATTTCATGGGGCGCTCGCGCTCACCATAACACCGTCGCGCCCAGCGCCGCTATGCGGGGATCACGGCTCACGATACTCATGCCCTCGCAAATCGCCTGCGCGGCGAGCACGCGGTCCCAGGGGTCTTTGTGGGCGCTGGGCAGGCGGGCGGCGAGATCGGCATGGCGCGCGCTGATCGGCAGTTCGACGAAGCCTTGGCCGCGCGCGAGTTCGAGGAACGGCCCTGGAAGCGGCGTCATTTTGTTGGCCGCCATCTTCAAGCCAAGCTCGTAGCAGGAGACCGGGCTGAAAAGGACTTCTCCCGACGCGGATTCCTCAATCGCTCGGCGCGCGCGCGGCGACATTTCTTTCATTCCTCCCAACCACCAATACGCGGCATGGGAATCGAGAAGCAGCATTTACGTTTGCTTCCCGGGGAGCGGCGGCGCGATGGGTTCGTTGATCCATTCGGTGTGATCCGGATCGGGCTCAAAGGCCTCGTAGGGCGCCGATCCGGTCCAACCCATTTCCTTCAGGATTCCAAAACGCCGCGCCGGCTTGGCAGCGAAAGCGGTAATTCGCGCCACCGGCTTGCCGGCCCGCGCGAGCACAACTTCCTCTCCACGCTCGGCGGCCTCGATGAGCGCGGAGAGGCGTGCCTTCGCCTCGGCGATGTTCACGGAGATAGTCATGCGTGACTATATGCTTGGTCAACCTTGGTCGGTCAAGGGTTGATGCCCCTCAATCGCTTTCCCGCCGCCAGCGCAGCGAGACGCGCTGGTCGCCATTGCCGCGAAAGCTTGTCACCAGCACCAGCCGCGGGCGCACGGTCCACTCCAAGCGCGTCTGCGCCTGCCCAAGCCCGGTGCGCGCCACTTCAACGTAAACGTCGCGCGTCAGATACACACCGCCCGACACCAGGAACCCGCCATCCTCGTCCTGGCGCACGTTGAAGCGGTCAAGCCCGGCGGCGGCGCGCGCGGCGTCGACAAGATCGAGCGAGGCGCGGCCGGAGAGCGCAGCCAAGCTGCCCGCAAGCTGCGCCGCTTCGAATGGCGAGAGATCGGCAACGCCGCGGCCGAACAGGATTTGCGGCAGGATCTCGTCTTCCGGAAGCGCTGGGTCGCTGGAAAAGGCGATCTCGGGATCGCGGGCGGTGCCGGTCAGGCGGATGCGCGCGGAGAGGTCGGCGGTGTCGCGTTGCGCGGTGAGATCGATCTGCGCGTCGAGCGGATCGCCATTGAAGAAGACGCGCGCGCTTTCGATCTCGAACGGCTGACCCGAAAGCGCCATCGTGCCGCGCACCGCGCGCGCCTCGCCGTACAGGAACGGATGCCTTGCGGTGCCATCCAGCCTCAGATCAAGCGCCCATTCCGCCTCCACACCGCGCCCGCGTGTGAACACGCGTCCCGGCGCGCGCACGCGGACATCGAGAATTGTCGAGCCGTTGCGCTGCGGCCTTGGCGCCTCTTCTGGCTCGGCCGCGTCGGCGCGGTTGATCTCGACCACATCGATCACCGCAATGCCGGCTTCCGGATTGGCGGCAATGTCGAGATCGGCCTGCACGATGTCGAGCGCGCCGGAGAGATTGGAATGCAGCCCCTCCCACGTGAACACGAGGTCTCCGCTGGCGGTGGCGCGCGCGTCGGGGCGATTGACGATGCGCATATTATCGACTCGAACAGCGATGCGGCCTTCGCGCGGGTTGGCGCTGCCGCCGGTAGCGGTAAGCCGCCCCCCGTTCGCACCCGCCGCGCTAAGCTGTTCGATTGCAACCCCGCCCTCATTGATGGCGACGCGCGCATTGAGGTCGAGCAGAGTGACCGCCGAAAGTTTGTCCTCGAACCGGCCATTGGCGATCTCGATTCGCCCGTCGCCCGAGAGGTGGCCGGCGCCGAAAAGCAATTCGCCCTCGCCGCTGAGGTCGCCGTCGAGCGTCTGATTTTGCAGCCGCGTCGCCGCCCACAAGCTTGCCGCCGGCCCGTTGAGCGACCAGCGCGCGCGGCCGCGGCGCTCAGGTACAAGCGCGATGCGGATCGGGTTGGCGTCCGTGGTGACGGGTGCGTCCGCTTCGAAATGCGCGGTCAACCCGTCGGCGGAGGTTGCCTCAAGCGCCGCCGTCAGGCGAGTGCGGTCGAGTGCGCCAACGACGCGTAAATCCAGAGCGCCCCGCTGCCGGCCGGCGAAGCGCGCGGCCGAAAGCGTTAGGTCCGCGTCGCCGCGCAATTCGCGACCCGCGCTCGCCAGACTGAGCCGGCCATCGATGTGGCCCGTGGCGCGCTCGCCCCAGATGGCGGCCAGGGGCGAGAGCGGCGCATGCTCCACGCGCGCCGATCCCGTCAGCCCGCGCCCGCGCTCGCGCCATTGGGCGGTGACCGCGCCGTCGCCGAGCGCAACATCGATCACGGCGTCAAATCGGGCCCTTCCATGGCTGATGCGCATGGGTGCGCGCGTGCGGATCGGCGCCTCGGCGAGGGCGCCCGAACCAATCAAGCTAAAGTCTGCGCCGCCATTCTGGAATTTGAGATCGCCTGTTCCTGCGAAAGTGAGTGGCGCCTCGCGCAGACGTCCGGCGAGGTCCACGCGCGCCGCGAGCGCCCGCGGTTTTCCTTCGGCGCTGACGCGCGCGGTGCGGAAGCGAAGCGCGCCCGCGCGCGCAGCGGTGAGTTGGGCATTGAGGGTGATGCGTTCGGTCTGATAGCTCAGCGAGCCCTCGATGCGGCCAGACAGATCGGTCGCCAACCCATCCAGCGCTCCGCTCAGAGTAATGCTAGCGCTCGGATCGCCGCCGAGCGTAGCTGAGCCGCGCGCCAGCACTTGCCCGAGCCGCGCGTCGAGGCTCGGGAACGAAAGCGCGCCCCCGGTTAGTGCAAGCGGGGAGGATGCACGCAGCGTCTGACCCATGACAAGACCGCGGATCTGAGCGTGACCCGAGTAGCCTCGCGGCTCCGGCGTTAAATTCAGCGTTACAATTGGATGCTCGATGTCGACGCCCAACGCCGCCAGGCGCGGCATCGTCGTTTCCAGTGCGAGCGCCGGCCGGGCGATCCGCCCGCTCAGCCGGCCGCGCGCATCGGCAATGCCGGCAAACTCGACCTCTCCGATCGTGACCGGCCCGCGCGCGCTCGCCTCTAAGGAAAGCGCGGCGTGTCCGCGCACGATCCGCCCCGCCGCGCCCACGCGCAAGCGCGCGCCATCGACGCGCGCGTGCGAAACGGTGATGCCGCCATTTTCGTTGCGCAGCCGCGCGTCCAGACCCGGCTGGCCCCCCAGCACTTGCGCCAGCGGCGACCGCCCGCCGATTGCGGCGCCGGCGCCGGTGATTGTGGTGGTCCACACGCGCTGCTCCCGCTCGGGGACCGCCAGTGAGCGCCAATTCCCACTCGCTTCGCCATCGAGGTCAAGCGCAAGCGCCCTCAGCTTGCGGACGCGCCATTCGCCGGCGAACTCGCCTTCGCCGCGATTGTACCAGCCGCGTCCTTCGGCGCGCGCTGCCTCGCTCACCAGTGTTGCGCGGTCCAGCGAAAATCGGCGCCGGCGAATGTCGTAGGAGAGGGTGGTGTGTAGCTGTGTATGCCGGAACAACGGCCCGGGATCGTTCGACGCGCCCAGATTTGCGCTGAGCGTAAACGCCTGTTGCGTCAGCGCAGCCTCGACCGGGCCGGAGAGGCGCACTTGCTCGCCAAACGCCTCCGCTTCGCTCGCGGTTAGAGTCGCGCGGATGGCGGTCGCGCTTGGCCCGCGCCGCAATTCCCCTTCAAGCCTTGCGGCGCCGAGGGGAAATGGCGATTCACGCGCGATGTCGGATACGCGCTCGCTGGTGGCGACGAAGTGCGCGGCGCCGTCGAGGGTGAGATGCGCGTCGACGGCGCCGCGTGCGTCGACCAAAAGGAACGGCGTCTCCGCATGTGCGCTGAACGGGCCATTGCGCGCCCCTGAAGCCTGCAACGACAGATTGGGGCCGATCCGACGCACGAGCGACTGCAGCGCAGGCAGTAGCGAGAGATCGGCTCGTGCGCCAAGCGACCATTGCGTTTGCGCCCAGCGCGCTTGCCCTGCGAGCAGCGTTCCCACGCCGATCCGCGCGCGATATTCCATCGCGCCGGACTGCGCGTCGCCATCGCCTGAGGCGGCGGCGCTCACAGCTTGATCGGGGACGCCGAGCGCGCGCGCGAATACGCCGCCGGGCCGGCCTTCCATGTCGAGGTTCAGGGCGAAATCGCGGTCGTACGCGGCGACTAGCCGATCAGTGTCGGCGTCGCTGCGCTCCAGCCGCAGCTGAAGTGCGTCTAGCGCGCTGTCGTTTACATCCAGGGAAAGCGTCGCCCTAAACTCCGCCGCATCGCCAAACACCCGTTCAGCGACCTGGAAATGCAGAACCTCCGCCGAGGCCATATCAACATCGATGCTTGCGCCGCCGCGGCGGCCGGCTGACAGTGCCGGAAGGCGTAAGACATCAACCCGTCCAATTCGCGCCTGGTCCAAGTGTACCACACCAGCAAAGAGGTCGAAGGGGCGCCAATCAAGCTGAAGATCACGCGCTTCAAGCCAGATTCCGGCTTCGTCGGCGATCGTCGCCGTGTCTGCGCGCAACGCGCCGAGCCAGGGACCGGACACGCCGTCCACTTTGAGCTGGCCCAAACGCCAGACACGTTGGCCATCCGCGATATGGTCGACGATCCAGGCCGCGCCCGGTCCGACGGCGATCGCCACGCCCGCTGTCGCCGCGAAAGCGGTTGCGTAAAGCGCGAGCCGGCGGCGCGGCTTTGATGCGCCGGCCATCAGAACGCTTGCCCGATGGAAATATAGAGCGCGCCGTCGCTCTGGGCTCTGTCGTTGTCGAGCGGGAAGGCGAAGTCCACCCGTAGCGGTGCGAATCCCAGATCGTAGCGCACGCCGAGCCCCGCGCCCCAGCTCAGCGCGCCGGCGTCGCTCCAGTCGTCGAACGCGGTACCGCCATCGACAAAAAAAGCCGCGCCCCAGCGTTCGTGGAAGCGCCATCTCGCCTCAAGCGAGGCTTCGACCATGCCGTCGCCGCCAGGGGCCAGCCCAAGCGCATCGCGCTCTCGCGGATAGATGGAGTGATAGGCATAGCCGCGCACCGAACCGCCGCCGCCCGCATAGAAGCGGCGGTCGGGCGGGGCGTCGTCGGCGCTGCCTGCCAGCGGTTCGAGCCATCCCGCGCCTAAGCGCGC
Organism: Hyphomonadaceae bacterium; assembly: GCA_021731005.1. GTDB lineage: Bacteria > Pseudomonadota > Alphaproteobacteria > Caulobacterales > Aquidulcibacteraceae > Vitreimonas. The sequence continues at coordinate 10,780 of JAKFYF010000076.1, forward strand.
CGCCAGCGTCAGAGTGTCGTCTTCGGCAAACGACTCGAACACGCGCGCCTCGGCTGTCATGCGCAGGAACGCCAGCGCGGCGTCTCCGGTTGAGATCGTGGGTTCGAGGCGCAGCTCAAAAATCGAACCATCGCGAGGGTCGAGGGAAAACCCGGTGGTGTCGTTGCGCAGGTCGGCAAAGGTTGAGAGCGCCAGCGCGTCGGTAACGCCGCTTGCGACATTATCGAATCTGTCGGCCGATAGGCTGGCGCCGTAGCTTTTACCCACTCTCAGCCGGGTGGAGGCGTCGACGGAGGCAAACAGAGAGACGCCCTGGCGGGTGAAGGCATCGTTTTCCTCGTGCTGCAACGATGCGCCGAAATTGGCGGTATGGCCAAGGCCGGCCGCGTGCGGGCGCGTCAGCGCAAGCGTGAGGTCCTGGCGAATTTCGCCCAACGTGGTGGAAACTGAAAGCGCATCCGCGCGCCCAGTGAAATTGCGCCGTGTCCACTCCGCCTCAACACCGAAACCGTCGGTGGAGGAATAGCCGAAGCCCAGCTCGTAAGCGTTGCGCGGCGCCGCTTCCACTTCAAGCACGACATCGCGGGCGCCGGTCGCGTCCGCGGGCGCAAGCCGCGTGGCGACACGCGAGACTGCGCCGGTCGCGGCCAAATCGCGGCGCAGCCGCGTCAAGGCGTCCGGCTGATAGGGATCGCCGGGGGACCAATTGCGGATGCTGTCGATGAAGCCTTGGCGAAACAGGCCAGCGGGTTCCAGGTGCAATGCGCCAAGACGCGCGTGCGCGCCGACACTGAAGCTCAATTCTACCGCGACGCTCTCCGCGGCGTGATCGACGACAACACGCCGCTCGCCGGAAACGGCGTCGGCATAGCCCGCGTGCTGCAGCGCGCCGAGCGCGGCGGCTTCCGCTTCGAGCACGCTGGCCGCGCGTGCGGGCGCGCCCTCATGCAAGCCGTTGAGCGCTTGCAGCGCCGATGCTTGTGCTTCCTCGTCGGGCGCGGGGCCGTCGTAGCCGAGTGCCGGTGCGGTGAAGCGGAAGCGGGGCCCCGGGGCGATTGTGATCGTGGCGGCGGGCGGATTTTCCCGGGCATCGGGCGCGACCTCTGCGGCGTAATAGCCCTCCGAGCGCAACCACACCGCGGCGCGCGCCGCGGCCTCTTCGGCGACACGCTCGGCTTCGAACAGCGAAGTCGGCGCCTCGCGCTCGGGCAGCAAATCAGCGATGGCGTCGCCGACCTCCTCGTCGGCGACCTCGACATGCACCGGCGATCTCGCCAGGGCGGGTGCGGCCGCGATAAGGCTGCTTGCCGCGAGCATTGCGGTGGGGAAGGCGGAACCGAGGCGCATCGCGTGTTGGGAGAAGCTCGCCCGGCGCGGTTAACACTTCATCAACCAAGCCTGCGCCGCGAGCCCGCCATTGGGGACCCGAAACGGCGCCCCCAAAACAGCTGAGGGCCGTACCCCGAGGGTCGCCGCAGCGGATTTTCGCGGTTCGCTAACCAAACCCAAACCGCTTGCGGCCAAGAATTTGCCCCCATACTTGAAAAGGTCTAGACGCGCGGCCCGGGCCGCCAGTGTCCTGGATTTGGCGGCCCGAGGGGAAGTCCATCATGGCGCAAGCCCCGGCTGAAGCGCCGCAACCAGCAACTCCCGGCAATGGCGGCCATTCCCCGACCCAGCAGGCCGGGTTCTGGGCGTTACTGGTCGGCTGCATCGGCGTCGTCTATGGCGATATCGGCACCAGCCCGCTTTACGCGTTCAAGGAGAGCATCGCCCATGTAATGCAGGACGGGGGCGTGCTCGACCGCCACGAAATCCTCGGCGTCGTCTCGCTCATCTTCTGGGCGCTGATGATCGTGGTCACGCTGAAATACGTCATCTTCGTTCTGCAGATGGACAACAAGGGCGAGGGCGGCACGCTCTCTCTCATGGCGCTAGCGCAGCGTGCGCTCGGCAAACGTACGCCGCTTCTGTTCCTAATCGGCATAGCCGGCGCCTCGATGTTTTATGGCGATGCGCTGATCACGCCGGCCATTTCCGTGCTCTCGGCGGTGGAGGGTCTGAAGGCGGTGCCCGCGATCGCCGAGCGCGTGAGCGACGCCGCGATCGTGGCGATCGCCATCGGAATTCTTGTCGGCCTGTTTGCAGTGCAGTCACGCGGAACCGGCGCGGTGGGCCGTTATTTCGGCCCGATCACGGCGATTTGGTTCATGGTGATGGGGACGCTGGGCGTCCTGCAATTGGTGCGCGATCCAAGCGTGCTGCAGGCGCTTTGGCCGACGGAAGCCATCAGGTTCGCCATCGGCCACGGCTTCATGACCTTTGTGGTGCTTGGTTCGGTGTTCCTGGCGGTCACCGGGGCGGAAGCGCTTTACGCCGACATGGGCCATTTCGGCCGCCGGCCAATACGCTTGGCCTGGGTGGGCCTGATCCTGCCGGCGCTGGTGCTCAACTATCTCGGCCAGGCCGCGTTCGCTATCGCCCATCTCGACACTATCAACGCCGAATACTCTTTGGCTCGCGACGCTGCTCGGCTCGCCGGACTCGACCATGTATCGTTCGAGTACAGCCCATTCTTCGAAATGGCGCCCGACATGGTGCGGCTCCCGCTGGTCATTCTCGCGACCGCCGCCACTGTGATTGCGAGCCAAGCGGTGATTTCGGGCGCGTTCTCGTTGACGCAACAGGCGATCCAGCTCGGCCTGTTGCCACGCATGGAGATTCGCCGCACCTCGGAAACGCAAGCCGGCCAAATCTACATGCCGCAGATCAATTGGCTGTTGATGGTGGGCGTGATCGTGCTCACGCTGGCGTTCAATTCATCCACGCGCCTGGCGGCCGCCTACGGCATCTCCATCACCGGCGAGATGCTGATGAGCACGTGCATGATGTTCATCGTCATCTGGAAATTGTGGAAGCAGCCGATTTGGCTGGCCGCTCTGATCGTCGCTCCGTTCGCGCTGATCGAGCTGATATTCTTGTCCTCGAACCTGCAGCGGGTCTGGCAGGGCGGGTTCGTGCCGCTGGCGCTGGCGGCGGGGCTGATCATCGTGTTCTGGACCTGGGTGCGGGGCACCCGCATTCTCGCCGACGTGGTGCGCCGCGACGAGCCGGTGGCGAAATTGTTCGAGACCCTATCGGGTCATCCTCCGCACCGCGTGCGCGGCACCGCGATTTTTCTGACCAGCGATCCCGACATCGCGCCCGCGGCGCTCATGCACAATCTGAAGCACAATCAGGTGCTGCACGATCAGATCATCCTGCTCACGGTGAAGACGCTAAACATGCCGCGCGCGCCGGAAAAGGAACGCGTGAGGGTCGAAGATTTTCTGCCCGATGTGAAACGGGTGACGCTGACCTTCGGCTTCATGGAGACGCCGAACGTGGTCAAGGCGCTCACCGGAGCGCGCAAGCACGGGCTCAAGTTCGACATCATGAAAACGAGCTTCTTCCTCTCGCGCCGCACCGTGGTGCCGAGCGAAACCTCCGGCATGCCGATGTGGCAGGATCATTTGTTCATATTCTTGGCTCGCAATGCGACGAATGCGACGGACTTCTTCCATATTCCGTCGGGGAGGGCGGTGGAGCTGGGGAACCAGGTGATGGTGTGATGGGGCGGGCGGTTATCGCTTGGATTGTCTCTGCTTTGGCAGCTTCCTCGGTCGTGGTGGTGGGGGCTTTCATAGCGGCGGCGGACTCGATACCCGTCGAAGAGGCGGCGTTGAGCTATTTCTCGGCCCTGCTGCCAGTTGCATTGTACGCGGTGCTGCTGGGCGCTCTGGCTTCCGCCGCGCTAATATGGCTCGTGAGATTGTTTGGTGCGCCGCGTCCGATCGGCGACGTGAGCGCGGCTTGCGCGGTGTGTATTGGCGCGCCCATAGTCGCTTACCTCGGGCTCGCAGGCGCCGAGGGTATTGCTGGGTTCGTGGGTTCTCTTGGTTGGCCTCTGTTTGCGGGCGGCGTTGCAGGTGGTTTAGCATACTGGCTGTTGGCGGGGATGCCGCGTCCACCTTATGAGGGCTCCTCCGGCCAGCCGGCCAGCCGCCCACCGGCCAATCGCGCGACATGTGAATGATGCGATGCGCAGCACGCGCAGCGCCGTGCTCCCCCGTTTAGGGGGATCTGTCAGCGAAGCTGACTGAGGGGGGCGACGCCGCTGCTTGCACGTTCAGCGTCCACCCCGCCGTCACGCGCTTCGCGCGCGCCACCTCCCCCTAATCGGGGGAGGACGGGTGTGTGCGCCGGGCTCAACCGCGCTAACCCAAAATCCCCGGCAGATCGAGACCGTTCTCCCGCGCGCACGCCAGCGCGTCGGGATAACCCGCATCGGCATGGCGCATCACGCCGGTGGCGGGATCGTTCCACAGCACGCGCGCCAGCCGCCGATCCGCCGCTTCTGTACCGTCGCAGCAGATCACCATGCCGGCGTGTTGCGAATAGCCCATGCCGACGCCGCCGCCGTGGTGCAGGCTTACCCAGGTCGCGCCGCTGGCGGTGTTGAGCAGCGCGTTCAAGAGCGGCCAGTCGGACACCGCATCCGAACCGTCGCGCATCGCCTCGGTTTCGCGGTTGGGCGAAGCGACCGAACCACTGTCGAGATGGTCGCGCCCGATCACGATCGGCGCGCTTAACTCGCCGTTGCGCACCATTTCGTTGAACGCCAGCCCCAGGCGATGGCGCTGCCCAAGCCCGACCCAGCAGATGCGCGCAGGCAATCCCTGGAAGCGGATGCGATCGCGCGCCATGTCGAGCCAGCGGTGCAGATGCGCATCGTCGGGGATCAGTTCTTTGACTTTGGCATCGGTCTTGTAGATGTCCTCGGGATCGCCGGAGAGCGCGCACCAGCGGAACGGCCCGATGCCGCGGCAGAAGAGGGGGCGGATGTAGGCGGGCACAAATCCCGGGAAGGCGAACGCCTCTTCGAGGCCTTCGTCGCGGGCGACCTGGCGGATATTGTTGCCGTAATCGAAGGTTGGCACGCCCGCGCGCTGGAAATCCACCATCGCCGCGACGTGGCGCTTCATGCTGGCGCGTGCTTCGGCCTCGACCCGTTTGGGCTCGCGCTCCTGCAATTCGCGCCATTGCGCGAGACTCCAGCCGATCGGCAGATAACCGTGCAGCGGATCGTGCGCGCTGGTCTGGTCGGTGAGCATATCGGGGCGCACGCCGCGTTCGAACAGCATCGGCACGATCTCGCCCGCGTTGCCGATGAGCGCGACCGAGCGCGGCTGTTTCGTCGCTTTCCAGCGCGCGATCATCGCCAGCGCGTCGTCGAGATCACGCGCCTTCTCATCCACGTAACCGGTGCGGATGCGGAAGTCGGCGCGGGTCTCGTCGCACTCGATCACCAAGCACGAAGCGCCCGCCATCGTGGCGGCGAGCGGCTGCGCACCGCCCATGCCGCCCAGCCCCGCTGTCAGCACCCAGCGGCCGGCGAGGTCGCCGCCATAATGCTGTCTGCCGGCTTCGACGAAGGTTTCGTACGTGCCCTGAACGATGCCCTGCGTGCCGATATAGATCCACGACCCCGCGGTCATCTGCCCGTACATGGCGAGCCCTTTGCGGTCGAGCTCGTTGAAATGATCCCAGGTGGCCCAGCGCGGCACCAGATTGGAATTGGCGATCAGCACGCGCGGCGCATCGGCATGGGTGCGAAACACGCCCACCGGTTTGCCCGATTGCACCAGCAGCGTCTCGTCATCTTCCAGCTTGAGCAGCCGGTCGACGATGAGATCGAAATCGCGCCAGGTGCGCGCCGCGCGCCCGATGCCGCCATAGACCACCAGTTCGGCGGGGTTTTCCGCGACATCGGGATGCAGATTGTTCATCAGCATGCGCATCGCGGCTTCGGTCTGCCAGGATTTGGCGGTGCGGATAGGACCGGTCGGTGGACGCACGACGCGGGTGTTCTTCATATCAATGGCCTCAAACAGTGACCCAATTCAAGAAACAAACTCCGTCATTCCGGACGCGCGGAGCGCGATCCGGAACCCAGGGGATCGAAGGTCTGCGTGCTTGCCTCTGGGTTCCGGGTCTTGCTTCGCAAGCCCGGAATGACGGCGCACAATTCCAAAACCCAGGACCTCGCGCTGTTGGCGCCCATTGTTCAGTCATGTGACCAATCCAGCTGCTTCAAGCAGAAGCCGGCCGCGCACCAGTGCGGCGGCCGCTTCCAGGCTTGGGGCGAGGAAGCGATCCTCCGTCAGCGGCGCGACCGCGGCGCTGAAAAGCGCGAGCACGCGCTGCAGCGGCGGACTGGTGCGTTCGGGCGCGCGGCGGCGAACGCCTTCGGCGGCGCAGAACAATTCGATGCCCAGAATGTAGAACAAATTGTCCGCCATCTGCCCGAGCCGGCGCGCGCCGTGCGCGGCCATGCTGACATGGTCCTCCTGGTTGGCGCTGGTCGGCGTGGAATCGATCGAGCAGGGATGGGCGAGGTGCTTGTTCTCGCTCATCAGCGCGGCGCTGGTGACTTCCGCGATCATCAGCCCCGAATTGAGACCGGGGTTCTCGGCCAGGAACGGCGGTAGATCGAAGTTCAAGGTCGGGTCGACCAACAGCGCAACGCGCCGCTGCGCGATAGCGCCGATCTCGGCCATGGCCAATGCTATCACGTCGGCGGCGAACGCCACCGGTTCGGCGTGAAAATTGCCGCCCGACACAATGCGGCCGTCCGCCAACACCAGGGGATTGTCGGTAGCCGCATTTGCTTCGCGCAGCAAAGTTGTGGCGGCGTGGTCGAGAAGATCGATTGCCGCGCCCGTCACTTGCGGCTGGCAGCGCAGGCAATAGGGGTCCTGGACGCGTGGATCGTCGAGGCGATGCGATTCCCGGATCTCGCTTCCCTCTAGTAACGCGCGCATGGCCGCCGCGGCGTGGATTTGGCCTGGATGGCCGCGCAACTCGTGGATTTCCGCCGTGAGCGGATCGGTCGATGCCTTGGCTGCGTCGATCGACAGCGCACAGGTGATCAGCGAAGTCGCCGCGCCGTGGAGCGCCTCGAACAGCCCTGCGAGTGCGTGCGCGGTCGAAAATTGTGTGCCGTTGATAAGGGCGAGCCCCTCCTTGGCGGCGAGCACGATCGGCTCAAGCCCGGCGCGCGCGAGCGCATCGCCGCCACTCATGCGCGCTCCTTGGTAGTGCGCCTCACCGAGGCCCATCATCACCGCCGCCATATGCGCCAGCGGCGCGAGGTCGCCGGACGCGCCGACCGAGCCCTTTTCTGGAATCACCGGCATGACCCCGCGGGCCAGCATGGCTTCAATCAAATCGACGATCGCCAGCCGCACGCCCGAGGCGCCGCGCCCCACCGATATCAGCTTCAACGCCATCATCAACCGCACGATTACGTCTGGCGTCGGCGCGCCGACGCCAGCGCAGTGCGAGAGGATCAGATTGCGCTGCAGCGCTGCGATATCACTTGCCTGTATCCGGATCGACGCCAGTTTGCCGAAGCCGGTATTGACGCCGTACACCGCCGCGTCACCGGCGGCGGCGGCCGCAAGCTGACGCGCGGCGCGCTCGACATCGGCGCGCGCGGCATCGTCGAGGCGTACGGCGCATCCGCTGCGCCAGATATCAGCGAGCTGATCGAGCGTGACCGCGCCCGGGCGCAGTTTCAGCATGCGACGCCTTCTACAAATCGCGCGTGCAGCGGCGCGTCGCCGATGCGATAGCTGAGTTCGGCCGGGTCGTCGACATCCCAAACCGCCAAATCGGCGCGCATGCCGGGCGCGAGCACGCCCCGATCCGAAAGGCCAAGCGCGCGCGCGGCGTTTTGCGTGACGCCACGCAGGCATTCTTCCGGGGTCAGGCCAAACAAAGTGGCGGCCATGTTCATCGCCAGCAGAATGGAGGTCATCGGTGAAGTGCCGGGATTGCAATCGGTGGCGATGGCGAGCGGTACACCGGCTTTGCGCAAGAGCTCGATCGGCGGCTGTTGGGTCTCACGCAGTGCGTAAAATGCGCCCGGAAGCAACACCGCCGCTGTTCCAGCGGTGGCGACCGCCGCAACGCCTGCCTCGTCAAGATATTCCAAGTGATCCACCGACAGCGCCCCGAAGCGCGCCGCCAGCGCGCTCGCGCCGAGATTCGAGAGCTGCTCGGCGTGCAGTTTGACCGGCAATCCCAGCGCGCGCGCCGCATCGAACAGGCGGCCGATCTGCACCGTGTTGAACGCGATCCGCTCGCAATAGCCGTCAACCGCGTCGACCAACCCGGCCGCCGCGGCCGCGTGCAGAGCGGGCAAGCAGATGTCGTCCAGATAGGCGTCCCCATCCATGCCGGCCGGGATCGCATGCGCTCCCAGAAAAGTGGTTCGTATACCAACGGCGCGCGCTTGCGTGAGCGCGCGCGCGCATCGCAGCATCTTCAGTTCGGTGTCGCGGTCGAGGCCGTAACCAGACTTGATCTCGACCGTTGTGATTCCCTGCGCCAGCATCCGGTCCAGCCGCGCCAGCGATGCGGCGGTTAACTCCGCCTCGCTCGCCGCGCGCGTTGCCGCCACCGTTGACGCGATGCCCCCGCCCGCCCGCGCGATATCTTCATAGCTGGCGCCCAGCTGGCGCCGCTCGAATTCGCGCGCGCGCGACCCGGCATACACCAGGTGCGTGTGGCAATCGATCAGGCCTGGCGTAACCAGCCGTCCGTCGAGGGAGAGTGAGTGCTCGCCGCGGAACTGGGCAGGCAGCGCCGCAGCCGGCCCGCAATACTGGATCCGTCCATCGTCGACGACAATCGCCCCGGCTGGAACGGGCTGGTAGCCGCCATCTCCCGCCAGCGTCGCAAGCCGGGCCCCGGTCAGGACTGTCGCCACAAGCACACCTCCAGCGCCCCAACCACGCCTAGCACGGAGCGCAGCCGCCTCATATCAGCAACAAGGTCCAGCGGAAGCGGTGAAATCTCGCGCATGGGTCCAAATCCCTCTGCTTGACCGGGCGCTATCGTGTTGGCGGGAACGCGAGCGCTACGGGGAGGGGAAAACATCGCCCACTTGCCACTTTGCGAGACTACAAACCGCGAGTCGAACCAAGTCTGAGCGAATTGACGATCACTGAAACCGAGGACAGCGCCATTGCGGCCGCAGCGATCATCGGCGAGAGCAGATCGCCCGTAATCGGATAGAGCGCGCCCGCCGCAATCGGAATGCCGGCGACATTGTAAGCGAAGGCGAAGAACAGATTTTGACGAATGTTGCGCATGGTCGCGCGCGAGATAACGCGTGCACGAACGATGCCGCCGAGGTCGCCGCCCAGCAAGGTCACCCCGGCACTCTCGATGGCGACGTCGGTTCCACCGCCCATGGCAATCCCGACATCGGCGGCTGCAAGCGCGGGCGCGTCGTTCACGCCATCGCCGGCCATGGCGACGATACGGCCCTCGCTTCTGAGAAGCGCCACGATGCGCGATTTGTCCTCGGGCAGCACCTCGGCCTCGACCGCATCGATGCCTAGACCGCGCGCCACAGCTTCCGCGGTGGTGCGGTTGTCGCCCGTCAACATGACGAGCTTCATGCCCTGCGCACGCAGGGCGTCAAGCGCTGCGCGCGTGGTCTTCTTGACGGGATCGGCGATCCCAAAGGCGGCGGCGATTTGGCCATCGAGGCTGACATAGATCGCTGTCGAGCCGTCACGGCGCAGCGCCTCCGCTTGCGCGCTGAGCGCACTTGGATTGATTCCAAGTTCTTGCAGATAGCGCTCGGCGCCGACCGCGACTTTGCGGCCGTCAACCACGCCGATCACTCCTTTGCCGGTGGGAGAGTCGAATTCGGTCGGTTCTTGAAGCGAGAGGTTGCGCGCTGCTGCTGCTGCGACGATCGCAGCCGCGAGCGGGTGCTCGCTTCGATTCTCCAGACTGGCTGCGAGGCGCAGCGCTTCTGCTTCGTCTTGGCCTGCCACGACGTGTATGGCGACAACGGCCGGTTTGCCTTCGGTAAGCGTCCCTGTCTTATCGAGCACCAGCGTGTCGACCTTTTCGAAGTGCTCCAGGGCCTCGGCGTTCTTGATCAGCACGCCAGCACGCGCGCCGCGCCCAACTCCAACCATGATCGACATCGGCGTTGCAAGCCCCAGCGCGCATGGGCATGCGATGATCAACACGGAGACCGCAGCGATAAGGCCGTAAGAAAATGAGGGCGCCGGACCGAACGCCCACCACGCAATGAGGGCGATCACAGCGATGCCGATCACAGCCGGCACGAACCAACCAGAGACCTTGTCGGCCAAGCGCTGGATCGGCGCGCGCGAGCGCTGCGCTTCAGCCACCATGTGCACGATGCGCGAGAGCATGGTGTCAGCGCCGACGCGATCGGCTTGGATCACCAGGGCGCCGGTTTGATTGAGCGTGCCGCCGATCACGCGTGCGCCGACCTCGCGGGTCACGGGCATGGATTCACCGGTGACCATGGATTCATCGATGGTCGAGCGTCCGTCGATAACGATGGAATCGACCGGAATCTTTTCGCCGGGCCGCACCCGCAGACGATCGCCAACCACGATCTGGCCCAGACCGACTTCCTCCTCGACGCCATCACGCAGGCGCCGCGCCATTTTCGGCGCGAGGTCAAGCAGCGCGCGGATAGCGCCGCCAGTGCGTTCGCGCGCCTGCAATTCAAGCACTTGTCCCAGGAGCACGAGCACGGTGATGACAGCAGCGGCCTCGAAATAAATCGCGACCAATCCATGCCCATCGCGAAATTCGGGCGGAAACAGCCGCGGCGCGAACAGCGCGACCACGCTGTAGCTCCAGGCGACGCCCGTACCGAGCGCGATCAAAGTGAACATGTTGAGGTTGCGCGTTTGCAGCGACGCCCAGCCGCGCGCGAAGAACGGCCAACCCGCCCACAGCACGACAGGCGTGGCCAAGAAGAACTGCAGCCAGCCATTCAGCGCTGGAGGCACGAGCTGGTCGATACCGAGCAAATGACGGCCCATCTCGAGCGCGAGCACCGGCACAGCGAGCGCCAAGCCGACCCAAAACCGGCGCGACATATCGGCCAGCTCGGGATTTGGGCGGGCCTCCACGCTCGGCACCATCGGTTCAAGCGCCATGCCGCAGATCGGGCACGAACCCGGGCCCTCCCGGATGATCTGAGGATGCATCGGGCAGGTCCACTTTGCGGCAGCGGGGACCTTGGTCGCACCCATGGAGGCCGCCACGTGCGAATGGTCGTCGCTGTTGGCTTGGTCGTACTTCGTTGGATCGGCCTCGAACTTTGTCTTGCAGCCAGCGCTGCAGAACAAGACCTCCGCGCCCTCGTGCGTAACGCGGTGAGGGGTGTCAGACTTCGGGCGCATGCCGCAGACCGGATCAAGCCCGCCGCGCGCGGCCATGGCCACGCTCGCGCTCAATGCTGGTGCGGCGCGGCGGGCTGCGTGTCGGCCGGCGCCGCTTGTTGCCGCCGCATCGTCTCGCATTGGCGTACCATTTCCTCGTGACTCATTCCATCATGGCTCATCGCCCCGTGATCAACGGCGCCGCTCGCAGGGCGCGCGCCCGGCGGCTCGGGGGCATGCTGCTTCATCATTCATGATCTGACAATGGCGCGCCACCTCTATATGGCCTATCGCGCCATGGTTCATCCCCGCAGTCGCGCACCCGCCCAACAGGGCGACCGAAGACAACGCCGAAATCATCGCAAATCGCATGGCTTGCGGAAAACTGGGTGGGTTCCTACCCCTCTGCTCATAGTCCCTCGGGCGAGAAAGGCGCAACTAGGTCGAACCGGTCTCCGCGAAAGGTTTGGCAGACAGAGGTAACTGGTTCCCCTTTGCGCCAGGTCCAGCGTTCGACCAGTAGGCAGGGAGCATGGCGCGGTATCGCGAGATGCTCATGTTTGAACGTAATGCGGTGACCTGGCGGCCATTCCCCGACGCAATGCACACTTCGATCTTCGAGCGTATCCGCTCCGCAATCGTCATTCGGCCATGATCCGGTCCACCACCTTCAGGTAGCGCGCCGTCACATGTGCGCTGTCCCTGTGCTGGCCGCCTGTTACCAACTTTCGCCCCCGTTTCCAAACCGTGTCGATACAGCTGTTGCGCGCCGCAAAAATCCAGCTGTCGAGCAACTGATCGCCCTTGCGTCCATGAAGCGCGGGATGGGCGCTATTGAGCGTCACGAAGTCCGCCGCATGGTCCACGGCGAGCCCAGGCTTGATGCCCATGGCTTGTGCGCCGCCTGCCAGAGTGTCTCCGAACAACCGTCGCGCGACAGAGGGATGGGTGGCGCTTCCCAGGATATTGCGCCCCTGATGCGCAAGCCGCTGGCTGTATTCTAGGCCGCGAAGTTCTTGTACGGGGTCGATCAAAATGTTCGAATCGGTTCCCGTGCCGATCCGTCCGCCTGCGTTCAGATAGCGCAACGCTGGAAAAATGCCGTCGCCCAGATTTGCTTCGGTGATCGGACATAGACCGGCAACCGCACCGCTTGCGGCCAGAGCGTCGGTTTCCAGGTCGGTGAGGTGGGTCGCATGGATCAGGCACCAGCGCTCATCCAGCCTCGCATGGTCGAGCAGCCATTCGACTGGGCGCATTCCGGAATAGGCCAGACTATCCTGCACTTCCTTTTCTTGTTCCGCTGCGTGGATGTGGATTGGCCCTTGCGGGTGCATGGCGATCAGCGCAGCGAGTTCATCAGGCGTCACCGCGCGCAGGCTGTGCGGGGCGATGCCGAGCGTGTCGCCGTCGGAGAGCAGCGGTCGGCAGGCCTCTATCAGGCGCGAGAAACTGTCCAGATCATGGATGAAGCGGCGCTGGCCATGGTTGGGGGCCTGTCCGCCAAAATTGCTGTGTGCATAAAAGACCGGAAGCAAGGTCAGCCCGATGCCAGTCGCTTTGGCGGCGGCGACAACACGCGCGGCCATTTCGGTAGGATCGCCATAAGCCCGGCCATTCGCGTCATTGTGCAGATAGTGAAACTCACCGACATGGGTGTAGCCCGTTTCCAGCATCTCGCCATAAGCCATGGCGGCGATCGCCTCCATATCGTCCGGGGTCAGGCGATCGAGGAAACGGTACATGACTTCGCGCCAGCTCCAGAAATTGTCGTCGCTGTGACCGCCACGATGTTCGGCGAGTCCGGCCATGCCGCGTTGAAAGGCGTGGCTGTGGACATTGGCAAGGCCCGGCAGGGTGATCTGGTGCGCCTCGTCGTCAGGCCGGGCAGGCACGTCCGTTTCGACCGACGCAATCACTCCACCGGCAACCGTGAACCGGACATTTCGCGCCCAGCCTTCGGGGAGAAGTGCGGTTGCAGACCAGAATGTGGGCATGAAGCCTCTCCCGAGAATCTAGACACAACGAAATTGATCTGCAACTCGTATGACCATGAGCTGCGAGTCCATCCTCAAATGTGACCGCCTTTGGCAAGATGTACGGACGAATGCGGCGACCCTTGATGAGGATCGCCATTTTCATTTCGACATGGCCCATGCACGGGCGCCGGTGTCATCGGGGGAGCTTGCAGCCTTGGCGGGCTTGCCGGAGGTGGCGTGACCGACTGGCTTTCCATCGCAGCTGGCCATGCGCCACTGATTGTCAGCATCCCTCATGCTGGAACAATCATACCCGGCGAAGTTTCCGGGCTGATCTCGCTCGATCTGGCGCGCCGCGACGCCGATCATCATGTTGATCAACTATATGGCTTTGCAGCCGATCTGGGCGCGACCGTTATCCGCAGCCGGATTTCGCGCACGGTGATCGACCTCAACCGTGATCCTTCGGGGCAATCGCTCTATCCGGGGCGGGCGACAACCGGGCTCTGCCCGGAAACGAGTTTCGACGGCGAGCCCCTTTATGGGGCCGGAACCGAGCCCAACGCGGCGGAAATCGATCGGCGGCGTTCGGCCTGGTTCGATCCCTATCACGCGGCGCTGAGCGAACAGATCGGTCGCCTGCGTGCGCTTCACCCGGCAATTGTCCTCTATGAAGCGCACTCGATCCGCAGTCATGTGCCGCGCCTGTTCGAAGGCGAATTGCCGCAGTTCAACATCGGCAGTTTTGACGGGGCCAGCTGCGATGCCGCGCTGACTGATGCGATTGCAGCGGACTGTGCCGACGGAACTCATGTCGTCAATGGCCGTTTCAAGGGCGGCTGGATCACGCGCCACTACGGCGATCCGGCGCACGGCATCCACGCCGTTCAGATGGAACTGGCGATCCGGGGTTATGCCGATGAAGATGGCCCTTGGCCGCCGCACTGGGACGCGGTCCGCGCCGCACCCATGCAAGCCAGGCTCCGTACTATTCTTGCCACCTGCCTAGACTTTGCGAAGGACCAGCGATGAACCGTCTTGACAACGACCGCATCATCCGTGCCGCGCACGGCACAGAGCTCAGCGCGAAATGCTGGCTGACCGAAGCTCGTCAGGCTTCAACGTGGAGCGGTAATCGCCCTTGCAGCGGCGCAGCGCCGACTTAATGGCTTTCTGGGTTTTTTCGCGATCGCAAGGCCTCGGGGTCGAAGGCGCGGCCAGCCATGGCGCAGTGTTGTTCGCGCTTGGGATCGAGCCAAGCCTCTAGGAAGCGCGCGTATCCGGGCGGTCCGCCGCGGGCGCCCTCGAACATGAGCGGATAGGATTGGCTGGGGGTTTCGACCAGCTGGTCCTCGAGTCGCGCCTCTTGAGCGCCGATTGGACTGTCCGGACACGAAAATCGTGGGTCACGGACACATTTTCGCTGGCGTTTGCCCCGATCCGATTGTTCTCCTCTTTGTTGTTAATTCGGAATCCCCAATGCCGCGCCGCACGCCCAAGAAAAGCGCCATGTTGGAAGTGCGTCTTCCGCAAGAGGTGAAGGACGCGCTGATGGCGAGGTGCCAAGCCGAAAACCAGTCGGCCAGCGAAATCGTGCGCGCGGGGATTGAGGCGTTTCTGGCCAGGTCATCGACAACAAAGGAGGTTGCCGTGCCGAAGTCTCGTGTGCCTTGGATGCTCGCCGCGAGCGCGGGAGCGGTAGCTGTCGGCGTCTTCCTTGCAACGCCGGGCGCCGCGGCGCCTGATCTGCGTGCGGCGTTTGGCCAGCTCGACGCCAATGGCGACGGCGCGGTGACGCAAGCGGAATTCGCGGCCGCGAACCAGGCCGAGCCCCTCGTCATTGGCCTGAGCGCGACGGCGGCCTCGATGCCGAGCGGGGCGTCGAGCAATGCGCCCGCGCTATCGGAAATGACCCGCGCTGTTCGCGTTCCCGCTCCTGCCAGTGCACCCGAGGCAGCGCAAGTGAGCATGACGCCTGTTCCGCTTGATCAGGACGTAACGCGGCAGCTCCTCGAAGACGAATTCGGGCGCATGGATGCTGACGACGACCGCCAAGTGTTGTTGCCGGAATTCATCGCCGCGCGGGAAGCAACGATTCGCGCGGCGTTCGCATCTACCGATGCCAACAGTGACGGTTGGCTCACCGTCGACGAGATCGCTGGCCAAAGCGATGAGAGCGGCGCACTCCGCGCGGCTGCACCGGATGCGATCATCCGCCGCTATGACCAGAACAACGACGGACGCCTCAGCTACGCGGAGTTTGCGTCGTAGGGTGTGCGAAGCGTAACCGCTGGCACAAGCTTTGCCGCAGCAAACGCGTTGCTCGTCGAATTTGGTCGGCGCAGACGCCCAGCTGGGTGGTTTCCGAACCGCGCCGCCGGCGCGGACGAGCCGGCCGATCTAGCCGAGTGGATGGATTAGGACGGAAAAATCCGCTTGAGCGAGGCGGCATCGCTTGCCGCGCCAGCGCACAGTATTGCTTTGGCCCACGCGTCCATGCGACTGATACCGAGCGCGGCGCCCAGCGCAATGACAGCGATTCCCGCCAGCGGCGCCTCATAGGCCGCCAGCAAGAGCATGTGCGCGACAATCAGGAGCGTGAGCGGCGCGCCGGCGGATCGCGCACGACTCCAGACCAGGCCTTGCAGCGCCATGGCGCCTACGAATGCCCAGCCGAGCGGGCCGGCTTCCGCATGAGAGAGATGAGCTAGCGCGAACAGTGTGGCCACGAGCACCCCGACGATCCATTGATTGAACCCGTCAGCGAAGCGCGTTTGCGCGTAGCCGCAGACGAAGAGCTCCTGGCCGAGTATTGGAGAAAGCGTCATCGCGGCCGCTGTGAGCACAGCATGCCAGTTCGCACCCAAGCCTGAGAAGCCGCTGTGCCGCAGTCTGAATAGAGTCCAACAACTCCCTATTCTCTGGTGTAAGCTGGCTCTTGGGAACTCCGAGTAGGTACTCGAAAAAATCCGACCCAATAAACGAGGATAGATTTTCGGGAGTGCGCCAAAAAGCATCCAAGTGCTCCTCGAAGCCCCATGGCTCATCTGCACCAATCCATCTCGGCCCAAGCAAAGGATTTCCCGCCTGAGCAACGAGATCGTTTTGGGTGCCAATCGAAAATGTGTGCGAGATCCCGACCCTCGAGGTCGGCCTCAGTCTGAACGCGATGTCGCCGAACTCATTGGCCAGCTCCGCGGCTAAGCCCATTGCGGTTACTCGCAATGCAAGGCCATAACTGCCGTCCTGCCGCTGATAAGCACCGTAAATATTTTGACTATTTGCCGCCTGGACCCGTAAATTGTTGGGAACGGAACTCCAACCCGCGCTCGACGGGTCGATCCAGTGCGCGCCAGCAGGGGGCTGTGTCGCTTGCAATAGCGGTGGCGCCAAAATGTGTTTCGCGCCCACGTCAAAGACCGGACCGGACGGCCACGGCCAACGCATGTCCACCATGCCGCCGGGAGCTGATGCGCCAAAAGCGCCATTATGGTTCCATATCCTGATCGTCATCGTCCCGAGATTGTTTGTGTCGAGGAAAGCCCCCAGTGGCGCACCCAACTGTGAGGCCAAGCTCTGACCGTAGGTGCTGTCCCGCAAAGCATACAGTTGGGAGGTCACGCGTGCGCTCGAACGAAAAATCCTCAAGCGACACCTGCCAAAGCTCGCTCACCGCCATGTATTGCGGCGGCGAGGCGATGAAGGCGAGCTTGGTTTCGTCGGGCGAGAACGCCGGGTGCGCGAGCAGCATCTCGCGCATCGGGTGGCGAATGACAATCGCCTCTCTTGTGCTCAGATCGAGCACCACCAGCTCATTTGTGGGCGACTGTGCAATCGCCACCGCGACATGCGATCCGCTCGGCGAGAGCGCCAGCCCCTCGTTGAAGCCGTGACACCAGCGGCACCCCTCCGTCCCGCGCACCGCGTCGGCGCGGCAGCCGCCAGCCGTAAGGGCGAGGACTAAGCAGGCGGCGAGCGCCACTACGTCAGCGGGCGCGCCCTGTTTGACGAAAATGGGGAACGTCCAGATCACTATCTTTCCCTCCCCGCCTCGCTTGTCGCCCGCGCAATCGGCGAGAGCAAATACGACAGCACGCTTCGTCTGCCGGTGATCACTTCGACTTGCGCGCTCATGCCGGGGGAGAGGAGCGCGCGGGCGCGGGCCTCGCTTTCGCGTGCTTCGCTGCGCTGCCTTGTTGCAGGCATGGGCGTCTCCTCGGGAGCGTCCAAACTAATGCGCGCAACTGGCGGTGGCAACCTGTTTTCAATGTCACGCAATCGCGAACCCGTGATGCGGATGCGGGCCGGAAACACCAGCCCGCGGGCTTCATCGGCGATGGCGTCGGCGGAGACGTGCTCGATCAGTCCTTCGAGGTAGCCGTGGCGCGTGAACGGAAAAGCTTCCAGTTTCACAATCACACGCTGGCCGGGCGCGACGAAGCCGACATCACGATTGAGGATCAAGGCTTCAACGATCAGTTCCGAACCTGCCGGCACGATGGTGGCCATCGGCGCGCCCGCTTCCACCACTTCGCCCAAAGTGGTGACGGAAATTTCATTGACGATGCCGTCGACCGGCGCGGTCAGCACTTGCAAGCCTTCGCGCAACTCAGCGCGGCGCACGCCTTGCGCACGCGTTGCGGTGATGGCTTCGGCTTCCGCGCGTTCGCTGGCGGCCTGAGCGCGAAAATCCTCCAAGGCTTGCTGGCGCTCGCGCCGCAGCATGGCGATCTCGGCTTCGGCTTCGCGTTCGTCGGCGCGGCGGGCCTCGACGGCGCGGCGCTGGGTGAGCACGCGCTCTTCGATCTGCGCCACTTGCGCATGTGCGGCAAAGCCTTCGGCTTCTAGCGCGCGGCGGCCTTCCAATTGCTGTTCGTTGAGCGGCAGGGTTTCTTCGAGCCCCATGCGATCGGCGCGGGCGCTGTCGCGGGCGGCGCGCGCGCCGACGACGCGGCTGTCGATGCCGGCAAGCAGCT
>JAKFYF010000161.1 GCA_021731005.1 Hyphomonadaceae bacterium
CGCGCACCACCAGGTCGGTGAGCGCGAACGGATCGTCGCTGGTGGGATCCTTGCCCGGGTCGGCGCCGTTATAGTCCTTCTGGAACAGCTGGTTTACTTCCAGAATGTAGTTCGGAACCGAGAACAGATCGCCCGGCAGGTGGCCTTGCTGCTGCACGCCGAACTCGTCGTAGACATCGCCAAGATTGGTGTTGCGCATGACGATGTCGGTGAACGAATTGTTCTCCAGTTCGTTCAGGAAGTTCAGGCCCTGTGTACGCGAGAGGTAGTAGAAGCGGTCACCGTTCTGCAGGTTTTCGAGCTGCAATTCGAAAATCGCCGAAAAGGTGGACCCGAGCATGCCGCCGAACGGCATTTTCTTTTCCGCCAAGCCGCCCATCCACAGATCGACATCGTCGAGGCCGCCATTGCGGCCGACTGAACCGGACGCCGCATCGCCGATGCCGGCATAAATGCCGCGTCCGTTGAGGAAGTCGGCGCGATCAGCAGCGCCACCGCCGTCCGTGCCCCAGGAGACCGTGCGGTAAGTGCCGGTTGCGGCGTCTTCGAGATAGGTAACATCGCGGTTGAACAGCAGCGATTCCGCTGCCGCGCGCATATACGCGAATGTCGTCGGCCCGGTGGTTGTGGGGTCGTCCATGATGAAGCTGTGATTGCCGTAGGCGGCGACGAAATTCACGATCGAGGCTGCGTTGCCCAGATTCTGCGCGAACTCGATCCAGCTGGCGTAAGGCTTCAGTTGCGTGTCGCCATTGGCGATGCCGGCGAACAATTGCGCGCGGCTTTCGTTGAGCGTCGGCACGCCGGCCTCGCGGCCGCGCGCGATATTGATCGCGGCGAGGTCGAGCGGCAGGCCGACCAGGTTGTTGCGCAGCACGGTGGTGACGAATTCGTCGATCTCGCTGCCGGTCTGAGTGGTCATGCCGCGGATGATGGCGCCGGCGGCGGCGTCAGCGTTGATTCCAGAATTGTCGAAAGCGACCGGGTTCAGGAACGCGTCGAACAGGCGCATCTGGTCGTAGACGTTTTGGACGCCGGGCGTGAGCGGGTCGCCGTCAACTGGATTGCCGGCCGCGTCGAGCAAAGGCAGCGGATTGCCGGCCATGTCGAGACGATCGACCGTGTCGCGCAGCATCGAGTGGCCGAAGCGGTACACGGTGTGGGCGAACTCGGCGAAGATCGCCGGATTGATGTCCAGCTGCGGATTGAAGACGAAGAGGTCGATATCGGGCTGCACTTTGCGCGCGAATTCCTCGAACACCATGTGCTGATACTGCATCTCGGTGCCGAAGCGCGCGGCCTGGAACAGGCGCTCGCCGTTCCACTCAAGCGCGGCGATTTCCGCCGGCGTCGTTGGAATCGCGGTGACCGGCTCAAGCAGCCAGGCATTCAGAAAATCGACGTCGCCGCTGGCGATCGCCTGCTCCTTTACATGCTCGACCAACCGGTTGTGCTCGGAGTGGAAGACGTGGTGAACGGTGGAGAGGCCGATGTTTTCGTTGCCGCGGCCGTCGCCAGTGATGAAGTGGCGGTCAAGCAATTCGTCGTCGTACGCGACCTTGCGGCCGCGATAATCGGTGGCGATGGCATTGCCGGTGTCGCTGTCGAGATCCGCCGCAACGGTCTGCTCTGGCAGCGATTCGATCGGGCCGGGGCCGTCAGGATCGGGACCATCGGGATCAAATTTCGTGCCGGGCGCGGCATTGTGGGCGATGTCGTCGAGGAAAGCGATGCCGGTCGCGACATAGGCCGCCGACACGAAGGTCGCGCCGACGGGCAATGTAAAGTCAAGAAGGTCGGTCTCGAGGATGTTGCCGAGGTCCATGCCAACGGCGCTTCCCGTGGCGATCGCCTGAACAACGCTTTGAGTGGTTCCATCGGTGACGGTTACCGTGACGACCACCTTCGCATAGCCATCGGCGTCGCGCTCATAACGGCCATATTGGTCGGTGACGAGCAGCGGCACGCTGAGGACGTGTTCATTGCGCAGGATCAGGCCCAGATTAGCCAGCGCGCTCGCCTTGACGTCGGCCCAGGTGGCAAGGCCGCCCGCCGATCTGACGCCCGCGATCGCCGAGCCTTCGAGTAGATTGCCGGTGGCCACCGCACGGGTCGCCGTTCCGGCGTCGTTGTCGTGGTCATACTGAACGTATTCACGCAGAAACACCTGGTGCGAGGCGTGCGACGTGTAGGTCTGGTTCTGGTCGATGAATGGCGTGGTCAGATTGGCCGCATCCGCAAGCGTGCGGGTGATGACCATGAAGTTCGAGTTGCCGCCCTCCACGTACAGCGGATCGTCGGGCTGCAGCGGGATATAGACCTTCGTGGCAGCGCCCTTGGAGACCAGATCGAGGCCGTGGTCGAAGAATTGCCCGAACAGCGTCATCCAGCCGTTAAACGGCGCGGAGAGGCCAACGTCTGGCGCGGTGTTAGGGATCACCACCGTGCCGTCCGGCTCAAGTTCAATGCCGTGCTGGGTGAGCGCCGCGTCCAGCGCCGCGCGCGCCGCGATCACGTTCGGGTCGGATTCAACCGGGCCGGTAGCTTGCGCCACGGCAACCTTGACCGCGTCCCGGGCGCCGACGATGGCGTTGATGGCCAAGGTGAGGGGGTTGCCCGAGAGCCCAGCCAGTTCCAACGCGGCAGCAATCGACGCGGGATTGTCGAGCGTCTGGTCGACAATCAGGTTCGAGATCGTGCGCGGGGCAGTGTCGACGACGTTCTGGGGGAGCCCCGCGACATGGGCGTAATTGGCGCCGACTCCTGTTCCACCAGGTGCGAAGGGTCCGTTGATGTCGAACGTCAAATCGGACGCGCCCGTGCGGTAGCTCTCGCCCAGCAGACGCGGGAACGGCTGGCCCGCGCTGCCCCAGCCTTCGCGCCCGGGATTGAGGTTGTTGAGGTATCCGTTGACGGTCCGCAGGCCCCAGGGGAGCAGCGGACTTCCAATCATGTCCGTCAACAGCTCGCCATTGGCGTGTCGCTCCGAGATCAATATCTGCTGGAGAATGAACTCGAGATCGTTACGGACGAACTTAACCATTGAAAGGCCCCCACCGGAAAAAAACACGGCGTCCCAGACGCGGAATTCCCCGCGTGATCAGCCGCCCTCGGTGAAACGATTGCTTGGGTGTCATGTACGTTGCAATTGCGCTCGCGCGCGCAATCGACCGCCTCACAGCGTTTGCCGGCCAACTCTCTCATTCTCCTCTGGTCACGCATCGCCGCGGCAAGATGGCGTGCAGGTTTGTCTCACCCATCGCGCCAGCGACTAGCTGCAAGGCCGGCGCCTGTTAGCGGGTGCAGTCGAACCAGCGCACTCGCGCTCAGCACGAAAGAGATCGAGAGCGCTGCGGCAAGGCGCCGCACCATGTTTGTCCACAGCACGAATTGAGGTGCATTCGCCGCATTGGAGAAAAACGGCGGCGAACCACGGCAAAATCGCTCGCGGCCGCCAGTTTTCAGGCGAATCGATTTCTGCAATGACGCGCGAATCGTACCGCGCAGGGCTCACGAATTGGCGGCTTAGCCGAACAGCTGCTCTGCTTCGTTCTCTTGGAGCAATCTGCGCAGGCGCGCGTTTTCAACTCGGAGATCGCGCACCACCTCCGCCTGCTGAGGCTTCAGACTTCCGTACTGGGCGCGCCACCTGTAAAAGGTTGGCTGCGCCACGCCGAGCGAGGCTGCGGCTTCCGCGACCGATATTCCGCGCCGCACCAACGCCTGCACGGCTTTCAGCTTTTCAACGGCCTCTTTAGGAGAATGCCACTTCCGCCCGCTCACAGTTCTACCTCGTTGGTTGAGCCGGGGGTATTCTGATAAGGACAGCATTACGCCGTCATGACAGTTGAATTACGGCCTGTTAGATTCGGCATTGGGTGAGTTTCGCAGCCCTGGGCGAAGGTTCAACAACGCGGCGCCGATGCAGCGCTCTGCTGTCGCCACTCAGAGGACAGGGAATATTTAGCCGCCACGCCCGTAGTCACCGCTGCGGCGAACTGCGCGCGGAGCGGAAAATCTTGTTTGATTCAAGTCTCGATCGCGGCGCGAGCGCACTCGTCGAAAAACTGCGAGCCAAATCTGCGCTGATCGGCGTTATCGGCCTGGGCTATGTCGGGTTGCCGCTTTCGCTTGCTTTCGCCGAGGCAGGCGCCGCGGTTCTGGGCTTCGACATCGATCCCGAGAAGGCGCGGACGCTGAATGCGGGCGGCAGCTATCTGAAGCACATTGGCGAGGCCAGGGTGGCCGAGTTGGTTTCCGAAGGCCTATTCTCGGCGACGGCCGACCTAGACCGTTTGGCCGAGTCGGACGTGCTCTTGATTTGCGTTCCGACCCCGCTGACCAACCACCAAGAACCTGACCTTAGCTTTGTAGCGGCGACCGCCGCCGCCATCGCCAAGCGGCTCCGCCGTGGGCAGATCGTGGTGCTGGAGAGCACCACCTATCCTGGCACGACCCGGGAAGTGGTGTTGCCGATCCTGGAACAGAGCGGCCTGAAATCCGGGCGCGATTTTTGGCTGGCGTATTCGCCGGAGCGCGAGGATCCGGGAAATCTCGATTTCTCGACCTCGCGGATTCCGAAGGTCGTGGGCGCCGACGATCCAGATAGCGGCGCGATCGCGGTTGCGCTTTACGAGACGTTCGCTCCCAAGGTTGTACCGGTTTCCAGCGCCGCTGTGGCCGAAGCCGTCAAGATCACCGAGAACATCTTTCGCTCGGTCAATATCGCGCTCGTCAACGAATTGAAGGGCGTCTACAGCGCCATGGGTATCGACATCTGGGAAGTCATCGACGCAGCCAAGACCAAGCCGTTCGGGTTCATGCCGTTCTACCCGGGGCCGGGCCTGGGCGGGCATTGCATCCCCATCGATCCGTTTTACCTGACCTGGAAGGCGCGCGAATTCAATGTGCACACGCGCTTCATCGAACTGGCGGGGCAAATCAACTCGGCGATGCCCGAACGCGTGGTGGAGGCGCTCGCCAAGGCGCTCGACATGCGGTTCAAGAAAGGCCTCAACGGCGCGCGCATCTTGATGATGGGTATGGCCTACAAGAAGAACGTGGACGACACGCGCGAAAGTCCGGCGCTTCGCTTGATCGAATTGATCGAGGCGCGCGGCGGGACTGTCGATTTCTACGACCCCCATGTCGCGATCATCCCACCGACGCGCGAGCATCCGACGTTAGCGGGACGCGCCTCCATCACGTGGGCGCCAGCGCAAATCGAGCGGTACGACGCGGCCTTGATCGCCACCGATCATGATTGTGTTGATTATGCGGCGTTGGTCGAACACGCGCATTTGGTGGTCGACACCAGAAACGCGTGCGCGCGCGCTGGCGTCATCTCTGAGAAAATTGTTCCAGCATAACAGCGGGCCTTAGATCACAACGCTGTAATTTGGATGGCGCGGGAATAATTCGTACCGCCAGCCGTAATACACCTGTCACAGAACTTTCATGTTGAGGCGTGTATGACGCGAGTGCTGGTCTATTCTCACGACACGTTCGGCCTGGGCAACATCCGCCGCATGCTTGCCATCTCGCAGGCGCTGACCGAGGCTGACCCCAACGTGTCGGTGCTGATCCTCTCCGGATCGCCGATGCTGCACGCGTTCCGCATGCCGCCGCGCATCGACTACGTAAAGCTCCCGTGCCTGGCCCGCGATACGAACGGGGTCTACGGGGTGAAATTCCTCAATCTCGATTACGCCACGGCGCTGCGACTTCGCTCGAGCCTGATCGTGAGCGCGGCGATCGAGTTCGCGCCGGATGTGGTTCTGATCGATAAGAAGCCGCTTGGCGTGGACGGTGAGTTGGAGGCGGCGCTCGATCTGCTGGCCGGACAAGAGCGCCGGCCCAGCATCTATCTGGTCCTGCGCGATATCCTTGACGATCCCGAGGTGACGCGGCGCATCTGGGACAAGCACGATTATCACGGCGCTATCGCCAAGCACTATGATGGTGTTCTTGTTGCTGGCTGCCCGAGTGTGTTCGATGTCGCCGAGGAATATGCGTTCCCAGCCGCCACGCGCGCAATCACCGAGCACGTAGGATATCTGCACCGCCACGCTGGCCGGAAGACACGCGAGGAGGTTCGCGCGAACTTCGATCTCGACGGGCTGCCCCTGGTGCTGGTGCATGCGGGCGGCGGCGGCGACGGCGCGCCGCTGATCGAGGCCTTCGTCGAGGGGTTGCGCGCGCGCGCGGGCCGCGCTCCCTTTTACAGCTGGATCATCAGCGGGCCGGAAATGGGCGCCAGCGATCGCGAACGCCTGAGCGCGTGCGCGGCCACCTTGCCGCACGTGCGCTTCGACGATTTCACCGACGACATGTCCAGCTGCATGGCGGGGGCGGACGCGGTGGTTTCGATGGGCGGCTACAACACCGTGTGCGAGGTGCTCTCGCTGAAAAAACCGGCGCTGATCGTCCCGCGCAGCCGCCCGGTCAAGGAGCAGGCCATGCGCGCCATTCGCATGGCCAAGCAAGGTTATCTCGCCTGCATGCTCGACAGCGAGGTGACGAGCGACGGACTCATCACCACAGCCATGCGGCTGACGATGAATGGCGACGCCCAAGTGCGGGCGCGCCGCACGCTCCCGTTCAGCGGCCTCGATCGCATCGCCGAGATAGTATGCCGGCAAGCGCAGCTGCTGCCCGCGTTGGACATGCGCACGGCCACCCGGCGCCGCACCATCGCGGCGGCGTCATGAGCGAACGGCCAGTCGCCATTCTCGTCAAGCGCTTCCCGAAACTCTCAGAGACCTTCATCCTCAATGAAGTTTTGGGCCTGGAGGCGCTGGGGCGGTCGCTGCGCGTGTTTGCGCTGGAGCAGGCCTCCGACGATATCGTCAATGGCGCGTTCAAGCGGGTTCGCGCGCCGGTTGAGCTGCTTGGGTCTGCGAATCTCGGCGATTGGATTTGCGTACTGAGGCGGCGACCCCAGCATGTTATGCGCGGCGTCGGAGTATCGCTCGCGGAGTTTGGCGTGCGCGACTGGCGGGCGGTTTCGCAGTCGGTTGTGTTAGCGGCACGGCTGATCCGCGCGGGCGCAGGCCATCTGCACGCCCATTTCGCCGACCGCCCGGCAGCCATAGCACGCATCGCCGCCGCCTTCGCGGGGCTGCCCTACTCGATCTCGGCGCATGCCAAGGACATTTATCTGGAGCAACCCCAGCGTCTGGCGCGGCGCCTGGGCGCGGCCCGCTTCACGGTCACATGCACGGGCCACAATGCCCAATTTCTGAAGATACTCGCGCCGCAGGCCAACGTCATGCGGGCCTATCATGGCGTCGACCTTGATGCGCTCCCCGCCGACAAATCCGAGCCACAATCGCCGCCGCTCATTCTGAGCGTGGGACGTCTGCGGGCAAAAAAAGGTTTCGATACCCTGATCGCCGCGTGCGCGTTGTTGGCGCGCGCCGGGCGGAGCTTTGGTTGCGAAATTATTGGTTACGGCCCCGAAGAAGCGGCTTTGCGGCGCCAGATCGAGGAAGCCGGCCTTGCGCGTCACGTGCGCCTTCGTGGCAAGCTGCCGCATGAGGACGTGATCGCTTCAATGCGGCGCGCGCGCGTCTTCGCGCTGCCGTGCCGTGTGCTCGACGATGGCGATCGCGATGGCATCCCGAATGTCATTCTCGAGGCCATGGCCGTGCGGACGCCGGTGGTTTCGACGCAGGTCTCGGGCGTTCCCGAAGTGGTGACCGAGAATGAGAACGGACTGCTGGTCGAGCCCGACGACCCTCACGCCCTCGCAGACGCGCTTGGGCGGGTCCTTGATGATGGTGCGCTTGCTGCACGGCTCGGTGCGGCGGGACGCCGGTTGGTGGAAGCCCGCTTTTCGCTTGATGGCGACATTGCGCGTCTGAACGCGCTGCTGGATGCGAGTTTGCGCAATGACCTGCCGGCGCCAGCCACGGCATACATTCTGAAGGGCTTTCCCCGTCTCTCGGAGAGCTTCATCTCCAACGAAATTCGCATTCTCGAGAGCATGGGCGCTTCAATAGAGATCTATGCGATCAAGCCAGGCGATGAGCTTGGCGCGGCGGCGCTCGCCGAGATCCGCGCGCCCATTACCTATCTGCCGCCCACGACCTCCATCTCAGGCGTACGGCTGGAACGCTGGTTGTTCGAAAACCTGCCGGCTTACCTCGGCGCCTGCACGAGCCTGGCGCTGCGCACGCCGCGCGCCTTTTTCGCGACGGCAGCACGCGCCATTTCGATGACGCAGATTTACCAGGATGGACAATCAGGCGCGCCGCGCAAAGTGTTCATCAAGGAATTCCTGCAAGCCGCCTACATCGCCGCGCATGTCCGAAAGCGCGGTCGCGCGCGCCATCTGCACGGGCATTTCTGCCACGGCGCGACCACGGTGACGCAGTTTGTCAGCGATCTCAGCGGCGTGCCCTACAGCTTCACCGCCCACGCCAAGGACATTTACGAAGCCAAGCACAATCCCGGCGACCTTCTGCCCAAGAAGCTCGCGGGCGCACGCTTTGCCGTAACCTGCACCGAAGCCAACCGCGCCCATCTCCTGGAGAAGAGCTGCGAATGCGGCGGCTTGCACACCATCTACCACGGCCTTGACACCGAACTGTTTTCGCCGCGCGCCGGCGCCCGCAATGGCAACGGCCCGCCAACGGTGCTCTCGGTGGGGAGGTTCGTGGAAAAAAAGGGTTTCCTCGATCTGATCGAGGCGTGCTCGATTCTGCGCCAGCGCGGGGTCTCCTTTCGCTGCCACATCGTTGGCGAGGACGGCGAAGCCGGTCCGGCAATGCGCGCACTGATCGCCCGCGAAGGGCTTGAAGAGATCGTGGCGCTTCTGCCCCCGGCGCCGCAGCGGGCGCTGCGCGGCATTTATGCGGATGCGGACATATTCGCGCTGCCCTGCCGGATCACCGCCAGTGGCGATCGCGACGGCATTCCCAATGTGCTCGCCGAAGCCATGGCCATGGAGCTTCCCTTGGTCACCACCGACGTGTCGGGCATTCTCGAGCTGGTCAGCGACGGCGTGAACGGGGTGGTGGTCAAGCCCGGTGATGCTGCTGCGCTCGCCGCCGCGCTAGAGGATTTGATCCTGGCGCCGCCGGCGCATCGCCAGGCGCTTGGCCGTGCGGCGCGCGCGACCATCCTGGAGCATTTCGACTCGCACAAGACCACGCGGGCGCTCAAGGCGCTGCTCGACGACGCCCTCGCCGCGAGCGAGGCCGCGTGATGCTCGCTCGCGCCGCCCCCGAGCCAGCACTGGCCGATGACCGCGTTTTCGCGCCCGCGTTTGCCCACCTCTCGGACCAAGAATTGCTGGCGCATTTTCGCGCGCGTCAGCGACCGCTGCTGTTCGTGGTGGAAGAGCCCGAGGAGATCACGCCGGAAAAGATCGCCGGCATCATGGACGGCGTCTTCACCTTCAATGGCGAGACCCATGCCCTGGGCCACGATTTCGATTGGCGCGCGAACCCCTCCGCTGACCAGGAATGGCACATCCTGCTGCACAAATTCTACTATGCCGTCGGCCTGGCGCGCGCTTTCGAGGTCTCGCGCGGGGAGGAATACCTTCACCGCTGGCGGGCGCTCACGGCGTCGTGGATCGCCCAGCGCATCCCCGCCGACTTCATCGCCGCCGATGTTACCGGCAGGCGGTTGCAGAATTGGGTCTATGCGTGGAGCGTCTTCGTCCGCTCACCCCTGCTGCCGGCCGACTTTCACCGCGAATTGCTGATCTCGCTGCAGCGGCAAACCGAAACGCTCCTGACCAATCTGCACAAGGCGCGCAATCACCGCACCTTGGAGCTCTACGCGATTTTCCTGGTGGCGACCGCGTTCCCGGAGTTTGCCGAAGCGAGCCGCTGTCGCGCGTTCGCGCTTGCGGAGCTGGAAGTGAATGCTGCCGCTGACTTCCAAGCCGATGGCGCTCATTGCGAGCAGTCCACGCACTATCATTGCATTGTGCTGCGCAATTTCCTGAACGTTGTACGTCTGGCGAAACTGAACGGCATCTCTCTCAGCGGGGCTTTCGAAGGCATCCTCCGGCGCGCGCTGGTGTTCGGCGCTTGCATGCACAGGCCCGACGGCGAGATCCCCGCCCTGAGCGATGCCGATGGCGGCTCTTATCTTGCGCTCCTGAGCGAAGGCGCGCGGCTGCTGGACTGCGAGGCGGCGCTCGCGAAGGCGCACAGCGAGCGTTCCGCGCACTTCGTGGAAAGCGGACATGTGGTGCTGCGGAGCCCGGCACACGCGCCGGCGGAAGCGCCCGAGGATCGCCGCTATCTCGTGTTCGATGCCGGCCACACCGGGCAAGGCAATCATGGCCATCTCGACGCCTTGTCCTTCGAAGCTTACGCCTACGGCGCTCCAATCGTTGTCGATCCCGGCCGCTACACCTATGCCGAGGATGGCGAGATCAACTGGCGCGCGGCGTTTCGCGGTACGGCCGCCCATTCCACCGTCCAGATCGATGGCCGCGACCAGGCCCGCTATGAGCCCGCCGGCCGCAAGTGGAAAATCACCGGGCCACGCGCGCAGGCACGCGTTCGCGCCTTCACCTCAACGGAGCGCGCCGACTATGTGCACGGCGAGGTCGTCAGCGCCGAATATGAGGCACGTCACGAGCGGCGTATGTTTTTTGTCGATGGGTGCTACTGGCTCATCCTCGACACCCTCGCTGCGGTTCAGCTGCACAAGTATGATTTGCGTTTCCAGTTGACGCCGGACGTGCTGGGTTCTGTGCGGCTTGCGGGCGAAGGCCATCGCTGGAAAGCGGCCACCCCGCACGCGCACTTGACCTGCGTCGCCAGCCACGACATCCGCGCCGCGATAGAGACGGGCTGGGTGTCACGGCGCTATGGGCGCAAGAGTGAAGCGCCAAGGCTGCTGTTTTCCGCGGAAGCCGCGAATTTGGTGTTTGTAACGCTGCTGGCGCCGCTGCGCACTGGTCCGCTGGCGCTTTCAAACTTGGAGCGCCGTGACGGCGCTCTGCGTGCGACCGTGCTTCATGCCGATAGCGGCGTCGTGGACGCGCTGGTCGTGCACGAGGACGCCGGCGCGGAAGTGTGGCGCACCGGGCGCGATGGGGGACAGCTTCTGCTGCTGCGAGCGGGTGGCTGCGCATGATCACCGCCGCCGACCTCTGCGCAGGAGATCCCCTGGCCCCGGCCCTGTTGCAAGCTATGGACCCCGCCGCGTTGCGCGGAGCGTTCCAAGCGGCAATGGCGCGCGCGTGTGTTGAAGCAGCCGAGATCGAGCGGGCGAAATATAAGCCGGGAGCAAAAGCCCTGCTGAGCGCACGGGTGCGTCTCGCGGGCGAGAGCGCCGCGAGATTATTCGCGGTGCGCGTGCTCCCGCCGGGGAAAGCGCACGGGCGCTACCAACGCGCGGTCGACGAAGCGGATGGCGGCGATGTGCACTTGCTGGAGGAGATCGGCGCGGTGGCGTGGGCCTTTCCAGCCGATCTGAGGATCACAGGACTGCGCCACCTCGCCGATCCGAACCTGTTTGAGCAAGAAACTCTACCGGAGCTCGCCCAAGCCATTGCGCCTGGCGGGGCCGTCGCGACCTGGTCGAGCGAAATTGTCCACTACGCGGCCGAGCAAAGCTGCACGATGCGTGTGCGCTTGAGCGGGCGGCTGGCGAGCGGGGAAGAGTTCGCACGCACCCTCTACGGCAAGTGCCACGCTGACGGCGAAAGCGGGGCCGCCGTGCAGGCGCTGGCCGAAATCGGCGCCGCGCTCGGCAGCGAATGCAAGCGGCGGTTCGGAGTTGCTCGCGTGATTCTGGAGCAACCGCAATTCGCCATCCAATGGCAGGAGGCCGCGCCTGGCGTTCAACTCGAGATGGCGGGATTGTTTGACAGCGCCAGCGGGCTGGCCGAACGCGTGGGCGCTGCGGTGGCGGGCTTGCACGGCCTTCCCGTCAAGCTCGACATGCCGCCCGCCGCCCCCGATCTTGGCAGGCTTGAGCGTCGCTTGGCGATTGCGGCGGTGTTGCCCGTCGCGGCGCGCGCGCGGGTGGATGCCTTGCTCGTGTGGCTGGCGCGGCATGCGCCGCCGCGGCCGCATCCCGCCGCGTTACGGCTGTGCCACGGCGACCTGCACGCCAAGAACCTGTTCGACGACGGCGCGCGCATTCACTTCATCGATTTCGACGCCATACACATGGCCCCGCCGGAATACGACGCCGCAAGCCTCTCGGCGGCGCTAATGTATTGGGGCGCTCTGCAGGGCCTTCCGGATGACGCTGCCGCCGCTGCTTTCGCGCGCTGGCGTTGCGGCTACGAATCAGCCGGCGGGCGCTTGAATGAGGAGCGCCTGGCCTGGCTAAGCGTGTACTGCCTGCTGGACGAGCGCCTCTACCGCTGCCTGACCCGGCTGAAGCCGGGCCGACGCGCAATCGCCGAGGCTCTGGTGGCCCAAGCCGAGCGCATGACGCAACGCCGGAGTGGGCGCGATGTCTGAACGCGGGACCCTCGCGCGCGCCGTGCGCCGCTTTGGGCCGTTCTGGCTCAAATATCCCTGGCGGATCGCGTTTGCCTACGGCGCGGGTTTAGCCGCCGCGGCGTTTACGCTGGCCTCACCGCTGCCGCTCAAGATCATCATCGACAACGTGCTCCTGGGCGCAGATTCGGGGTTCGCGTGGCTGGATGCGCTAAGTCGCGAACTGCAGATCGGCGCGCTTGCGCTCGCCGCCGCACTGATCGCGCTCGCCGCGGCTTCCGCCTCCGCCGCCGAAAAGATCGCGAGCGCCCTGCTGCGCGAGCTGATGACGCGCGATTTGCGCGCGGCCAGCCTCGATCACATCTTGGGGCTTTCCGTTTTGCAACGCCATACGGATCGCAGCGGCGAATTGGTGTTGCGACTTATCGACGACACCGGCCACATTGCGCGTCTGTTCTGCAAAACCTTCCCGACCATCTTCCGCTACGCGATCACCGTGCTCCTGACGTTAGCGGCGATGTGGTGGCTGAGCGGCGCGCTCGGGGCGTTGGGTCTTGTCATCGGATTGGCGCTGGTTTGGCAGATGCGTCGCGCTGCGCCAAAGCTGCAAGAGGCCTCGCGCGCCAAACGCAAGCTGGAGGGCGGTATTGCCGGGTTTGCGCAAGAAGTTCTGCGCGGACTGGGCTTCGTGCAGGCGGTCAGCGGCGAGGATGAGGTCCGTACCCGCTTTGTCGACGTGAACGCGGAGAGCACGGCGGCAGGGGTCAACGAAACCCGCACCCAAGTGGCGCTCGAGCGCAGCATGCAGAATGCCAGCGGCGTGGCGGTAGCGGTGCTGGTTGGGTTGGGCGCATTGCTCGTGTTGCGCGGCCAGTTGAGCCTTGGCGCGCTGACGGTTTGTCTCGCCTATCTGAACCAGCTGCTGAAGCCGGTGGAGAAAATCAACGAACTCGCCGGCGCCGTCACCGGCGCCCTCGCCCGCGCCGACCGGCTGAGCGATCTGCTGGAGCGGCCCACCGGGCTTGCGGTGAATCCGGACGCTGCCGCACCTGCGCGCGTTCGCGGGGAACTGATGCTGCGCGCGTGCAGCTTCGCGCATCGTTCCCCCGGGGCGGGCGTGCAGACTGCGCTTTGGGATGCGGACCTGATCGTGCGGGACGGCGACTGCGTCGTCATCGAAGGCCCCAGCGGCGCCGGCAAGAGCACGCTGCTCGGGCTCATTCTACGTCTCTACGATCCCGAGCAGGGTGAGCTTTCGCTGGGCGGGAAAACCTATCGCGACTGGCCCGTGCATGAACTGCGCCGCCAATTTGCGGTCATGCGCCAGGAGACGCACCTGTTCGCCGGCACGATCCGTGACGCGCTGCAATTTGGCGTCGGTGCGCGCACCGATGCAGACTTGCGGCGCGCGCTGGACCGCGTCGCGCTTGGTGATCTAGTCGCTGGCGCACCGGCTGGGCTGGACTCCCCGTTGGGGGAAGACGCGGGCAATCTCTCCGGCGGACAGCGCGCACGGCTGGCTTTGGCGCGCGCGCTGCTGGCGCAACGCCCGGTGCTCCTGCTCGACGAGCCCTTCGCCAACGTCGATCCAGAATCGCGCGCCGTGCTCATTGAGGCGCTGAGCCAAGAGCGCGGCGCCCGCACGATGCTCATCGTCACGCATCAGGCGCTGCCGCCCGGCTTCGCAGACCGGACGTTGCGTCTGCAAGCAGGCCGGCTGACAGAAGAAGTCCCGGCTCTGCTGCGAGCCGCGCCATGAGCCTCGAGCCGCTCGCGCGCGAAACGCACATCGAGGCTGCAATCGCGCGCTTGCAAGCCGACGACCCGATTCCCGCGTTGCTCGGGCGCGCACCCTGGAGGCGGACCTACGGCCGGCTCAATCCGCGCGCGTCGCGTTACGCCACTCTGGTGTATGAGCGCGCGGGCTCGGAGCCCGTTCGCGTCGATCTGAGTGAGTGCGGGGGCGCCGGCGTGCATCGGCTCCCTCCTCCCCTCGGGTGGGCGGAGTTGACGCCCTGTAGCGCCGACACCGCGCTGCCCACCCTCGATCAGGCTTGCCGCTTCTACGCCATCGACAATATCGTGCGCTATCGGCCCGGAAAACGCTGCACCATGCGCGGGACACTTGGGCGCGCGCCAGCGTACATCAAGGTGTTCGCCGA
The DNA here is from genome assembly GCA_021731005.1 of Hyphomonadaceae bacterium. Classification (GTDB taxonomy): domain Bacteria; phylum Pseudomonadota; class Alphaproteobacteria; order Caulobacterales; family Aquidulcibacteraceae; genus Vitreimonas. The sequence continues at coordinate 14,588 of JAKFYF010000161.1, forward strand.
CGACCGCGGCGCGGAGATGGCGGAAGAGGCTGCGCTCTTGCGCGCCGCTGCCGCCGAGGGCCAACTCGGATTTGCGGTTGCCAGCTGCCTGGAGTGGAACCCCGGCTTGCGCGCCATCGCGCATGAGAAGCTGGAAGGCGTGTCGATTTGCGATGCGCTGCTGGGCGCCGGCGGCGCCGAACTGGCCGCTCAGCTGGGGCGGGCGCTAGCGACGCTCCCCAACACGGCGCTGAGGCCGCGCCAAATCTATGACGCGGCAAGTCAGATGGAGCGAAGCAGACGCTACGCGCGCAAATTGGCGCAAGCTGCGCCGGACGCCGCGGATGCGGCGGCGGCCCTACTGGCTGCGCTTGAAGCGGCGCACCAAGCCGCTCCTGACACCGAGCTACGCCCCATCCACGGCGCGCCGCACCCGCAGCAATGGCTGCAGCATGATGATCGGCTCGCTTTGGTTGACTTCGACAGGCTCTCGCTGGGGCCGGTGGAAATCGACGCTGCAACATTCCTCGCCGAACTCGACTTTGAAGCTGGCGACCACGAGCAGCTGCAACAGGTCGCCGCCGCGTTTCTCAGCGCTTATGCGGAGGGCGTCGGCGGTTGCGACCCGCGCGTGCTTGCGATCTACCGCATGCACAAGCACCTCGCCAAAGCCTACAAGGTCGCGCTTTCGCTGAGCACCGCGCGTGAAGCGCGCGCTGCGCGAATTCTCTTGAACGCCCGCACCGAGCTTTCCGGAGCCATGCAATGAAGCCGGTCCTCTATCTCTATTGCCAGCATTCGGTTGGCATGGGCCATTTCGTGCGCTCGCTTGCGCTTGCGCGCGTGCTGGCGGAGTGGTTCGAAGTCCATTTTCTCAATGGCGGGCGTACGCCGCCGGGTCTGGTTTTGCCGCGCGGCATCCATTTCCACCACCTGTCCCCGCTTGGCATGGACAAGGCCTCGCAACTTGTGAGCCTCGATCCCGCGGTCACCGTCAAGCAGGCGAAAGAGCTGCGCCTCGCCGACATCCACAAGCTGGTAGCGTTGCGCTCGCCCGATCTGGTCTTGACCGAGCTCTATCCATTTGGCCGAAAGAAGTTCGCCTTCGAACTGGAGCCCCTCATCCAGGCCGCGCGCAGCCGCGGCGCGGCGATCGTTTGCAGCGTGCGCGATCTGCTGGTTTCCGGCCGCCCCGATCAGCAGCGGCATGACGACCGCACTGCTCAGAAACTCGACGCCGAATTCGACGCCATTATCGTGCACGCCGACCCTCGCTTCGCGCGGCTGGAGGAATCATTCAAACCAACGACGCCGCCACGGACGCGGATTCACTATTCCGGCTTCGTGGTTCCCCATGTGCTGCGCCAGCAAGCAGCGGCGCGGGAAGAACGCGTTCTGGTCTCAGCCGGCGGCGGGCTCGTCGGCGGCGCGCTGTTCCGAACCGCGCTGGCGTTTCACCGCGCCAGTTTCGCCCGCACCGGGCGGCCGATGACGATTGTCGCCGGTCCGTTTTTTCCCGAGCCGGAATGGCGCGCGTTGCAGGCAAGCGGCGCCGGCGTTGAGGGGCTCGCGCTCGAACGATCGGTGCCCAACCTGTGTGCGCTGATGTGCGCCGCGACGCACTCAATCAGCCAGTGCGGGTACAACACCGCGATCGATATCCTGGTCAGCGGCGTCTCGGCGCTCGTGGTCCCCTACTCCACCGAGAAGGAAAATGAGCAGACGGTCCGCGCCGAACGGCTGGCGGCGATGGGACGCATCGGCGTGCTGCACGAGCGCGACCTGTCAGCGCAAGCGCTCGGTCAGGCGCTGGAGCGCGTTCCGATCGGGGGCGTCGTCGCTGAGGATATGACGCTCGATGGCGCGCGGGAAACAGCGCGCATCCTGGACGACCTCCTGATCGGCCGTAGACGCGGCCGCACGCGCGCCTTGAGCGGTGCGGCATGAGCGATTGGCTGGCCCCCCTTCGCGCCGCGCTTATGGACAGGCGCGCGCCGGTTGAGTTCTTCGTGCGCGACGACGACGCTGGCCGCGCCGACGCTCAGCTGTTTCGCCTGCTAGGCGTGTTCGAGAGCCACGCCGCCACACTAGACCTCGCCGTGATACCGGCGGCCCTGCAGCCGCAGACCGCCGAGGCGCTGCGCCAGCGGCGCGCGCGCTGGCCGGGGCTCAATTTTCACCAGCACGGCTACGCCCATGTTAATCATGAGCGCGAAGGGCGTAAGTGCGAGTTCGGGCTAACACGCGGTCTCGCGCGTCAGCAGGCCGACATCCGCATGGGCAAGGATCGGCTCGCGGCGTTGCTGGGCGATGTCGATCCGATTTTCACCCCGCCCTGGAATCGCTGCACGCAAGAAACCGTATCCGCATTGAAGCGTGAAGGCTTCCGCGCGCTCTCGCGCGAGGCGAAGGCGGCGCCGCTTGCGCTGCAGGAACTGTATTCCTTGCCTGTTAGTGTCGATTGGCGGCGCCAGCGCGGGGAGGTGCGCGAGACCCCGCGCGATTCAGCGGTGGCCATGGCCGAGCAGGTCGCGGCGGGCGCGGCGAAGGTGGGATTGATGTTGCACCACCAGGTTCTCGACGACGAGGACTTCGACGCGCTCGACGCACTGCTGAAGGTTTTGCGCGCCGCGGCCAATACGCGCCTCAGCTCAATGATGGAATTTGTGGAGGAACAGAATGTCTCACTCATCGGCGCTTAGGCGCTTTGGATACTCGACCGCGGCGCTGGCCGCGCTGCTGCTGGCGGCGGCGCAACCGGCGCATGCACAGGAGGAGAGCACCGATCGCGGCGGCGACACCGTGCTCCAGGTGGACGACGTGCGCTCACTCGCCCGCCAGCTTGGCGTATCGCTCGACGACAACCGCCCGGAGGATCAATTCGAAACGGCGTTGTTCGGGCGTCCGCTTATCGTTGGCGGCGAACTCGAGGCCGCCGGTCAGTGGCGCGATAATCTTGATCTCACCGGCGAAGACGGCGTCGGCAAGCTCACGCCCGAGGCGCAGCTCGAATTCCTCTATCTGTTTTCCGACCGGCTGATCGCCTTTGCCGAGGTGAAGGCCTTCGTGGATTCTGAAGTGTGGACCGAGAGCGGCGATGGGGAGAGCGACGCAGGGCTCGATCTGCGCGAGGCATGGGTTTTGGCGCCGCGCCTGTTCGGCAGCGATTTCTCGGTTCAGGTCGGGCGTCAGCAATATCAGGATCGCCGCGAGTGGTGGTGGAACGAAAACCTCGATTCAGTGCGGTTGCACTATGTGCGAGGGCGCTTCACCGCGTTCCTGGGCGTGGCCGAGGCGCAGATCCGCACTTCCACGCTGGAGGACATAAGCCCAGAGGACGAGGACGTGACCCGTTTCTTGGGCAACGCAGCGTTCACCTGGACGCGTCACGATCGGCTCGAAGCATTTCTGCTGTCGCAGCAAGACCACTCGGGCGCGCCTGCGCTTAATGCGGTGCTGGATGAGGACAGTGAGGACGAAGCAGACTCCGATCTCACCTGGCTCGGCCTGCGCGCACGCACGCGCCAGAGCATTGGCGATGCGGGCAAGGTTTTCCTGAGCGCCGATCTTGCGGTGCTCGATGGCGATGAAACCGTCACCGAGTTTGCGGATTTCGCCCCGGGCCAGATTCAAGCCGTGGACCGCTTCAGCCAAGACGTGTCGGGTTGGGGCGCCGATGTAAGCGTGAGCTGGGAAGTGCCGATCGATTTGGAACCCGTCGCCAGCATCGCCTTTGCCTATGGGTCGGGCGACGACACGCCCGGCGACGCGAGCGATGATTCCTTCCGGCAAACCGGACTGCAGGGCGACAACGGGAAATTCCGCGGCATCAGCCGCTTCCGCTATTACGGCGAAACGCTGCGGCCGGAATTGTCCAATCTGCGCGTGCTGACGCTTTCGCTCGGCTCGCCGGCGCCGGCGCCAGGTGAGGGCGAAGCCTGGATCGAAGCGGTGTTCCACAATTATGCGCAAGCCGAGGCGTCCACGGAGTTCCGCAGCGAGCGGCTTGATGTCGATCCAAACGGTGTCGATGAACACCTGGGCGACGCCCTGGATGTCATCTACTCGTTTGAAAGCGGGCGGCGCTGGGAATTCGAGGCCACACTCGGTTCGTTCCGTTACGGCGACGCCTTCGGCGTGGACCGAGGCGAATGGGCTTACAGCGCTTCGTTCAAGCTGGACTACAATTTCTAGGGCGCCATGCAACTCGGTCCCCGCACGTGATCCCCGAGCCAATTCCGCGTGCTGGTCACGCCGCGCCGAAATTTGCGCGCCGCGTGGCCACGCTCATGGGATGAGCTTGGCGATGATGGCGTCGGCTGCCGATTCCGGGGTCATAGCATTGGTGTCGATGCGAACCTCCGCATTGGTCGGGGGCTCATAGGGGCTGTCGATGCCGGTGAAATTCTTGAGTTTGCCGGCGCGCGCCTTCTTGTAGAGGCCCTTCACGTCGCGCGCTTCGGCTTGCGCCAGCGGCGTATCGATGAAGATCTCGCAAAACTCGCCCTCCGGCAGCATCGCGCGCACCATGTCGCGCTCGGCCTTGAAAGGACTGATGAAGGCGGTGACTACGATCAAGCCCGCATCGGCCATCAATTTGGCGACCTCTCCAACGCGGCGGATATTCTCGATGCGGTCGGCGTCGGTGAAGCCAAGGTCCTTGTTGAGCCCATGGCGGATGTTGTCCCCATCGAGCAGAAAAGTGTGCCGGTTCATGCGAGACAGCTTTTTCTCGACGAGATTTGCGATCGTCGACTTCCCCGACCCTGAAATGCCCGTGAACCACAGCACCATCGGCTTTTGATTTTTCAATCTCGCGTGCGCTTCGCGGCTCACCTCGAGCGCTTGCCAATGCACGTTCTGCGCCCGGCGCAGCGAGAAATTTAGCATTCCGGCGCCGACCGTGGCGTTGGTTATCTTGTCGATGAGAATGAAACCACCAAGCGTGCGGTTCTCGGCATAGGGTTCGAATACGATGGGCTTGTCGGTGGTCAGCTCGGCGACGCCGATGCCGTTGAGATCGAGCGTCTTCGCCGCCAGGCGCTCCATGGTGTTGACGTTGACGGCGTATTTGGGCGCCTGGACTCGGGCGGATGCGGTTTGCGCGGCGAGTTTCAGCCAATAGGCGCGGCCCGGCGCGAGCGGCTCCTCGGCCATCCACACCAACGTCGCCTCGAACTGATCGGCGACTTCGGGCGAGTGCGCGGCGGCGGCGATGACATCCCCGCGCGAACAATCGATTTCGTCGGCAAGACAGAACGTCACCGATTGCCCCGCCACCGCCTGCTCGAGATCGCCATCCATCGTGACGATTCTACTCAGAGTCGATGTCTTCCCGCTTGGCAGCACGCGGATCGCATCGCCCCGGCGGGCGGCGCCGGTGGCGATCTGCCCCGCGAAGCCGCGGAAGTCGAGATTGGGGCGGTTCACCCACTGCACCGCCATCCGCAGCGGCTTGCTGTCGTCGGATGCGCCATCGACGTCGACATTTTCGAGATGCTCGATCAGCGGCTTGCCCTTGTACCAGGGCGTGTTGACGGAGGGACCGGTGATATTGTCGCCCTTGAAGGCGGAGATCGGCATCGCCGTGAACGCGGCGATGCCGATCGAGGCCGCGAAAGCGCGATAGTCGGCGACGATATCGTCGAACACTTTCTGGCTGTACCCGACCAGATCCATCTTGTTGACGGCGAGCACGAAGTTGCGGATGCCGATCAAGTGCGCCAGATAGGAATGCCGGCGGGTCTGCGTCAGCACGCCCTTGCGCGCGTCGATGAGGATGATCGCGAGATCAGCGGTGGACGCTCCCGTCACCATGTTGCGGGTATATTGTTCGTGGCCGGGCGTGTCGGCGACGATGAACTTGCGTTTCTCTGTGGTGAAGAAGCGATAGGCGACATCGATGGTGATGCCCTGCTCGCGCTCGGCGGCGAGGCCATCGACCAACAGCGCGAAATCGATCTCCGGGCCTTGCGTGCCCACCCGCTTGGAATCCGCCTCCAAAGCAGCAAGCTGATCTTCGAAGATCATTTTCGAATCGTAGAGCAGGCGCCCAATCAGGGTTGATTTGCCGTCGTCCACCGACCCGCAGGTGATGAAGCGCAACAGGCCCTTGTGCTGATGCCTTTCGAGATAAGCCTCGATATCCTCGGCGATCAGCGTTTCGGTTTTGTAGGTAGGGGCGCTCATCAGAAATACCCCTCCTGCTTCTTCTTCTCCATGCTGGAATCGCCGCCATCCCTGTCAATGGCGCGGCCCTGGCGCTCGGAGGTGGTGGTCAAGAGCATCTCCTGGATCACTTCGGGCAAGGTCTTGGCGTTGCTCTCGACAGCGCCGGTCAGCGGATAGCAGCCTAAAGTGCGGAAACGGATCGAACGCATGACCGGCATTTCGCCGGGCTTAAGCGGGAAGCGCTCGTCATCCACCATGAGCAACAGACCGTCGCGCATTATTGTCGGGCGCGGCGCCGAGAAGTACAAAGGTGCGATCGGGATGTCATTCAGATGGATGTATTGCCAGATGTCGAGTTCGGTCCAGTTCGAGATCGGGAAAACCCGGATGCTCTCGCCCTTGGACTTCTTCGCGTTGTAGAGGTTCCACAATTCCGGGCGCTGGTTCTTGGGGTCCCAGCGGTGATTGGCGGAGCGGAAAGAAAACACCCGCTCCTTGGCGCGGCTCTTTTCCTCGTCGCGGCGCGCGCCGCCAAAGGCGACATCGAAACCATATTGGTCGAGCGCCTGCTTGAGGCCCTCGGTTTTCCACATATCGGTGTGCAGCGGCCCGTGATCGAAGGGGTTGATGCCCCGCGCCTTGGCCTCGGGGTTCTGGTGCACCAGTAATTCCATGCCGCTTTCTTCGGCCATGCGCTCTCGTAGCGCGTACATGTCGCGAAATTTCCAGGTCGTATCCACGTGCAGCAGCGGAAACGGCGGCGGCGAAGGATAGAAGGCCTTGCGCGCCAAATGCAGCATTACCGCTGAATCCTTGCCCACCGAATAGAGCATCACCGGCCGCTCGGCCTCAGCGACCACTTCGCGCAGGATATGAATGCTCTCCGCTTCTAGGCGCTCGAGGTGAGTCAAGATTTTGCGCACACTTCTTCCCATCTGCTTGTGCTGTCTGGACGTGATTATGCTAACGGCCCTTAACAGTGACCGCCCTCTGGAGCCACAACTCCGTCATTCCGGGGCCGCCGAAGGCGGAACCCGGAACCGGGGCCACATTCGCATCTGTTGCCCCTGGGTTCCGGATCGCGCTCCGCGCGTCCGGAATGACGGAGGAGAAAGGGCTTCCATGAGTCAGTACTTCAGGCCGCTGGTGATAGCCCGGCGCAAAGACGGCCTCAACCTGAGTCATTCCTGTACGCCTGTGTAGCGGCCATCGACATATACTAGCGGATCGGGACGCCCGCTGGTTAATACCTCTTCGACAAGCCCAATGAAGATGGTGTGGGTGCCATGATCTATGCTGCGTTCGTTGCGGCACAGGAAATTTGCTTGGGCGCCCTCCAGGCAAGGAAGGCCATTCCTGTTCGCCCAAGCGCCATGTTCGAAGCGCTGTTCTCCCGTCAGCCCCCCGCTGCACGCCGCCGCGATCGCCGCCTGCGACGAATGCAAGATATTGAGGCAAAAACCGGCCCCGGTCGCCAGCGGCGCATGAAGACCCGCGGTTCGGTTCACGCAAATGAGCAGCGAGGGCGGATCCATGCTGAGTTCGCTGACGGCGGTCGCGGCCATGGCGTAGCGCTGCGAACGGTGCTGCGTGGTGACAACGACGACGGCTTTGGCTAACCGGCGTAGCCCATCGCGCAAGCGCGCGGAAATATCGGCGGTTTCGGTCATGCGTCCTCCACTCTTGTGTAGAGGCCGCTAATTCGCCGGCTTCCGGAACCGCAGCACAAATTGATCGGTGTGTCCGCGAATGTCGGCCTCGAACACGCGCTCGGCCCGGGTATCGTCGGGATTGCGCAGCACCTGGCTCTCTTCCTCGAGCACGAAGCCGGCCGCCGCCACCTCGCGCACGACCAGCGCCTGGTCGATGCGATGCAGGGTGTCCGCCACGGACACATCGCTGCCGGCGATTGCGGCATGGTCGATAATCACCAGCGCTCCGCCGGGCTTAAGCGCGTTGAACAACGAGCGGTTGATCGCGGCGATGTCGTAATTGAAGCGCGGCAGGTGGAAATCATGATAAATCTGGGAAATGAAGATCGCGTCGAGCGGCTCGGGCATTGCCCAGTTCTGGAAATCCTGCTCGGTGACCCGCATATTTGTATATTGGCCCGACTCCGCGACCGCGTAGATCGGCGCGCGTTGGGTGGCGTTCGGTTGTGGCGGGCGGATGACGCCATAGACGCGGCCCTCCGCGCCGAGCGCCGCCGCCAGCAGGCGCGTGTAGTACCCCCCGCCCGGCCCGACGTCGGCGATCACTTGGCCCGGGCGCACGCCGGCAAACGCCATGATCTCAGCGGGATGGCGCAGCGTGTCGCGGGCGACATCTGCCTCCGGCCGGCGCGCATCGGCGACCGCCGCGACGATGTGCGGCGAGGCCGCATCCACCGCTGGCGGGGCCTGGCTCAACATGATGCCTGGGATGGCGCCGCCGGCGCACGCGCCTAGCACAAGCGCCGCGCCCAAGCCAAAAACCAAGTTCCGCATGGCTCACTCTCCCACGTTTCCGCCCCCGCTTAGCACCACGCGCGCGATTTGACACCAGATACCTGCCGCCTGACATCTGCGCCCATGATTCCGGTGACAGCCTCCCTTTCCATCGACGAGCGCGACCTCGAAGAGCGCTTCATTCGCGCCGCCGGCCCTGGCGGGCAGAATGTCAACAAGGTGTCGAGCGCGGTGGAGCTGCGCTTCCGGCTCGGTGGCCACACCGCGTTGCCCGACGACGTGCGCGCGCGCCTCGAAACGCTGGCCGGGCGGCGGCTGACCCTCGAGGGCGAGATCGTCATCCGCGCCGACGAGCACCGCACCCAGGAACGCAACCGCGAGGCCGCGCTGGCACGTTTGCTGGCGCTGGTGGAACAAGCCAGCCATCGTCCCAAACCGCGCCACAAGACAAGAGTGCCGCGCGCGGAAAAACAACGCCGCGTGGATCACAAAGTGCGGCGCGGCAACGTGAAAGCGCAACGCGCGCGGCCAAGGGGCGAGGATTGAAGCCATGGCCCCAACATCGCTCAACCCCATACTCCGTCATTCCGGACGCGCGAGACGCGCGATCCGGAACCTAGGGGCAACATGCGCGACGCTTGCCCCTAGGTTCCGGGCTCGGCTTCGCCGCCCCGGAATGACGGGCCACGTTCTTGCGCGTCATTAGTCGGCACTCTACGCGCTTTTCATTCAACCAGTTTTACGCTTCCAGCAGCACTTCGAAGCCGCCGAAGATCATGCGCTTGCCGTCAAACACGGGATTGGGGCCTGGCTGCATGCGCGGGTCGGCCATGGCTTTGGCCCAGCCGGCATCGCGCGTGGTTTTGTCGGGCCAGACGATCCAGGAGAAGACGACGTTCTCCTCCTCCTTGCATTGCACCGCCATGTAGAAATCGGTGAGCTTGCCCTTGGGCACGTCATCGCCCCAGGTTTCCACGACTTTCAGCGCGCCGCATTCCTTGAACAGCGGCGCAACCGTCTCGGCTTGCCGCAAATAGGCTTCGCGGCTCGACTTCGGCACCGCGGCCACGTAACCATCGATGTAAGGCATGTTCTTCTCCTCCTTTATCCATTGAACGCCGCTTCGAGCGCGGCGATGTCGATCTTTCGCATCTTCAGCATCGCGTCACGGGCGCGCCCGGCGGCTTTTCGATCACCGCTCATCAGCAGGCGCAGCATTGCTTCAGGCACAATCTGCCACGACACGCCATAGCGGTCGATAAGCCACGCGCACATGCCGGCAGGCTCAGGCTGAACCGCCGCGTGGCCGCACTTAGGTGGCGGCTTTCACCGCCGCCTCGATTGCGGCAGTGTCGATCTTCTTCTGCTTCATCATCTCCGCCATGGCGGCTGCCGAGACGGCCTTGTCGGAATGCATCGTCAGTTCCGTCAGCCGCTTGGGGAAGACCTGCCACGACACGCCGTAGCGGTCCTTCAGCCAGCCGCAGGCGCTCTCCTCTCCGCCATCGGCGATCAGCGCCGCCCAGAGACGGTCGGTCTCAACCTGGTCGGGCGTCTCGACTGAGATCGATACTGCCTCGGTCAGGGTGAAGTGCGGCCCGGCGTCGAGGATCTGGTAGGGCGCGCCGCCCAGCGTGAAGTCGGTCACCGAAGCGGCGCCCATGCTGTTGTCGAACCGGAAGGTGCGCTCGACAAGGCTGCCCGGGATCAGCGAGCAGTAGAAGGTGGCTGCCTCAGGGCCTCTGCCATCCCTGAACCACAGGCAGGTGCGAATAGAACTTGTCATCGTGTTGCTCCTCATTGAGTGGGTTGGCTTCGCGCGACGCCGCGCGGATGCTCCTCAGTTCGGTGTCTCGTGCTCGACCAGAGCCGTCAGCTGCATCAAGGAGTCCTGCCAGCCGTGATAACAAGCGTCGGGCGGAATAACCTCTGGCACGCCAGACTGTTCGATGTGAACTTCGGTCCCCACCGATACTTGGCTAAGGGTGATGGTGACGATCATTTCGCCGGGCAGGTTTGGATCGTCGAACACATCAGCATGCACAATGCGCCGATTGGGCTCCAACTCGATGTACTTCACGGTGAAGGCGTGGCTGGCGCCGCTGTCGAACGCGGTGAAACTCATTCGGTAACCGCCGCCGATCTTGGCGTCCATGTGATGCATCGTGGCCGTGAAGCCGTGCGGCGGCAGCCATTTGCAGAGCGCGTCCGCGTCCACGAACGCGCGATAGACCCGCTCGGGCGGCGCACGCAGCACGCGATGAAGGCGGATGGTGTTGGGCATGAGCTTGCTCCCCTGGAAATAGATCAGTGCGACCTCTTGGCTTCGACGTGGCGTGCAAATCGGCTCAAAATCGCCTGCCAGCCATCGCGTTGCTGCTCGATCGTGTGTGTTGGTTCGCTGTCGAAGGCGACGCGAACAATAACTCCATCCTTGCCTAGGACGAACTCGACTTTCGCTTTTCTGTCTCCGAAGTCAAATTCGATCAGCTTTTCTGCGCGAAGTCGAAGCCGAAGCTGCCGTCCTTGGCTTCCATGCGCGAACTGAAGGCGCCGCCGATGCGCAGGTCGATGGAAGCGGCAGTGGTGTGCCAATCATCGGAGGCCGCGTTCCATTGCTTGATGTCGTCGGGCGTGACGTAAGCGCGCCAAACCGCCGCGGTGGGCGCGGAGACGATGGTTTCGACAGTGATTGTCTCGGTCATTTGCTCTCTCCCTTGGATTGCTTGAACATCAATTCGACGTAACGCTTCAAATGCCCCGCCATTTCGCGTGCTATCTCTGGACCGCCCTGCGCCTTGGCGAGAATGAACGCGCCTTGCAGCACCGCTTGCGTATGCAGCGCGAGGCTCTTTGCGTTCCAATCGCCGTTGATCCGGTTTTGCTTGCGCGCCGCCTCGATGTCGGCTTCGAGCGTTTCGGCGTGGCCGAACATGCTCGCTTCGCAGGCGGCGCGGATGGCGTCGCTGGCGGCGAACGCTTCCTGCACCATCGTGCCGGCGAGGCAGGTGAACTCGGCGGGCGCGCCTTCGATCAGAGCGGCGCGGAAATCGATGTAAGCGAGCACGCGGTCGAGGGGGTCAGCATGATCGTGATAGGGCGCGCTGGCGAACAGGGCGCCGGTCACCTGCGACCAATGATTGGCGGCGGCAACCGCGAGCGCGTCCTTAGACGCGAAATGATGGAAGAAGGCGCCCTTGGTAACCCCTGCGGCGCGGCAGAGGTCATCGACGCTGGTTGCCGCATAGCCCTGGGCGCGGATCACCTGGATCGCTGCGTCCAGAAGCTTGGCGCGTGCATCGCGCTTGGGAAGGGGTGCGTCGCCGCTCACGCCTTTTGCATACCAACCGGTTGGTATTTGTCAAGCGGAATTCGCCTCAAAGCGTCACAGAAGGGGCTGCTAAGCTGCGCGAATGACCGAATCGCTTCCGATCATCCTGTTGCTCGCCGCGCTAGCCGCTGCCGGCGCGGCCATCTGGTTCGCGCAGCGCTCCGCTGGCGTGGAGCCCATTCGGGCCGAGCGCGACAGGGCGCTCGCTGGGCTTGAGGCGCTGCGCGCTGAAAACACGCGCCTCACCAGCGAACTGGCTGCGGCAAACGCCGCTTCCGGCGCACGCTCTGAATCGGAAGAGGCACGGTTCCTCACGATCGCACAGCAAGCCTTGGAGGCCTCGCAGCGCAGCTTCATGTCGCTCGCCAACGAGACGTTCGAGAAGCACAAGGCCGCCGCCGCCGGCGGCGTGAAGGAAGCGTTGACGCCCGCCCAGGAGGCGCTTGCGAAACTGGCCGCGAGCGTGGACGCACTCGACAAGGCGCGTCTCAGCGACAAGTCCGCCATCGGCGAACAAGTGCGCCAGATCGTCGACGCCGTCGGCGCCACCAACAAGACGACGACCCAATTGCTCTCCGCGCTGAAAGCGTCGCCGAAAATGCGCGGCCGCTGGGGCGAGCAGACGCTGCGCAACGTGCTTGAGCTTTCGGGACTCTCCCCGCAAGTCGATTTCATCGAACAGGCCTCCACCAGCGACGGCGAAGGCGCGCGGCTGCGCCCCGACGTGGTGATCAATTTGCCGGGCGGTCGCTGCATCGTGGTGGATTCGAAAGTAGCGCTCTCGGGCTACCTCGACGCCATGGAAGCCACCGACGAAGCTGCTCGCGAGACCCACCTGAAGAAACACGCCGCCGAACTGAAGACCCATGTGCGCAATCTGGCGTCGAAGGATTATTGGAAGCATGTGCCCGACACCGCCGATTTTGTCGTGCTGTTTGTGCCGGGCGAGAACTTCCTCGCCGCCGCCGCCGAGCGCGACCCAAATCTATTCGAGGATGCGCTTGCGTCGAAGGTGATCATCACCACGCCCTCCACTATGGTGGCGCTGGCGAAGTCGGTGGCTTACGGCTGGCGTCAGGAGCAGAGCGCCAAGAACGCGCAGGAAATCGCCGATCTCGGCCGCGAGCTTTATCGGCGCATGGCGATCATGACCGATCACCTGGGCAAGGTTGGCGACGCGGTGGGGCAAACCGTGTCGCGCTATAATGCTCTGCTCGCTTCGGTGGAGAGCCGCGTGCTGCCCCAGGCGCGCAAGTTCAAGGAGCTGGGCGCAGGCGACGCCGGCATCGATATCGCCGCCGCCGCCCCGATCGAGATCGCCCCGCGCCTGCCCGCCCCGCCGGAGCAGCTGGAGTTAACCCCGCCGCCGGTGAGCGCGAAGCGGGGACGCTGACGCGGTGGCGGAGCGCCGGCGCCCTCGCCGGCAGCGCCCCGCGCTCCCAATCGCCAACGCCGGCGCACGCCGGCTGGAAGCCGGCGGTCCGAAGCCGGTGTTTCCCAACCCTCCCTTGCTGTCGTTCGTCGCGTTTGTGATGCAATTGGCCTCATGCCAAGCTACCGAGGCGCCGGAGGAGCGCCCATGAAACGCTTTGTCGTAGCCGCCGCCTTCGCGGCGCTCGCGCTCACCGCCTGCAACCAGCAGGCCGCCGCACCCGAACCCGCGCCACGCACTGAAATCAGCGCCGACGCTGCTCACATCG
>JAKFYF010000025.1 GCA_021731005.1 Hyphomonadaceae bacterium
CCGCTACATTGGCCCCGGCGGGGACGCCCCAGTTAGGAAATGCCGATCGCCCATGTCCACTATCGCCCTGGTTGATGACGACGAGAACATCCTCGCCTCGCTCAAGGTCCTGTTCGAGGCCGAGGGCCATGTTGTGCGCAGCTACACCGATGGCGCGACCGCGCTGACGGCGCTGCTCGAGAACCCGCCCGACATCGCCATCCTGGACATCAAGATGCCGCGCATGGACGGCGTGGAGGTGCTCAAGCGGCTGCGGCAGACGTCCTCGATGCCGGTGATCTTCCTCACCTCCAAGGACGACGAGACCGACGAGGTGGTGGGCTTCAATGTCGGCGCCGACGATTACATCAAAAAGCCATTCTCGCAGCGCCTGCTCTCCGAGCGGGTGAAGGCGCTCTTGCGGCGCACGCGCGCCGGCGTTCCGGGAGGGGAAGCGAGCGACAAGAAATCCATCGTCCGCGGCGAGCTGACACTCGATCCCAATCGCCACGCCTGCACCTGGAAGGGCGATCAGGTGCGCCTCACCGTCACCGAGTTTTTGATTCTCCAGGCGCTCGCCCAGCGCCCCGGCTATGTAAAAAGCCGCGACCAATTGATGGATGCGGCCTATGACGATCAGGTCTATGTCGACGACAGAACCATTGACAGCCACATCAAACGCCTCCGCAAGAAGTTCCGCGACATCGACGGCGAGTTCGATGCGATCGAGACCCTTTATGGCGTCGGCTATCGCTACAACGAGAGCTGAAGGGCTCAAAGCGGTCGCGCGTTCGCGTATCGCGCGCATCATCTTCATCTGGAATTTCGCCGGCTTGGCGTTTCTGGTGCTGGGTGTGCTGCTGTTAACCGAAATGCGCGCCGGCCTCACCGACGCGCAATTCCGCAACCTGCGTACGCAAGGCGAGTTGATCACCAATCTCCTGATCGAAACCGGCACCGTCGAGGGCGGACCGGACGATCCCAACCCTTATGTCAACGTATTGGCGGTGCGCGCGGTTTTACACCGGATCTTGCCGCCAGTGGCGGAAGGGGAGAGACCCGGCGTCGGCCATCCGCGCGTGCGCGTGATTGCCCCCGATGGCGAGGTTATCGCCGACAGCAACGCCATCTACGACATCATCGAGGAGACGCCGCTGACCGCGGGCCCGGAGCGGCCCGATCTCGGACGCACCATCGAGCGTGCGGCCAAGCGGGTGGAGTATTGGCGGCTTACCCCGTGGCGCCCGACCATCTCGCTTCAGGAGGAGCAAAAGCGGGCGCTACGCGGGGAAATCGCCCATGGCGAACGGCTGAACGAGGCCGGCGAGCGGGTGGTCTCGGTTACGCTGCCGCTGCGCAGAGTGCAGGCCGCCCTCGCTACCGTCACGGTCGAGAGTGCTGACGTCGAGCGCATCCTGGTGGCTGAGCGGGCGGGCATGATCCCGTTCGTTATCGGCGCGAGCATCGCCATTTTTCTCTCTTCCCTGCTGCTGGCGCTGTTCATCGCCCGGCCGTTGCGCAGGCTGGCCGCAGCCGCTGACAGCTTGCGGGTCAGCGGGGCGACACGGCTCTCGTTGCCTGAAGTCTCAAAGCGCAGGGATGAGATCGGCGCGCTGAGCCAATCGCTCGAGGCCATGACCGGCGCGCTGGCGGACCGCATCGACGCAAACGAGCGTTTCGCCGCCGACGTCAGCCACGAGATCAAGAACCCGCTGGCGTCCATCAAGTCAGCGGTCGAATCCGCGCGCGCCGCGACCGCGCCCGAGCAACAGGGAAGGATGCTCGCCATAGTCGCCCAGGACGTGCAGCGGCTGGACCGCCTTGTCACCGACATCGCCCGCGCCAGCCGCATAGAGGCAGAAACCGCGCGCGGGGACCACGAGCCGATCGATCTCGGCCAGATGCTGCAGGAACTCTCGCGCGCTTATGGCGACCCGGACGGCGCGGAAAGTCGGGTCGAGGTCGTTTTTGTGGGCCGAAAACCCGAAGCCGCCGTGGTGCTCGGACAGGCAGGACCGCTTGGGCAAGTGTTCCGGAATCTCATCGACAACGCCCGTTCCTTTAGTCCCGACGGCGGGAAAGTCCGGGTCTCCGCGGAGATCAGCAAGAGCAAGGACGGGCCATTTCTTCGCGCTGTAGTTGAGGACGACGGCCCCGGCATCCCTCCGGAAAACCTCGAAACCGTGTTCGAGCGCTTCTATACGCAGCGCCCAAAGGGAGCCGCCTTTGGCGGCAATTCAGGACTAGGGCTTTCAATCGCCAGGCAAATCATCAGCGCCCACCGCGGCCGCATCTATGCCCAGACCGTCGCGGGTCCGCTCAGCGCCAGCCCGCGAGGCGCCCGGCTGGTGGTGGAGCTGCCCTTGCTGGGGCCTGAGGGGGCACGCCCGCGCCAAATGTGACATGTGGGCTTTTCTCGCACTTGCGAAGAGCTATTGTGCCGGCCCTTTACAGGGGCCAAACTGGCCCTGCGGGGAGTAGTGAATGATCGGCATAGTCGTGGTGTCCCACGGTCGCCTGGCGGACGAATTCGTCGCCGCGGCCGAGCACGTGCTTGGCCCGCAGCAGCAAATGCGCGCCGTCGCCATAGGCCCCCATGACGACATGGAAGGCAGGCGCGCCGACATTCTCGAAGCGGTCCGCGCGGTCGACGGCGGCGATGGTGTCTGCATCGTCACCGACATGTTTGGCGGCACGCCATCCAATCTGGCGATTTCCATCATTAATCAGGTCAAGATCGAAGTGATCGCCGGAGTGAACCTGCCGATGCTGATCAAGCTGGCGGAAGTTCGCACGCGCATGAAACTGTCGGAAGCAGCGCTCGCGGCGCAGGAAGCGGGCCGGCGCTACATCCGGGTTGCTTCCGTGGAATTGGGCGGGGGCGCGGCAAAGGGCGCTTGAAAAATGCCGCAGCGCCGGGTTCTCACAATCATTAATGCGCGCGGCCTGCACGCGCGCGCCTCGCGCAAGCTGGCGGAACTGGCGCTCAGTTATGACGACGCCACCCGCATCGTGGTGCGGCGCGAGGAGGAAGAGGCAGACGCACGCTCGCTGATGGATTTGATGATGCTGGGCGCGGGCGTCGGCATGGACATCGAAGTCGAGGCGCGCGGACCCCATGCGCAAGAGGCGCTGGACAAGATCGAAGCTCTGGTGGCGGCAAAGTTCGGCGAAGAGCAATAGCGCACGGCGCGCTTCGAGAGGTCGCATTCATATCGACGGCGTCGAAGCCGCGCCTGACACGGACCGCCAGCCCCCTTTTTCGTGCACTTTGTGCGTCCCTTAGTGCCTTTGTGTTTAAACACCAAGGCACTACGATTTCACCAAGGACTCAAATGCCGGCGTGGACGCTGGCGGTCCATATTCGCCGAACTGTTGAACCAGATCATCGCGATTACGCCGCGTCCGCGAATATCTCGCGGACGCAACACGGCGCGCACACGCCTAATGCGCGCAAAGCCTCTGTTTTCCGGCATTTGTGCGCTTCACTGATCGCTGACAAAGAGCAGCCCAGCGGAGGAGGGCCCCCATGAACTTCAATCAAGTCAGCACTTGGATGAACCAAGCCGGCGCCGAGATCGTGCGCGTGTTCCCGCAGGTTCTCGTGGCCGCAATCATTCTTCTGGTCGCGCATTTCGCCGCCAAGGCGGTGAAGTGGTCAATCTCGCGAGGCATTGACCGCCTGCCCTTCCTGTCCCGACGCGACAGCGCTGCCCCCGGCGGCGAGCGGCCGATGATCGATGTTGGCGAGCGGATCGGCGAAGTCGGCTATTGGGTGGTTTGGCTGATCGGTCTGATCGCGGCGCTCACGCAATTGGGCATCGCCTATGACGGCCTGCGCGAAATCACCGCGCCGCTGAACGCGATGGTGATCGATTTCATCGATTACGTTCCCCAGGTGGTCGGCGCGGTGCTGATCTTCATCATCGGCTACGCGCTGGCCACCATCGCCCGCCGCATGGTGGAGGCCGCCGCCGAAGCCGCCGAGATCGACCGGCGGCTGGTTGACGCGGGCCTCACGCATATGCCTCGGGGGCCTGGTTTGGCCCGCATGATTGGGGCGGTTGTGTTCGCGCTGATCATCATCCCGGTCGCGATCCAGGCGCTGCGGACGCTCAACATCAGCGCCATCTCGACGCCGGCTGAAAACACGCTCAGCGGGATTTTCGCGGCCATTCCCAATGTTCTCGGCGCCGCGCTGATCATCGTCATCGCCTATGTCATCGGCCGCTGGGTCGCGACCTTGGTGGAGGAGGGCCTGCGCTCGATCGGCTTTGACGACATCGTCCATTCCATCGCTCAAGCCGAGCCGGTGAAAGCGGCGATGGAGAAGATGGACCCCACGCCGGGCGTCGACACGCTTGATCTCAAGTCGTTCCCGCCTTCGCGCATGATCGGGCTTACCGTGCTGATCGGCATCGTGTTGGTGGCCAGCGTGGAAGCGGCCAACGCGCTGCATTTCACGGCCCTGGCGGCTATGCTGTCGCAAGTTGTCGGCATGGCCACGCAGGTGCTGTTCGGCGGCGTCATCATCGCGCTCGGCGTGCTGTTGGCCAACATCCTGGCGGCGGCGACCGCCAAGGGCGGTGGCGCCTCCGAGATCCTCTCGGTGTTCGTGCGCTGGGGCGTGATCGTGCTGGCGACGGCCGTGGGCCTGCGCTCCATGGGCATCGCCAACGAAATCATCACGCTGGCGTTTGGGCTCTTGCTCGGCGCGGTGGCGGTGGCGGTGGCGATCGCGTTCGGGGTCGGCGGGCGCGACGCGGCCAAGAAAATGCTGGCGCGCTGGATGGCGGAATAGTCCCGCGAATCTCACCGCTGAATGCCTGAGCCGCCGGGCTCCGCCCGGCGGTTTTTTGCCCCGTCGCCTATGATCGCCAAGGCGCACCTCTCGTGCTACATTGCGTACATGGATTATTCGAGGATCATCACTGCTGACCCGGCGGTTCGAAGCGGCAAACCCACCATTCGCGATACGCGGATGACCGTTAGCGACGTGTTGGAGTACCTCGCCGGAGGCATGAGCGAGGACGAAATCCTCTCGGATTTCCCCTATTTGACGCGCGATGACATTCGCGCTTGTCTTGCCTTCGCCGCCGAGCGCGAACGGCGCATCCTGTCCGCCGCCCCTTGAAACTGCTGTTTGACGCGAACTTGGCGCCGCGGCTCGCCAAGCGCCTGGCGGAGCTTTATCCGGGCTCGGCTCACGTGCGCGAGTTCGCCCTTCAAGACGATCGGATGATCTGGGACTTCGCCGCCAAGAACAACTTCGAGTTGGCAACGCGGGCACAGGAGCCATCGCCGAATTCCTTGTTGCTCACGGGCTCGATTTGGACCAGTTCGATGCCGATTCCGACGCGGCCTTGCTGATCCTCCCCGTCCGTCGATAGCGCTGAGCCGGAGTTTGCCAACGGGCCGGGCGTTTGCTATCAGCCTCTCCGCCCGCCAAGGAGCGTTGCGACGGCGTTTCACGCCGCCAGGCTTGGCGGGCTTTCCCGCAAGTCCGTAAAGGGCTGGAAAACGACGCTCGCGAGTTCTCGAAGAGGAGGGCGCGCGATGAGCGCACACGATTACGTTGTAAAGGACATGAGCCTGGCGGACTGGGGCCGCAAGGAAATCGCAATCGCAGAAACCGAAATGCCGGGCCTGATGGCGGTCCGCGCCGAGTACGGGCCGAGCAAGCCGCTGAAAGGCGCGCGCATCGCCGGCTCGCTGCACATGACCATCCAGACCGCGGTGTTGATCGAGACGCTGCAAGCTCTAGGGGCCGAAGTGCGCTGGGCCTCGTGCAACATCTTCTCCACCCAGGACCACGCCGCCGCCGCGATCGCCGCCGCCGGAACCCCGGTGTTCGCCACCAAGGGCGAGACGCTGGAGGAATATTGGGACTACGCCCACCGCATCTTCACCTGGCCCAACGGTCAGTACGCCAACATGATCCTCGACGATGGCGGCGACGCGACCTTGCTGTGCGTGCTCGGCCCGAAAGCGGAGGACGATCCAGACTTCATCGCCCATCATTCCAACGAGGAAGAAGAGGCGCTGCACAACACCATCCGCAAATACCTCAAGGAAAAGCCCGGCTTCTACCGCGCTATCCGCGAAAGCATCAAAGGCGTGTCGGAAGAAACCACCACAGGCGTGCATCGGCTCTACCAAATGGCGCAGAAGGGCGAGTTGCCGTTCGCGGCCATCAACGTCAATGACAGCGTCACCAAGTCGAAGTTCGACAATCTCTACGGCTGCCGTGAGTCACTGGTGGACGCCATCCGCCGCGGCACCGACGTGATGCTGGCCGGCAAGGTGGCGGTCGTCGCCGGCTACGGCGATGTCGGCAAGGGCTCGGCGGCGTCGCTGCGCCAGGGCGGTGCGCGGGTGATGGTGACCGAAGTCGATCCGATCTGCGCGCTACAGGCGGCGATGGAGGGCTATCAGGTCGTCACCATGGAAGACGCCGCCTCGCATGCGGATATTTTCGTCACCGCCACCGGCAACAAGGACGTGATCACCGTCGATCACATGCGGGCGATGAAGAACAACGCTATCGTCTGCAATATCGGCCACTTCGACGCGGAAATTCAGGTCGCTGGCCTAAAGAACTTCAAATGGGACGAGATCAAGCCGCAAGTGCACCATGTCGAGTTTCCCGACGGCAAGAAGATCATCCTTCTGTCCGAAGGCCGCCTGGTTAATCTCGGCAACGCCACCGGCCATCCAAGCTTTGTGATGAGCGCGTCCTTCACGAACCAAACGCTGGCGCAGATCGAACTATGGACCAACGGCGCCAAGTACGACAAGCAAGTATACACGCTGCCCAAGCACCTCGACGAAAAAGTGGCCATGCTGCACCTCGAAAAACTCGGCGCGAAGCTGACGAAAATGAGCAAGGCGCAGGCCGACTATATTGGCGTCGCGCCCGCCGGCCCGTTCAAGCCGGATCACTATCGTTACTGAGGCGGCGCACTGGGGAAAACGCTTCAAACTCCGGCGCGCGCCGCTATGGTGCGCGCCGGAGTCTCTCCCATGCGCGCACTCGCCCTGACATTGATGTTTCTGCTCGCCGCGGCAACCCCGGCGGCTGCGCAAACTATTACCGTTGAGAACGCCTGGATCATGACCCCGCCTCCGGGCGTTACCGAGGCCAGCGCGTTCGTAACCGTTCGCGCCAGCGCCGATGACCGGCTGCTCGGCGCCTCCTGCGAGTGCGCGCAGCGTGCGGACTTGCACGAAATGAACATGAGCGGTTCGACCATGACCATGCGCCCGTTGCGGTATGGGGCGCCGGTGTCAGCGAGCGCGCCTCTGACCATGGGGCCCCATGGCGTGCACATCATGCTTACCGGCGTAAACGCCGCGCTTCAGGAGGGTCAGATCGTTCCGCTGCGCCTGACCTTTCGCGACGGCGGAATTGTTACCGCGAACGCCGAAGTGCGCCGCCGCTAAAGCGTCGTGCGCAAATCTGGAGCGCCGGCCCCCTCGCCGGCACCGGCGTCTGCTACAGCACTCGCCCCGACGCTGGCCACTTTGTGCGACTCAGCGTCAATAGGGGGCGCTGGAGCATCTCATGGCGCTAGGGATTGAACGACGGGCATTGTTGACCGCTGGCGCGGGCGCGCTTGCATTGGCGGCCCCCGAGGCTACGGCGCAGATTTGGCCGTTTGGCAGGCGTGAAGCGCCGATTCCGGTTCAGCACCAGGGCCATAGCGGCCATACCGGCGCCGGGGCGGCGGCGCCAGAGACCACGCTCACGGGCGAGGAAGACGCGGTCGTCAACGCTCTCATGAATTGCGACGCGGCGGGGCAGACGTGCCTCAGCCACTGCCTGGCGCTGCTGGCGCAAGGCGATTCGAGCATGGCGGCGTGCGCGCGCGCGGTGCGCGAGATGTTGGGGGTCTGCGCGGCGGCGCGGACGTTGATGTACAGCGGCTCGGCACTGGCGGCCGCCCAGCTCGCGGTTTGCCGCGACGCATGCGGCGCCTGCCGCGTCGCCTGCGAACCCCACATCAGCCATCACGCCCAATGTGCGGCCTGCGCTGGCGCGTGCGCGCAGGCGGTCGCTGCGATTGATGCGTTGATGAGCTGAGCCTCACGGCCGCCGGGTCAACTGTGGAGCATTTGGCGCGGAACTGGCGAAGCGCGTTGCGGGCATCCTGCCGGTAAGGCAATAATCTCCCGCAAACGCCATGCTAATCACCGCTTCCCGCTCCGTCCCAAGAATGCTGATTTGGGCGCTGTTTCACGGCTCTCTCTTCGTTTTGGTCGTCATCGCTCACGCTGGACTGACCGGGGCGCTCGGCGACCAAGGCCTACCCGGCGCGCTGGCGCAGACGGTGTCAGGCGCGCTCGTACTCGGCATGGTGCTGCTCGCTCTGAGTGCGGCGGATTGGTGGGGCCAGCAGCAGGAGCGGGCGCTGGAAGCGGCGCGTGTCCGTTACCGCATGCCGGGTCCGTGCAGCGTGGTATGGCGAGAGGGCGAGGGGGAAAATCTCTCACAATGGGAACTTGTTGGCCCGCTGCGCGCGCATTACCCGAGCCTGCTGCGCCGGCTTGGCGTCGAAGGCGTCACGGTCATCGACTTCGAAGTGAACGCGGAGGGGCAAGCCAAGAACCTGCGTTGCCTCCATGCTTGGCCTACCGACACTTTCTACGAAGCCGCCCGCGACGCGCTTGAGCGCGCCCACTTTACCCCGCAGCCAGATATCCACGTACGCTACGGCGAGAGTTACCAGCTTCCGTTCGTGTTCAGGCTTAGTGGAGCGAGCCATGATTCTCC
This sequence comes from Hyphomonadaceae bacterium, assembly GCA_021731005.1. Classification (GTDB taxonomy): domain Bacteria; phylum Pseudomonadota; class Alphaproteobacteria; order Caulobacterales; family Aquidulcibacteraceae; genus Vitreimonas. The sequence goes on from JAKFYF010000025.1 coordinate 8,753, forward strand.
CGCCGGCCCGACAAGCTGGCGCGAGCTTCCAGACGCCGCCGCCCGCCTTGTGGACAAGTTCTCTTCGCGAAGCGCACCTTCCGCTCAAGGCGTTGAACTTTCTTAACTTAACCTGGCCTTCATCAATTTAAGCTGTTGTTAACGCTTCCACGCACGTGCCGCGTTTCATTCGCTGCGCGGGTGCGGGAGGATGGCGCTGGGGTTCGGCGATTCGTTTCGCTGTTGGATGATGTAGGGGTCGGACTTGGAGGGCGGATTCGCTAGCCTGCTTGTGGCGGCCGGTTCGGCCGCGCTGGGGTTCGCTTCGCTGCTCTGGGCGTTGCGCGTCACCGACGGCGCGCGCGGCAGCATCGAGGCCTGGAAACGGCGCGTGCGCGATGTCGAGGACAAGGTCGCGTGGGCGGACGCCATTTTCGGCGCGTTTCCCGGCGTGGTCTTGATCTGGGAGGAGACCGATTCCGGCGCCGCGGATTGGGGCGCGCCGCGCGTCTACGGCGCGCCGCTGGCGCTTGCCGGCCTGCTTCGCTTTACCGACGCCGCGGTCGCCGCCGAGCCTGCGTTGCGCATCTTGCAAGGGCTCTCGGTGTTTGACGCGCGCGACGTCACCGGCGCCATGACCCGCCTCGGGCCGGCTCTGGCGCGCCTGCGCCGCGAGGGCGCGCCGTTCTCGCTGACAGTGTCGACACCAGACGGCGTCTTCGTCGAGATCGACGGGCGCACAGCTGGTGCGCGCGCAGTGCTTTGGATCACCGATTTGAGTTTGCGTGGCGTCGAGGAGAGCGGCGCGCGCGGACGCATCGAGGGCGCCCGCCAGGTGATCGCGCGCGATCCGGCGGCGTTTCTCGAAATGTGGACCCAGGCGCCTGTCATGGCGTGGCGGGTCAATGGCGCGTTGCGGCTGGAATGGGCCAATCCCGACTATCTCAATGCGCTCGAGGCGAAATCGCTGGAGCAGGCGGTCGCGCGCAATCTGCAACTCGATCAGGACTCGGTCGAACTCGCCCGCAAAGTGATCGAGAGCGGCGAAGCGGCCGACGAGAAGCGCTCGGCCGTGGTTGGCGGGGAGCTGCGCACATTGGCGATACGCATCAGCCCGGTCGCTGGCGGGGCGGCGGGGGTTGCCGTCGACGTCACGGAAGTGGAGGCGTCCCGCGACCTGCTGGCGCGCCAGCAACGTGCGCATGATGAAACTCTCAACCACCTTGCCGAAGGCGTCGCTGTCTTTGACGCCCAGCGCCGGCTGGTTTTCTACAATCGTGCGTTCGAGACCGTGTGGGGCTTGGATCCGGCCTTCCTGCAGGAAGGCCCCACTCATGCGGCATGGCTCGATCATCTGAAGGAGAAGCGCAAACTGCCGGCGCACGCGAATTACGCCGAGTGGCGCGCCGGCGAACTCGCGCTCTACCAGGAAGTGGCTGAGCTTCCCGAAGACATGTGGGTGCTGCCGGACGGGCGCATGCTGCGGGTCGCGCGCCAGCGCCATCCAGGCGGGGGGCTCTTGTTCATCTTTTCGGACATCACCAGCGAAGTGGAGCTGCGCAGCTCGTACGACGCGCTGCTGCAAACGCAGCGCGCCGCGCTTGACAAGCTGCATGAGGCGATCGTGGTTTTCGGTCTCGACGGGCGGCTCAAGCTGTCGAACGCGGCGTTCCTGGCCATGTGGAAGCTCGATGCTTCGGCGATCGAGCCGGATATGCCGTTCGACCGTGTGGTCGAGATTTGTCAGCCGCTGTTCCACGATCGTGGTGTGTGGACGCAGGTGCGCGCGCGCATCACCGATCCCTCGCCCGAAGCGCGCACCGAGTACCGCGCCGAGATGCGCCGTTCCGACGAAACAGTGCTCAAGTTCCTGACCCGCCCATTACCGGACGGCGCCACCCTTGTCGCCTTCCAGGACATTACCGCCGACCGCCGCGTTGAAGATGCGCTGCGCGAACGCGCCGAGGCGTTCGAGGCGGCCGATCAGCTGAAGACGCAATTCGTCGAGAACGTCTCCTACCAATTGCGCAATCCGCTGCAGGCGATCTCCGGTAATGCCGAGATGCTGCAGCAGAATATTTTCGGACCTCTGAACGACCGCCAGATCGAAGGCGTCGGCGCCATCCTTGAAGCCACCGGCAGCTTGACCAAGCTGATCGACAACATCCTGGACGTCGCCATGGTGGAAGCCGGAAACGTCGAGCTCGACCTCGGGCCGATGGATATCTACGCGACGATCGCCGAGAGCGTGCAGATGGCGTCTTCCAAGGCGCGCGACACCGAGGTGCCGGTGCGGATCAAGTGCGACCCCAAGATCGGCGAGATCGAGGCCGACGGCAAACGCATCACCCAGGTGCTGGTGAATCTACTCTCCAATGCGCTGAAGCACACCGAGCGCGGCGATTCCATCACTGTCTCGGCCGAGCGCATGGACGATGTCGTGCGCCTGGTCGTATCCGACAACGGCAAGGGCATGGCCTTCGATGCGCAGGCGCGCGCGTTCGACAGCTTCTCCTCCGGCGACCGCCAAGGCGCGGGCCTGGGTCTCGCGCTGGTGCGCTCGTTCGTGGAAATGCACGGCGGCTGGGTGGCGCTGGCAAGTGAGCCTGGGCGTGGGGTCACCGTCACGTGCCACCTGCCGGCGCGCGCGCCTGGGGCGAAGGTGAAAGCGGCGTAGTTCTTTTAAGGTGCGCTTCTGCGCCTCAAAACGGGGAAAGGAGGCGCCCCGCGCACTTGCCCCCTCCGAGTGGGGCGCGCGCCTCCTGGCGCGCATGAACGCCGCGCCTGTAAGCATAAAAAAAGAAGCGCACCAGGAGGTGCGCGCTCCAGTTGGCGGAGGTGGTGCGCGTGCGAAGACGTCGCTATCGCGCGTAGTCCCGCACCACGCTCTCCAAAAATTCTCGCCCCTCGTACAAGCTCCGCACGCGGATTTTCTCGTTCAGCCCATGCGCGTTGCCTTCGCCCGGGACCGCGAACATGCCGCTCATGCCGTAGGTGGGGATGCCGGCATTGTTGAGATGGCGGCCATCGGTGGCGCCCGCGCTCATCGTCGGCACGATGGGAATCCCCGGCCATAGGCGCGCGGCGACACGCTCGACCGGGCGCATGATCTCACGTGTCAGTTGCGGCGCCGCCGAACCTTCGCGCCGGCGCACGATGTCGACGCTGATCGCTGAGTCGGCCATTACGCGCTGCAGTTCTGCCCGCACCTCCTCCGGCGTATGGCCCTGCAGCACGCGGCAAGAGAGGGTGGCGACGGCGCGTTGCGGCAGCGCATTTGGCGCATGTCCTGCGTCGACCTGTGTCGCCACGCAAGTGGTGCGCATGATCGCATTGAAGGAGGGATCGGACGCCACTGCGGCTTGTGCGGCAGCGTCGCTCGGCGCGCGCGCGAGCGCGGCCATAGCCGCCCCTTTTTCGCCGCCAACGATGGGCGCCATGCGCTCGAAGAAAGCGCGGGTGACGGGATTGAGTTCGACCGGGAATTGATGCTGCGAGAGCCGCGTCAGCCCCGCGCTCAAGCGATAGATCGCGTTTTCAGCAACCGGCCGCGAGGAATGCCCCCCTGCGTTGGTTAGTGTCAGGGTGAACACCTGATGGATTTTTTCCCCGGCCTGCACATTGAGCGCGAGCGGGCGTCCATCCTCCGCGAGAATGCCGCCAGCGCCTTCGTTGAGGGCGAAATCGGCCTGCAGCCAGTCGCGGTTGTGCTCAAGCAGGTACTCGACGCCATTGACGCGATTGGAAGTTTCCTCGCCGCAGGTCAGCGCCAGCCGCAGCGAGCGGCGCGGGCGAAAATTCTCCGCGCGCAGCCGGATCATGAGGTCGACGAACACCGCAGCCATGGCTTTGTCGTCGGCGCTGCCGCGGCCGTAGAAGAAACCGTTTTCCTCGATCAGGGTGAACGGGTCGCGCTCCCAATCGGCGCGGTTGGCGTTGACCACGTCGATATGCGCCAGCAACAGCAGCGCGCGCTGGCGTGAAGTTCCACGCAACACCGCCACCAGATTGCCATCGTCAGGGCGGCCTTCCGGGACGATCACGCGCAGATCGTTTTCACCGTATCCCGCCGCGCGCAGCCGCGCCGCCACGGCTTCGGCGGCGCGCGTGCACGAGCCGGTCGCTTCGGAAGTGTCGATCTCCACCAGCTCTTCGTATATGGCGCGGAAGGCGGCGCGGTCAGGGGTGAGTTCTTGAGCGTGAGCCGAAGCCACCAGTCCAGCGACGACTGCGGCTAGCAGGAACGAGCGCATGATTTTCTCCCCCAAGTGTGAACTGCGATTGCTTGGCTCAGATCCAGCGCCGCACGCGCTTGCAATAAGCGTCGAACGCTTCGCCGAACTGGCGGCGCATCTTGGCTTCCTCGAACGGGATAAGCACGAAATTGGTGATCGCGAACACGCCCAGCGGCGCAAGGAACATCAGCAGGCGACCAAACCAAAGTGCAACGCCGAGCGACACCAGGATCACGCCCACATACATCGGGTTTCGGGTGAAGCCGTAGATGCCGGTTGTAACCAGCGCGTCGTTCTTCTCCGAGGTCGGCAGGATCTGCGTGCCCGCGCCGCGGAATTGTAGCATGGCGATGATCGGCATCGATGCGCCGAGCGCGATCAGGACCGGGCCAGCCAGGTGGCTTCGCCATTGCGGCAACCCCGCAAACGCCGGCAGCTCGCTCAGAAAATAGGACGCCGCAAGCAGCGCAAGCGCCCACAATGGAGGCGGCGCCTTCAGCATCTCAATGCTGGCTCTTCGGCAGCCGCACCACCAAGCCGTCGAGCGCGTCGCTCACCTTGATCTGGCACGAGAGCCGTGAATTGTCTTCGACATCGTTGGCGAAATCGAGCATCGACTGCTCCATGCTCGAAGCCTCGCCGGTTTTCAAGAGCCACACCGGATCGACATAGACATGGCAGGTGGCGCAGGCGCAGGCGCCGCCACAATCGGCGTCGATTCCCGGCACGGCGTGTTTCACCGCCGCTTCCATTACGGTCTGCCCGAGCGGCGCGTCGATGACGTGCTCCTTGCCGGAATGTTCGATGTAAGTGATTTTCGGCATGGGTCTCCGTTCCGCTTTATTTGGCTTGCTTATTGGGCTTGCGCCACAAGTTCCTTCATTGGGCGCGAGGCGTCGGCGATGACCTCCGGCGCCAGCGTGCGCCCCGTCTGTATCAGCATTTTCGCGCCGAGATATTCCCCCGGGCGGTTTACCGCATCGACGGCGATCAATCGCTCGCCATTGTAGTAAAACGCCGCGAAAGATCGTTCCTTCATGCTCCCACGCAGCACGATCTTGGTGTAGCTTTGGAACAGGCCCGCGATCTGCAGCTTCAGATCATATTGGTCGGACCAGAACCACGGCGCTTCCACGGAATGAGACTGCTCTGTCAGTACGGCGGCCACGATCTTTGCGCCTTCGACCGCGTTGTGCACGCTTTCGAGCCGCGCCACCCGGTTTCGATAGTGCGCCATGGGCCGGGCCGCGCAATCGCCAATGGCGAAAATGCTGGGGTCCGAGGTGCGGCATTGTGCGTCGGTTACGATGCCGTTTTCGACGTTTAGCGCGCAATGCTGCGCAAGCGTGGTTTCCGGGTTAACGCCGATGCCGGCGATAACCAGGTCGGCCGGTATCTCCGAGCCGTCGGCGAGACCGACGCCGGTGACGTGCTCCTTGCCCTTGATGATCGCCGGCTGCGCGCCCAGCGCAAAGCGCACGCCTTTGCCGGCGTGTTCGTCGAGAAAGAATCCCGCCACTTCGGGGCTGGTCACACGCGCAAGCGGACGCGGCGCGGCCTCGACCACGGTAACGTCCAGGCCTGTCTGCCGCGCGACTGCGGCGACTTCCAAGCCGATATAGCCCGCGCCAATAACAACAAGCCTGGCGCCTGAGACGAAGCGCGGCCGGATTGCGTCGACGTCGCCGGCGGTGCGCAACAAATGCGCGCCGGCCAAATCGGCGCCGACCAACGTCAATTTGCGCGCCCGCGCGCCGGTGGCGAGTACCAGAGCGTCATAGCCAAGCTCGCGTCCGCCCTCGAGCCGCACGCGGCGGTTGGCTCGGTCGATCCAGACCGCGCGCAGCGGCGCCAGGAAGGCGATGTTCTCGTCCGCGTACACCCCCGCCGGCCGCAGCAGCAGGCGGTCCATGCCGAGTTCGCCCGAGAGGTACTTCTTCGACAGCGGCGGGCGCTGGTAGGGCGCGGCCGGTTCCTCGCCGACAAGAGTGATGTCGCCGCCGAAGCCCGAATGGCGCAGCCGCAACGCCGCCTCGCCGCCGGCTTGGCCGGCGCCGATAATGATGACTCGTTTGACAGCTTGGTCAGACATGCCCGGCAGGTTTTGGCGCGCCCCCCGGCGCGGCGCAAGCGGGCCTTGAAGCCGCACCGCCCCTGGGCCAGCATCTCGCCTTGTGAGAGTGCAAACCCTGCCTGATTCGCTCGTTGTCGCGCTGCCGGACGCAGCCGCCACCGCCGCCTTTGGCGAAAGGCTCTGCGCCCGTTTGCAGGTGGGCGAGTCGGTATGCCTTTCCGGCGAGCTCGGAGCAGGCAAAACCACCCTCGCACGGGGTGCGATAGAGGCCTGGACCGGCGCGCCGGAGGAGGCGCCGAGCCCGACCTATACCTTGGTGCAGACCTATCAGGGGGCCCGAGGCGAGTTGTGGCACGTCGATCTCTATCGCTTGAAAACAGCCGAGGAGGCGTGGGAATTGGGACTTGAAGACGCCTTCCAGCAGGCGGCATGCCTGATCGAATGGCCGGATCGCCTCGAGGGTTTGTTGCCGCGAGATCGCCTCGACGTTGAACTTAGGCCCGATGGCGCAGGTCGCACGGCGACGCTTGTTGCGCATGGCGCATGGAGGGCGAAGCTTGCAACGCTCTGAAGCGCTTACGCGTCTGCTGCAAGAAACTGGCTTCGCCGCGGCCGAGCGGCGTCCGCTGGCGGGCGATGCTTCCACGCGCCGCTACGAGCGGCTGATCTTGCCGCACCGCCGCGCCATGCTCATGGATGCCCCGCCCTCGCAGGAGAGCAATCCGTGCCCGCCCGGCGCGACACCGCAGCAGCGTCGAGGGTTGGGCTGGAACGCAACGGCGCGCCTGGCCGCTTCGCGGGTTGAGGCTTTTGTCGCCGTGGCGGCGCATCTGCAGGCGCTGGGGTTGACGGCGCCGGAAATTTACGGCGCTGACCTCGAAGCGGGCTACGCGGTGATCGAGGATCTGGGCGACGATCTCTACGCGCGCGTGATTCCCGAGGGCGCGCCGGAAGAGGTGCTCTACGCGGAAGCCGCGCGCGTGCTGGCGCATGTGCATGCAGCGCCGATGCCGCTGAAGCTGGAAGGCCCCGCCCGCGCGGTTTGGCCGCTGCTCGAATACGATGCGCTGGCGCTTGAAGTGAACGCCGACCTGTTCGTTGAGTGGCTGCCGCGCGCGGCCGATGTGCGCATCGACGACGCCGCGCGCGCGCGCTGGGAAAAGGTGCGCGATAGCCTCATCGTGAAGGCGCTCGGCTTTCCCCGCGCCTTCACCATCCGCGACTATCACGCCGAAAACCTGCTCTGGCTGCCCGAGCGCGAAGGGCTGCAGCGCGTGGGCTTGCTGGATTTCCAGGACGCCGTTCGCGGCTGGCGGGCCTGGGATTTCGCCATGCTGCTGCACGATGCGCGCCGCGATGTAAGCAGCGCCGCGCATGCGGCGGCCATTCGCGCCTACCTCGATGCATCACGCATATCCGAGGCCGAGTTCCAGCGCGAGCTCGCGGTGCTGGGCGCCATAAACGCGATGCGTATCCTTGGCGTGTTCTCGCGCCTGGCGGGGCGCGACGGCAAGACGCGCTATCTTTCCTTCATGCCGCGCGAGTGGGGACATCTCGCGCGTACGCTAGAACATCCCGCGCTGGAGGAGGCGCGCGCGTTCGTGCGCGATGTTGCGCGCCCGTATCTGGAGACGGCGGCGTGAGCGTTCCCGAAACCGCCATGGTGCTCGCCGCCGGGCTCGGCACCCGCATGCGCCCGCTCACCAATAACAAGCCCAAGGCGCTCGTCTGCGTCAATGGACGCGCCCTGATCGATCATGTGTTCGACCGTCTCGCGCAGGCCGGGGTGCAGCGCGCGGTGGTGAATGTGCACGCCTTCGCCGATCTGCTCGAACAGCATCTGCGCGCCCGCCGCGACATCGAGATTGTCATCTCCGACGAGCGCGCGCGGCTGATGGAAACTGGCGGCGGCGTCAAGCGCGCGCGCAAGCTGCTGGGCGAGGCGCCCATCATTGTATGCAACATCGATTCAGTCTGGGACGAGCCGCACGGCTCGGCCATTGCGCGGCTGGCGAGCGGCTTCGATCCCGCCCGCATGGATGCGCGGCTGATGCTTGCGGCGATAGGCGAGTGCCTGGGCTTCGATGGCGCCGGCGATTTCTTCATGAACGCTTCAGGCGCGCTCGCTCACCGCGGCGATCATGCGCGCGCGGACTGGGCCTATATGGGTGTGCAGATCGTCAATCCTCGCATCGTCGACGGAGAACCCGATGAGCCGTTCTCGTTCATGCGGGTGTGGCGGCGGCTGCAAAGCGAGGGCCGCCTGTTCGGCGCGCCGCTTGACGGCTTTTGGATGCATGTCGGCGATCCCGAAGCGCTGGCGCAAGCGGAAGCGCGGCTGACGGCGCCGTCGCCGTGATGATGGGCCTTTTCGAGGGCGCCGCTCCGCGCCTGCGCGCTGCGCCCGCCTCCGCGTCCTTCCTCGATGTTCTGGCGGAGGCGATGGTTGCAGCGCTTTGGCGCGCGGACGATCCTTTCGCTTTGGCCGACGCGTTGGTGCTGCTGCCCAACCGGCGCGCGGCGCGTGGGCTGATGCAGGCGTTCGCGAAGCGCCTTGGCGGCGCGGCGCTGCTGCCAGCTATCCGCCCCCTCGGCGATCCCCAAGCCGACGACGACCCGGAAATCTGGGGCGCCGCGCCGATTGCATCGGACATCCCGCCGCCAATCAACGCGATGCAGCGCCGCTTGGCGCTGGCTGCGCTGATCCGCGCCCGCGGCAAGGCCGAGAATGGGGTTGAGGATCCCGCCCGGGCGATCGCGCTTGCCGATGAGCTGGCGCGCCTGCTGGACAGCGCCGCGACGGTTGAGCGCGTCGCCTGGGAGAAGTTGCACACTCTGGTCGAGGAGATCGATCTGGCGCGCCACTGGGCGTCTTCGGCCCGCTTTCTCGACATCGTTGCTGCGTATTGGCCGCAGCACCTGGCCGAGCAGGGGCGCAGCGACGCCGCCGCCCACGGCGCGGCCGTGCGCCGGGCGCTGGCGGCGCGCTGGCGCGCCGAGCAGCCCACGCGCGCCATCGTGATCGCCGGCTCCACCGGCTCGATCGCCACCACGCGTGAGCTGATGCGTGTGGTGGCGGGGCTGCCGCGCGGCGTCGTCGTTTTTCCAGGGATCGACACCGATCTTGAGGAGGGAAGCTGGAACGTGCTGGGCGATCAGCACCCCCAGCACGCGCTCAAGGAGACGCTGGCGGCGCTGGCGGTTGAGCGCGGGCAAATCCCGCTCCTGTGTGCGGAGGCGCCGAGCGGGCGGGCGCGGCGCGTGCTCTTGCGCGAAGCACTGGCGCCGCCCGAGAAGACAGCCGATTGGCTTGCCCGTTTGAACGCCGCGGGCGGTGCGCATTTTGTACAGGCCGGCGCCGCGGGCTTGCGGCTCCTGGAGGCGGCCAACGAGAACGAGGAAGCGCTGGCGATCGCGCTCATGCTGCGTGAAGCGCTGGAAACGGATGGGCGCACCGCCGCTTTGGTGACGCCGGATGCTTCGCTGGCGCGCCGTGTCGAGGCGAAGCTCGCGCGCTGGGGCATTGCGCCTGCGGTGTCGCATGGCGCGCCGCTGCGCGAGACGCAAGCCGGGCGGCTGCTGGCGCTGGTCTGCGAACTGGCGCCCGATCCTGGCGATCCGGCCGCGCTTGCAGCGCTGCTCAAGCATCCTCGCGTTGCGCTTGTCGAAGATGCCCCCGCGCTGACGATTTTGGAACACGAGGCGCTGCGCGGGCCGCGCCGGTACAGAACGCTAGCCGAACTCGCCGCGCTGGACAGGCTGCAGAAGCACCCAAGCGCCCGCGACCTTGTGAAGCGCTTGGAAAAGGCGCTTGCGCCGCTGACGGCGGCCATGGCGCCCGCGGAGGCGACATTGGATTGCTTTGCCGACGCTGTGTCGCAAACCCTGGAAGAGCTGACGCGCTACGATGTCTGGCAAGGTCGCGACGGCGAGATCGCCGCCAATCTGTTGCGCGAGGCGAAGGAGCATGGCGGCGTGCTGGGCGCGATGGCGCCGCGCGCTGCCGCGCGCGTGCTGGCCCGCCTGATGGATGGGCGCGAGGTCGCTCCCGCCGCAGGCGGCGATCCGCGCATTGCCATTTGGGGGCCGCTCGAGGCGCGTCTGCAGCGGCGCGATCTGATGATCCTCGGCGGTTTGAACGAAGGCGTCTGGCCGGCCTTGCCGGCGGACGATCCGTTCTTGTCGCGGGGCATGCGCGCCGCGCTCGGGCTGCCCTCGCTCGACCAGCGCATCGGCCTTGCGGCTCATGATTTTGCGCAGCTTGCCAGCGCGCCAAATGTCGTGTTGACGCGGGCTCTGCGCCGCGACGGCGCTCCAACGCTCGCGTCGCGCTGGCTGTGGCGGCTGCAGACGCTGGTGAAAGGGGCGGGTGCGGAAGCCGCGCTGCCGCTGGCGCAAAATTATGTCGAGTGGGCGCGCGCGCTCGATGCGCGGGCGCAGCCGCGAGCGTTAAAGCCGCCAAGGCCGCGCCCACCGGCGGGCAAACGGCTCACCCGCATTTCCGTCACTCAGGTCGAAACCTTGATCCGCGATCCTTACGCGGTGTACGCGCGGCGAATACTCGGTCTTGAGGCGCTCAAGCCGGTGGGCGCGGCGGCCGGGCCCGCTGAGCGCGGCAGCGCCGTGCACAAAGCCATCGAGCGGTTCGAGGAAGGGATAGATCGCGCGCTCCTGCTGGAGCTTCTGGATGAAGAATTACGCCGCGCCGGGGTGTCTCCCGAACGGCGCGCCGCCGAACGAGAGCGTCTGCGCGTTTCAGCCGATACGCTGATCGCGTGGCTGGCGGAGCGGCGCGCGCTCGGCGCATCTGTGTATCGCGAGATGAAGGGCGAGCTTGCGCTTGGGGATGTAGTGCTTTCGGGCATCGCCGATCGCATCGAGATTGGGCCGAGGCATGTGGCGATTCTCGATTTCAAGACCGGTGAGTCCGCGACCGTCAAGCAGGTGGAATCGGGCCTTGCGCCGCAATTGCCGCTGGAGGCGGCGATGCTGGCGGCGGGCGCTTTCGCGGGCGTGCCGGCGGCGCGGAGCAGCGAGCTTGCCTATTGGCGCTTCGGCAATGCCGAGCCGACCCCAAAGCCGCTTGCGCTCGACCCGATGGCGGAAGCGGAGAAGGCGCTCGCCGCGCTCCGCGCTCTGCTGACGCGCTACGCCGAGCCCGAGCAGCCGTTTCTGTCCAAGCCGCGGGTGCAGCTCATCGGCCGCTTTGGCGATTACGATCACCTGGCGCGGCGCAAGGAATGGGCGGAGGAGGGCGAATGAGTTCGCGCGCGCTCCGCCTCGCCGAGCAGAACCAGCGCACCGCCGCCGATCCATCGCTTTCGGTGTTTGTCACCGCCAACGCGGGGTCCGGAAAAACCAAAGTGCTGGTTGACCGCATCGCGCGGCTGCTGCTGCAAGGCTCAAAGCCTTCGGCGTTCCTGTGCATTACCTACACCAAGGCCGCCGCGGCGGAGATGCAGCGGCGCTTGTTCGAGCGGCTGGGCGGCTGGTGCGTCGCCGACGATGCGAAACTGGCGGCGGACCTCGATGCACTAGGCGTCACGGGGGCCGATCTCGGCGCGGCGCGCGCGCTGTTCGCGCAAGCGCTCGAAACGCCGGGAGGTCTCAAGATCCAAACCATCCACGCGTTTTGCGAGCGTCTGCTGGCGCGCTTTCCGCTGGAAGCGGACGTGGCGCCAGGCTTTGACATCGCCGACGAGACGCGCGCCGCCGCCATGTTGGCGCAAGCGCGGGCCGACGCGGCGCTGGCGTCGGATGCGCCAGCGGACGCGTTCCGGCGCTTCGCGGCGCGATTGTCGGGCGATGATCTCGACGCCTTCATGGATCGCCTCGCGCTGCGCCGCGCGGATTTTCACCGCTACGTGGAGAAGCGCCAGGGTCCGATCTTCGCGGAAGCCGCGATACGGAACCGCCATGGCGTGGCGATGCAGGCTGACGTGCTTTGCACGAGCGCCCTTGCCGGCATCGATTGGGGTGGCCTTGCACGGGCAGGAGAGGCGTTGCTCGGATCGAGCGCGAACAATCAGCGCACGGGGCGGCGCATACTGGCGGCGGTCGAAGCACACGTCGCGGGCGGCAAACCGCGCGCCGTGCTGGAGCGTGTCCTTCGCATCAGCCTGAAAGAAGGCGGTGAACCCTACGACACCGTGGTGACGTCGTCGTTCGCCGCCGAGCAGCCTTGGGTCGCGCGCACGCTTGAGGAGCTGACGGGGTGGGCCGCCGCCGCGCGCGAGCGGCTGAATGCGATTGACCGTGCAGGCGATGCGGCCGCCGCGCTCGCACTCGCGCTCAAGCTCGACGACGCCTACGAACAAACCAAGGCGCGCGCCGGCGCGCTTGATTTCGACGATCTGATCGAGTGCGCGGGCGCCTTGCTGCGGCGCTCGGAAGCGGCGCCCTGGGTGCTCTACAAGCTCGATGGCGGCCTTGATCACATCCTCATCGACGAAGGCCAGGACACCAGCCCGGCGCAATGGGAGCTCGTGGCGCCGCTGCAGGACGAATTCTTCGCCGGCAAGGGCGCGCGCGAGCGGCCTCGAACAATGTTTGCCGTCGGCGATCCCAAACAGAGCATCTTTGCGTTCCAGGGCGCTGATCCGCGCCGTTTCCTGGATGAATCGCGAGGTATCGAGAAGCGCGCGCGGCGGGCTAATCTGCCGTTCAAATCTCCCGATCTGCTGACCTCGTTTCGCTCCGCGCCCGAAATCCTGCAAGCCGTCGACGCGACGTTTGCGGAAAAGTCGTTGATTGATGCGGTACAAGGCCACGACGTGATCGAACACCTTGCCGCGCGCGAGCGGGAAAGCGGCTTCGTCGAGGTGTGGCCGGTCGCACGGCGGCCCGAGGCGCAGCCGGCGCGGCCCTGGGATGCGCCGATGGATGTGGAAATCGGCATGAGCGCGCAGGCAATTCTGGCGCGCGCGCTTGCCCAGCGTCTCAAGGCGATGATCGAAGCGCGCGAGGCGGTGTGGGAGCGTGGCGCGCAACGGCCAATGCTGGCCGGCGATGTGCTCGCGCTGGTGCGCACGCGCGGGCCGTTGTTTCGCGAACTGATCAAGGCGTTCAAGCGCGCCGGGTTGCCAGTGGCCGGCGCCGACCGCATGGTTCTGCGTGACGAACTCGCGGTGGAAGATTGCCTGGCGCTGATGCGCGTTGCGCTCGATCCCGCCGACGATCTTTCGCTTGCCTGCGTGCTGAAGGGGCCGTGGCTCAGTCTCGATGACGACGATAGCGACATTTTCCCGCTGGCGCACGGGCGCAGGGGTGAAACGCTGCACGCGCGCCTCATGGCGAGCGTGGATGCGAAGTACGCGCACGCGCGCGATTTCATCGCCGCGCTGATCGCGCGCGGCGGCGCGGACGCGTTTGCGTTTCTGAGCTGGGCGCTGGAGACCCCCCATGCTGGCGCCGCCACCGGCTGGGAGCTGGTGCTCGCCCGCTTGGGCGCGGAGGCGCGCGATCCTTTGGAAGAATTGCTGCAGCGGGCGCTGAAGCCCAGTTCGCATACGGCGGCGACGTTGCAGCGCTTTCTCAGCGACATCGATTCGGATTCCGGCCAGGTCAAGCGAGAAATGGAGGCGGAGACCGGCGCCATTCGGGTTATGACCGTGCACGGCGCCAAGGGCCTGGAGGCGCCGCTGGTCATCCTCGCCGACACCACCGGCGCGGTCGAAGACGCGCCCGACAGCGGACTCATGTTCGATGACGAAGAGGGCCCGTTCGTCTCTTTTCGCGGCAAGGACGACGACGCGAAAACCGCCGCCGCGCGCGCCGCCCACAAAGCGCGCATGGAGAGCGAGCATTGGCGGCTGCTCTACGTGGCGATGACGCGCACGCGCGATCGGCTCATCGTCTGTGGCGCGCAATACCGGAACAGCATCGCCGGCGAGGCGCCGGCAAGCTGGCGCGCCGCCGTTGAGCAAGGTTTGCGCAGGCTCGGCGCGGGCGCCTGCGAAACGCCGTTTGGCGACGGACTGTGTTGGGGTGCGCGTGCGCATGCTGAGGCCCCGGCGGCGCTGGCGGCGCAAAGAGTAGTCCCGCCACCTTGGAGCGCCCAACCTGCTTCGGGCGCGCGTGCGGCTTCGTTTGCGGCGCCGTCGCGCTTGCATCGGGTCGATCCGGCGCTGTTCTCTCCGCGCGGCGACGGCCAGCAGCGTTTTCGCCGCGGCCTGCTGATCCATGGCTTACTTGAGCGCTTGCCTGAAATCGAGCCCGAGCGTCGCGAGGAAGCCGCGCGCGCGTGGCTCTCAAGGCAAGGCGCGGGAGACGAAGAAGCGGCCGCTTTTGCGCGCGAAGCGTTCGGCGTGCTTGAGCGTTTTCCGCTGCTGTTCGGGCCCAAGAGCCGACCCGAGGCGCCTATCGTTGGCGAGGTCGCGGGGAGGGCGGTGAGCGGAGTTGTCGACAGGCTGGCGATCGATGACGCATCCGTGATCGTGCTCGATTTCAAGACCGACCGTCCCGCGCCCAAGGACGCTGCCGGCGCGCCAGACGCCTATGTTCTGCAACTGGCGCTCTATCGCGGAGTGCTGGGCCAGATATTCCCCGACAAGGCGGTGACGTGCGCGCTGCTGTGGACCGAGGCGCCGGTGCTGATGGAAGTGCCGCCAGCCCAGCTGGAGGCGGCGCTTGACGCGTTCGCGCGGTTGAATCCTTAACAATTCCAACCTACATCGCAGCAATCAGCTCCCCAGGAGACCCCCGTGCCCACCACCAAGATCACTGACGATAGTTTCGAAACCGACGTGCTGAAATCGTCTCGGCCCGTGCTCGTCGATTTTTGGGCCGAGTGGTGCGGGCCGTGCAAGCAGATCGGGCCGGCGCTTGAGGAAATCGCCGCCGAGATGGGCGGCCGGGTCACCGTCGCCAAGCTCAACATAGACGAAAATCCGATGACGCCGGGCCGCTTCGGCGTGCGCGGCATTCCGACCTTGATGGTGTTCAAGGACGGCAAGGTGGCCGCGACCAAAGTCGGCGCCGTGCCGAAATCGAAGATCGTCGAGTGGCTGAACGAGAGCGTTTAACGCGGCGTTTCGTCGACGGCGTACGCTTCGGCGACAACTAGGAACGATCCACAAATGAGGATGCGCGGCTCGGGAAACCGGGCGGCTCTCTGTATTGCCTCATCGAGGGATCGGGCGGCCCTGGCTTGAACGCCGTTCTTCTCAGCGATCTTCACCAATTGGTGCGGCGAAACGTGTGCCTCGGAGAGCGGCACCGCGATGATATGATCGACGGCGCCAGCGAGCGCGCCGACAAAGCCTTCAGCGTCTTTTCGAGCACGCAAGCCGATGATAGCAGTCGTCGGCGCAACACGCCGCTTCTGCATCTCCTTGAGCGCTCGTGTTATTGCCGCAGCTGCGTGCGCATTGTGCCCGACATCCACCCACACCTCGCCGCCTCGGCTCATGATCTTGTCCGTGCGCCTGTGTCTCAACACGCGGAGCCGGCCCAGCAGGTGGACCCAGACGAGTGACATCGACTGCTCGACCTTGCCGGCGATGTCTTCGGGCAACAGGCCGGCCGCCAGAAGCCCGGCGACTGCGAGACCCGCATTGTCGAATTGGTGCGGGCCTGCCACCTCTCCAGGCGGCCAAAACTCCATCAAGCGATCGTTGGATTGGAAGACAAGTTTGGGCGGCTGGTAGTGCGCGTCCCATTCAACGCCGCAGCGGAACAGCGGCGCGCCGATTCGTTCGGCTTCAGCTTCGATGACTTCACGCGCTTCATCGGCTTGGCGCGCGATCACCGCTGGCGCGCCACGCTTGAGGATACCAGCTTTGTGCGCGGCGATCTCCGCAAGCGACGATCCAAGAACGTCTTGATGATCGAGCCCGATCGGCGTGATCACGCTGGCTACGGGATGTTCAACGACGTTGGTGGAATCGTTTCGCCCGCCCATGCCCGTTTCGAGCACCACGAGGTCCGCCGGCATCTCGCTGAAAAGCAGAAGCGCGACGGCCACCTGTGCATCGAATTGCGTGAGTCCGGAGTCCACTGCGGCCACGCGTTCGGCGGCCTCGACTACGGCGCGTTCCATGCGCACGGTCTCGTCCGCGAACATAAAGCGTTCCATTAGTTCGAATAGATGCGGCTTCCTGAAGCAGTGGACGCGCAGGCCGGCCGCCTGTGCGATAACGCGCATGAAGGCGATGGTCGAACCTTTGCCGTTGGTGCCGGCGACGTGAACGACCGGAGGCAGGTTCGCGTGGGGTGAGCCGAGTTGGCCGAGCGCTCGTTCGAGGCGCGGCACGTCAAACGGTTTGCCATGCCCGAACTCCGGACCGAACAGGCGGTTGAACGTGGCGAGAGCAGGGTCGGGCATGGTCAGTCGTTGGTACACGATCCGACCGCCTCAAAGATCGACTTGCCATCAAACACCCCGTCATTCCGGGGCCGCCGAAGGCGGAACCCGGAACCCAGGGGCAAAGGACACGGCTGTCGCCCCTGGGTTCCGGTTCGCGCTCCGCGCGTCCGGAATGACGACGTGATGTACAAGTCAGGACTTCTGGTGTTTGTCATAACCAAGTTGGCAGTCTACTGAGCGCCGCCTACACTACTCCGCCGCTTTCGCACGCGCGGGCTTTGCCGCATTTTTGCGCTTGGCTTTTGCTGGAGTTTCTTCAGCTTCGGTCAGCTCCATCACTTCGGCCTCGGCGACCACGGCGCCCGCCTGCTTGTGCATCAGCACCGAGAGCAACAAAGAGAGCGTCGCCTTCAGCTGCCGGCGATCGACAACCAGATCAACCATGCCCTTGTCCAACAGATATTCCGCGCGCTGGAAGCCTTCGGGCAATTTCTGGCGAATGGTTTCCTCGATCACGCGCGGGCCGGCGAAACCGATCAGGGCGCCGGGTTCGGCGATGTGCACGTCGCCGAGCATGGCGTAGCTGGCGGTGACCCCGCCAGTGGTGGGGTCGGCGAGCACGACGATGTACGGCAGCCCCGCTTCGCGCAGCATCTGGATGGCAAGCGTGGTTCGCGGCATCTGCATCAGCGAGAGTATGCCCTCCTGCATGCGCGCCCCGCCCGAGGCGGTCACCGCGATCATCGCCGCCTTGCGCCGCACGGCGGCTTCCGCCGCGGCGATAAAGCCCTCGCCGGCCGCCATCCCGAGCGAGCCGCCCATGAATTCGAAATCTTGTACAAGCACCACCGCGCGCGCCCCGCCGATGCGGCCGTAACCGGCGGCCATGCAATCGCCGCGGCCCACCTTGGCGCGGGCGTCCTTCAGGCGGTCGGAATATTTCTTCGAGTCCTTGAACTTGAGCGGGTCGTCTGGCGCCTTCGGCATGACGATGGTTTGCCAGGCCTGTTCGTCGAACAGATGCTTGAAGCGCGCGTCCGGGCCGATGCGCAAATGAAAGCCCGACGGCGCCACCCAGTCGGCGGCTTCCAATTCGGCGCGGTAGACAAGCTCACCCGAAATCGGGTCTTTGATCCAGAGATTGTCGGGTGTCTCGCGCGCGTCGTCGGGCTTCTTGCCGCGCAGGCCGGGCCGGGTGAAGTTGGACAGCCAATTCATGGGCTCGTTCCCTCTTTGGCTCGCGCCGAGCGCACAGCTTCGCTCAGTTGGACGACCTTGCGCAAGACACGTTCGGCGGCGCCTGCCTGGTCGCCGGAGGCGATTTCATCCACGAACGCCGAACCGACCACGACCGCATCGGCGTGCTTGGCGATGGCGGCCGCTGCTCCCGGTTCGCGAACGCCGAAGCCGACCGCGACCGGCAAATCGGTTGCGCGCTTGAGGCGAGAAACCGCGCTCTCAATCGCTTGCGCGGTTGCTGCGTTCGCGCCGGTGATTCCAGCGACCGAGACATAATACAGGAAACCGGAGGCGCCATCGAGCACCTTGGTTAATCGGTTGTCATCGGTGGTCGGTGCGGCGAGGCGGATGATGGAGAGATCGTGGGGCGCAAACGCGGCGCGCAGCGGCGCGTCTTCCTCAGGCGGCAGATCGACCACGATGGCGCCGTCAGCGCCGGCTTCGTGCATGCCGCGCGCGAATTGTTCGTAGCCCATGCTCTCGATTGGGTTGGCGTAGCCCATAAGGATGAGCGGTGTGTCGTTGTTGGTGTCGCGAAAACGGCGCGCGAGTTCGAGCGTTTGTTTGAGCGAGCCGCCCGCTTTCAGCGCGCGCTGCGCCGCTTTCTGAATGCTCGGCCCGTCGGCCATCGGGTCGGTGAACGGAAAGCCAAGCTCGATGACATCGGCGCCGGCGGGGGGGAGGGCGCGGAGGATTTCGAAGCACGTCTCGTGATCGGGATCGCTCGCCATGATGTAGGCGATGAGCGCGGCGCGGTTGTCACGCTTGAGTGCTGCGAAGCGTTGGTTCAAGCGGACG
>JAKFYF010000143.1 GCA_021731005.1 Hyphomonadaceae bacterium
GAATTGTCTTTTTGGGGGAGGGGGAGCAGTTGAGCCTCATGCCTCTCAAGATCGCCACCTGGAACGTCAATTCCATCCTCGCGCGGCTGCCGACGGCGCTGAAGGTGTTCGAGGCGGTCGCCGCCGACATCTGGTGCTTGCAGGAAATCAAATGCGAGGACGCGCGTTTTCCCCGGTTCGAGTTCGAGGCGCTGGGGTACAACATCGAGACGCTCGGGCAGAAGAGCTATAATGGCGTCGCCGTGCTTTCAAAGCACCGCATCGAGGAAAGCGTGCGCGGCGTGCCGGGTTTGGACCATGACCAGGCGCGCTATCTGGAATGCGTGATCGCGGCGCCCAGCGGGTCGGTGCGGGTGGCCTCGATCTACGCCCCCAACGGCAATCCTCCCGATACCGACAAGTTCAAACTGAAGCTCGAGTTCATGGCGGCGCTGACTACACACGCGCGCGAATTGCTGAAACTCGAAGAGCGGACCGTGCTTGCCGGCGACTACAATGTGATCCCGCGCGAGGTCGATTGCTGGGACCCGCGCGCCTGGGAGGGTGATGCTTTGTTCAAGCCCGAATCACGCGCAGCCTATCGCACGCTCATAAACCTAGGCTACGCGGACGCCTACATGCAGGCCGATGCGGCCGTGCATAAATATACCTTCTGGGATTATCAGGCAGGCGCTTGGGCTAAGGATCATGGCATCCGCATCGATCATTTGCTGCTCTCGCCACAGGCGGCGGACAGGCTGGACACCGTCGAGATTTTCAAACAGGCGCGCGCGCTAGAGAAGGCCAGCGATCATGTGCCGATCGCAGGGATATTCAACGATTAGCCCGGAGCGCCGGCGCCCTCGCCGGCAACGGCGCCTGCAAATGCACAAGTTGTGAAAACGGGAGCACGGTATGCCGGCGAGGGCGCCGGCGCTCCGGGTTAGCCCTCTTCCTCGCCCGGCTCGTCCCCCTCTTCCTCCGGGATCGCGTAGCTGCCGGCAAACCAGCGATGCAGATCGATATCGGCGCAGCGTTTGGAGCAGAACGGCCGATATTTCTCGTGCTTCGGCTTGCCGCAGACGACGCACTTGCCGAGATTTCGCGCGCTCTCGCTCACAGCGCCCTCGCATCGATCTTATCGCGCGGCCAGTTTGCGCCCATCGGCGGCGAGTCAAGTTTCCAACGCATGCCAATGCGGTCCGAAAGCGCGGAGCGCCACTCGATCAGCCCGGAATCGAACCAAGCCATGACATCCGGCGCGACGGTGCAAGCAATCTGGCGGCCCGATTCCGCCGCGCCCTCGCGCTCGATCATGCGCAGCGCCATCAGCGCCACCGTCTCCACACTTACGCGCCCATCGGGATCGCACAACAATTGGTGCAGCGGCGTGCGCAATTGCGCGCGCGACAATTCGTAGACGCCAAAACGGGAAAGTCCGCCGAACTGCACGCTCCAGGGATCGTCAGCGAACGCCGCCCGCACGGCCTCATCCAATAGCGTATTGTGGACCTTCGCCCGCATGGAAACGAAGTCGATGGCGATTAGCCCACCCAAATTCCGCAGGCGAATTTGCCGCGCCGCCTCGCCTGCGGCGGCCATGTTTAGGTTGAGCGCAAACCGTTCGGGGTCGCCGGAACCGGCGCGCGCGCCGGCGTCCACGTCGATCGCCACCAGCGCGGCCGTCGGTTCGATGTTCAGCGCGCCACCCCCAGGAATGGCCGCGGCGCGAGCGAGGCCGTCTTCGATCGCGGCGTCGAGTCTGGCGCGCATGACGCCTTCGGCGGGGCGCGCCTGCGCCAGGTCCTCGTCGCACTCAGGCCGTGCAATGCGGTGCGGCGCTTGTCCGCCGCGACCGAGTTCGCGCAGTTCCACCACCGCGCTCTTTCCGCGCGCCGCTTCTCGCACGACGCTGACGGCCACGCTCGCGCCCTCGGTCAGTGACGTGCGCTCGCGCCCAAGCCGCACGCGGCCGTCCTCGCCCAGCGGCAGAAAACCGAAAGCCTCCCGCAGCCCAAGATCGAGGAACGCCCCGCGGCGGCGGTGGTCAATGTCGCGTACGCGCGCGACATAGCTCTCACCCCAGCGCGCCCGACGGCCGTCATCACTCGCCCGCAGAATGTTGAGAGCGACAACGCGGCCGCTGCGCACCAAAGCCTCGCGGGTCTCGCCAATGGAGGCGTCCCGCCAGATTTCCAAGCTCTCGCTCACTTCACTTCGCCCGTGCGCGTTCCTTGCAGCAAGTTCGCGGTTTCGTAGAGCGGCAACCCAACCACAGACGAGTAGGAGCCGACGATAGAGATCATGAAACCCCCCGCCAGTCCTTGCGCCGCGTAGCCTCCGGCTTTGCCTTGCCACTCGCCCGAAGCGATATAATATTCAACCTCCGCCGCCGACAGGGTCTTGAAGGTCACGCGCGTTTCAACCAGCCGCTCGCGCACCCGCCGATCCGGTGTCTTGAGCGCAACGCCCGTGTAAACCCTGTGGCCTCGTCCAGACAGCAGCGCCAGGCACGCACGCGCCTGCGCTTCGGTTTCCGCTTTCGGCAGGATGCGGCGGCCAACGGCGACAACTGTGTCTGCGGCGAGGATGCGTGCATCCGGAGCAGAAACAGCCTCCGCCTTGTCCCGCGCCAAGCGAAGCGCGAGCGCGCGGGGCGTTTCATGTCGGCGCGGTGTTTCATCCACATCCGCTGCGATCACCGCATCAGGCTCAACGCCAATCTGCCTCAGCAGCTCAAGCCGCCGCTGACTTGCGCTCGCCAGCACAAGCGGGGCGTTCATGGGCGCTTCGGAAAGCCCAGACGCTGCGCGAAGATGCGGTCAACGAACCGCGGACCGAGCAAGCGCGGCAGCGTGCGGTCCATGAACGGCCGGCGCAAAATGGCGTAGCGGGTTTTCGGTTTGGCGGTGGTGAGGCAGCGCCAGACGAGCTCGCCGACATCGGAAGCCGGCAACCCCTCTTTGCCTTGGTTCAGCATGTAGTCGAGTACGCGAGGGATCGCCTTGGCGTAGGGCGAGTTCGAAAACCGCTTCAGGTCCTCCTGCTCGGCCTTGGCCCAGATGGGCGTGGCAGTAGCGCCTGGGCCGACCACGATGACGTCGATGCCAAACAACATGAGTTCGCGCCGAAGCGATTGCGAATAACCCTCCAGCGCGAACTTGGAGGACGAATACGGGCCCACAAAAGGCGCGCCGTTCTGCCCGCCCACCGACGAGATCATGACGATGCGGCCGGGGGCGCCGGTGCGGTCGGGGTCGGCGCCAAGGAGCGGCGCAAAGGCGCGCGTAACGGTATGCACGCCGAACAAATTGATCTCGAATTGCCGGCGCAAATCTTCCGTGTCGAGGTGAAGCAGCGGGCCAGGCACCGCAATGCCGGCATTGTTGACCAGGCCGAACAGCTTTCGCTTGCCCAGGGCCTCCGCCACCTTCGCCGCGCCCGCGTTTACGGCGGGTTCGGCGGCGACATCGAACAGGAGCGGCGTCACCGCCGCGCCGAACTCGCCGCGCAAGCCGTCGGCGTCCTCCTGCTTGCGCACACTGGCGAACACGTGTGCGCCCTCGCGCACGGCTTTAGCCACCGCTGCGCGACCGATGCCGGTCGACGCACCGGTCACGACGACGGCGCGGTCAAGCGATCCTGCGGTCATTTGAAGCGATAGGTGACCCGACCCTTGGTCAGATCGTAAGGCGACATTTCCACCAGCACTTTGTCCCCCGCGAGCACGCGGATGCGGTTCTTGCGCATCTTGCCGGCGGTGTGGCCGATGATTTCGTGGCCGTTCTCCAATTCGATACGGAAGGTGGCGTTGGGCAATAGCTCCATCACGGTTCCGGTGAACTCAAGCAATTCCTCTTTCGGCATTCTCCCCTCATGATTCCGTGGATAGGCCGCGCCTTATAGGCCCCTCCTTTTAGCCCGTCGATGGGCGTTGGAAGCGGGCGGCGATGCGCCGCTCCAGCCCGTCGCGCACCAGGCGATACTCGCTAAGCACTTGTTCGCGCGAACCTTCCGCTAGGGAGGGGTCGAATGTTGGCCAATACTCCGCCGCCGCGCCCAGGCGCGGGATCAGCGCAAGGGCGTGGTGGTGGGCTTCCGGGCTCAGTGACACGATCAGGTCGAAGGGGCCAAACTCGTCTTCTTCAAGAGCAGAGAAGCCCTTGGGCCTTAGCCGGCTCAGGTCGCCGCCAACCTCGTCGATCACGAGCGCTGCCATGGGGTGCGCGGCGCCAGCGGGGCGCACCCCGGCGCTGTCGACCCGGATCAGCGGCCCAAATCGCAAGCGCAACAGCTCCGCCGCCATCGGCGAACGAATGGAATTGTGCGTGCAGGCAAACAGGATCGCCGCCGGGAGTTCGCCAATCATCCCCCGCTAGCCCCGCGTGTGCAGCGCAACCACCAGCGTAAACAGCCGCCGAGCAGTTTCGTGGTCGAGCGTGAATTTGCCGGCGAGCGCCTCGATCAGCATTTCCGCGGCGTCATTGTGGAGGCCGCGCCGGCCCATGTCGATCGCCTCGATCTGGCTGGGCGCGGCGGTGCGAATGGCTGCGTGATAGCTGTCGCAGATGAGCGCGTAGTCTTTGAGCGTCTTGCGCAGTCCGGCGATGGATATCCGGTGCGCGCACACGGGCGCGCCGTCGGAATCGGAAACCCCAAACGCGATTCTTCCCTCGGCCATGGCGAGCATCAACGCGTATGGCCCGCGATCCTCACCCACGACAGCGAAGGAATTGCTTTCTTTCAAATCGAACAGCGCGATGCGGCGTTCATGCTCGGCGTTAGGGCTTGCCGGCGTCAGCGAGCCTTGGTCGAGCGTGATCTCGATGAGACGGTTGCGTTCGCTCATTCACGAGGATTCATGATCGGGCCGGCGCGGCGTGCGCCAGGGATCGCCCATGTCGAGCAGCACCGCGTCCAGGCACTCGACCTCGATCGCGATTTCGCCGCCACCCGCCAACACTAGATTTACCAGACCACCCGGAGGATTATCCGCAGGCTTGAACGCCAAGGACAATACCGCCGCCAGCGCGTCGGGCGCGTCCTGACGCACCTTGCGGCTTTTCACGCCCAGCACGCCCTCAAACGAAAGCGCCGCGCGGATGCGCTCAAAAGGAGCCCGTTCGTCGGCTTCTTCCCAGCGAAAGCGGTTCATCAAGATGGTGAAACGGCGCGCCTTGGCGTCGAAATGCAGTTCGGCGACGCGCACCAAGGCGTCCTGCACCGCCGCGGCGACAATCTCCAAATCGCCCGCGTCCTCGGCCCGCAATTTCAAGTGCTGCGCCATGGCCAGCCTATTCGCCTTTCTCGCGCACAACTTGCGCGCCACATGCGGCGAGCTTGGCCTCCAGCCCCTCGAACCCGCGGTCAAGGTGATAGACGCGGTTGACCAGGGTTTCACCCTCCGCCGCAAGCCCGGCGATCACGAGGCTCACCGAGGCTCGCAAATCCGTGGCCATGACCGGCGCGCCGAACAGGCGCTCAACCCCGGTCACCACCGCCTCGTTGCCGTGCACCGCGATCTGCGCGCCCAGCCGCGTCAGTTCCGGCGCGTGCATGAAGCGGTTCTCGAAAATAGTCTCGCGGATGCGCGATTGACCATCGGCGAGACACAGGAGCGCCATCGCCTGGGCCTGCAGATCGGTCGGAAAACCTGGGAAAGGCTCAGTCTCCAAATCCGCAGGCGCAAGCCGCGTCTTGTGGCCGCGTATGACCCGCAGCCCACGCGCCTCGGCCTCAATGCTGATCCCCGTCGCGCGCAAAAATTTCAACAGCGCCGCGAGATGATCGAAACGTCCGCCCTGCAGCAGCACGTCGCTGCCGGGGGTCGCAGCGGCGGCTAGCGCATAGGTGCCGGTCTCGATGCGGTCGGCCACCACGGCGTGCTTGGCGCCCTTCAGGCTCGCGACGCCGCTGATGCGGATCTCGCCGCTTCCCGCCCCTTCCACGCGCGCCCCCATGGCGTTCAGGCATTCGGCCAAGTCGGCAATCTCGGGCTCCTGGGCGGCGTTGGAAAGAACCGTGTCGCCCTTGGCCAAGACCGCCGCCAGCATGGCGTGCTCGGTGGCGCCGACGGAGACGAACGGAAACGCGATTTCAGCGCCCTTGAGGCCCCGAAGCGCCGCGGCCTTCACATATCCCTGCTCGATGTGGATGTCGGCGCCCATGGCCTCGAACGCCTTCAGGTGTAAATCCACCGGACGCGCCCCAATGGCGCAGCCGCCCGGCAGCGAAACGGTGGCGTGCCCCACCCGCGCTAGCAACGGCCCCAACACGTTGAAGGAAGCGCGCATTTTGCGCACCTGGTCGTACGGGGCAATCGTCGAGCTGATCTCGGCGGCGTGCAGGCGCAGCGTGCGCGCCTCCTTTATCCAGGCGATTTCCACGCCGAGCGAACCCAGGAGCTGGGCCATGAAGCGGGTGTCGGCGAGATCGGGCATATTCTCGAGCACCAGCGGCTCTGGCGACAGCAAAGCCGCCGCCTGCAGCTTCAGCGCCGAATTCTTGGCCCCGTAGATGGGGATAATCCCCTTGAGGGGCGCCCCGCCCGTGATGGCGATACGATCCATGTGGCTCTTTCGTTGGTCCCCCGGCGGCGGGTTATGGGGTGGCGCGCGGGCGCCGGCAAGCCGCCGCGGCCCTGCTATTTCTTCGCCTGCGGTTTGGTCTTGGCGACCGCCTTGCGTTTGGCCATGTTGCTTTTCAGCGCCTGGGCGAGGCGTTCCTGGCGGGTCTTGGGCGGCGATTTGGTGTTCACGGCAAAGAGACCCCTGCGCCACGGGAGAGGACTGAACAGTCGACCTCACCCTTACCAAGGGCGCGGCAGACACGCGCGGCAGAGTAACGTTTTCGCATTTTCAGTCCAGCGCCCCGAGAGTTTCGCAACTCCGATACCCCGCGCGCAATCTCCCGTAAGGCGCCTCCTCAGCCGCCGCCTTTGCGGAATCTCAACACGGCGCGGCGATTTGTCATTAGCCTATTGAGGCTAGCGGGGCGGTGAAGTCCATCGGGTCGTCCATGATTGGGAATGATGTCCGTTGTCTGATCAAAGAAGGCGCGCTGAGTGTGCGGATGCCGGGGAACAAGGCGCCGTTTGGCGCCGCTGACGCGGGCAAGGCGCCGATCGCCGTGAGCATCCAGGACAACGCCACCCTGCGACGCATCGTCATCGACCCGCTGCTGGCGGTAGGCGAAGCCTACATGGATGGGAAGCTGACGTTTGTGCGCGGCGACATCTACGATCTGCTCGAATTGGCTGCGCGGCGACTGGGCCGCCTCAACGCAAAGAACGCCCGCGTCGGCCGCAACACACCCCAAGCCGCTCGGCGTAATGCGGCGCACCATTACGACCTACCCGGCGCGCTCTATAAGCTCTTCCTCGACACCGACCTGCAATATTCCTGCGCCTATTTCGCTCGCCCCGGCATGGACTTGGAAGCGGCGCAAGCAGCCAAGAAACACCACATCGCGGCGAAACTGTTGCTTGCGCCCGGCCAGAGCGTGCTCGACATCGGTTCCGGATGGGGCGGGTTGGCGCTCTCCCTGGCCGAGCAACACGGGGCCGATGTCACCGGCATAACACTTTCACAGGAGCAGCTGGCCGCGGCTCGCCAGCGCGCGGACGCAGCCGGCGGCCGCGGCCGCGTCCGGTTCGCACTCCAAGACTATCGCGAAACACAAGGCGTCTTCGACCGCATTGTCTCGATCGGCATGTTCGAACATGTCGGGCCCCGACACTATGAGACGTTCTTCGACACGATCGCCGCGCGTTTGGCCCCGGATGGGGTCGCGCTGTTGCATACGATCGGCAAGACCGGCCGTCCTGCGCCCAACAATCCCTGGGTCGAGAAATACATCTTTCCAGGAGGCGTTATCCCCACCTTGTCGCAAATCACCCCGGCTATCGAGCACGCCGGCCTCATCGTAACAGATATCGAGGTGCTGCGTCTGCACTACGCCGAGACGCTGCGGGCTTGGCGTGAACGTTTCCTCAAGCATCGCGATGAAGCGCGCGCGCTGTATGACGAGTGCTTCTGCCGCATGTGGGAGTTCTATCTGGCCGGCGCCGAGGCGGGCTTCCGCAGCGGCGACCTCGTCGTGTTCCAAATCCAGCTCGCCAAGGACAAGGCCGCCGTCCCGCTCACGCGCGATTATCTCTTCGCCCAAGAATACACACGACCTTCCTATGCCGTCGCCGCTGAGTAGCGCGACACCGACACCAAGAGTTCATCATGTCTCACACCTCGATGCGCTACTTTTTCCCGGCCTTGGCGCTGACAGCGTTTCTTGCTCTTGCCCTTACGGCCTCCGCCTTAGGCGTTGACATGCGCAGCGGCGAACGGGTGGAAGCCGCCGGCGAACTGAATGACATCGCCTTCATTGCCGCGCGTGACGCAACGATTGCGGTGCAGAGCAGCGATGACGTTCTGGTCGCCGCCCGCACCGCCCGCATCGACGGCGCCCGCGCCGATCATCTCTTCGTCGCCGCGGGAGACATTCTGGTAACTGACGCGACGCTGCAGGACACATTCATGGTCGGCTGCCAGCAGCGCTACTTGAGCGGCAACACCGGGGATGATCTGGTAGCCGCCGGGTGCCGCATTGAGATCCTCCCGGAATTCAGCGTGAATGGCGCCGCGGTTCTCGCCGCGGGTGAAATCAACATTGAGGGCGCGGTTCAAGGCGGCCTGCGCGCGGCCGGGGGCGAAGTCCGCATTAACGGCCCGATCACCGGCGCCGTCAACGTGCGCGCGGAGAAGTTCATCCTCGGGCCGCGCGCGCAAATCAGCGGAGATCTCACCTATCACGCCCGGGAAGTCGCGATCGCGCCAGAAGCCGTCATTACCGGCGCGCGGATTGTGCTGCCCTTCCCGGAGTCGGAGCATGAGCAGGCAAAGCTCGGTCTTGGCGCGGCAATCGCGTTCGCAGCGACTGGCTTGCTTTTTCTAATCCTGGGCGTCGGCCTCCTGGTGTTGGTGGCTGTGGCGATCTTCCCAGCGCTCATGAATGGCGCCACGCGCGCGATGCGCGATGCGCCCCTGCAGACCCTCGGCGCCGGGTTCGCGTTCATGGCGTTGGCGCCGGTGCTGATTGGATTCCTTTTCGTAAGCGTACTCGGCATACCACTCGCGTTGATGATCGGCGCAATTTATCTCGCCACAGCGCCCTTGGCCTTCGCAGCTGTGGTCTATTTCATTGGACTTCGCGTGCGTGGGTTGGCGCAGCGAGGGAAATCCGCGGAGCCGCCGAAAGCATGGGGACGGCTTGCATGGTCGACGCTGGCGATGGCCGCCCTCCTCCTCGTGGGCTTCGTTCCGCTCCTCGGCGGCGCTGCGTGGCTGATCGCCTACGTCATCGGACTGGGCGCGATCGTCATGCAGGGGCGCAACGCACTCGCCACCGCGGCAGCGCCCACGCCGCCTCAGTACGCGAGCTGACATGGGGGGGGGCTGTTTGACCTTCCGCAACGCGGCGCCGAGCGCCGTGTGCGTTATGGAGACTGCCAAGAAGGAGAACAGCTGACCGCGAGCAATTGACGCTCAGCGCCGCTTGCGAACAGCGGCCCGCCGCGCTTGCTATTGCTGGCGCATGGGCCCAATGCACCCCATGAACGCCCCGATCGATGCAATCCTGGAAAACATCCGCGCGCTCGAACACGAGCTTGAGGCGGAAATCGCCAAGCAGCGCGCCGGCCTCAAATACGGATTGGAGCGCGGAAAAGTCCTGTTTGAAGAGGAAGTGCTTCGCCGCCATCGCGAGGTGCAAACCAATCTCGTCCGCTACCTCCTCAACGCCCGCCCGCTGGTGGCGCTTACCTCGCCGCTCATCTATTCGCTGATCATTCCCTTTGCCGTGATCGACGCCTGGGTGTCTCTCTATCAGGCAGTATGCTTTCGCGTGTACGGCATTTCGCAAGTGAAACGCAGCCGCTATATGGTGTTTGACCGCGCTGGGCTCGCCTATCTGAACGCGCTCGAAAAACTTAATTGCGCCTATTGCTCTTATGTCAATGGCGTTATCGCATATGTGCGCGAGGTCGGTTCGCGCACCGAGCAATATTGGTGCCCGATCAAGCACGCCCGGCGTGTTCTCGGGACACATCCTCGTTACACCGGCTTCGAGGAATATGGCCGCGGCGAACATTATCACGATCAGTTGCAGAGCCTGAGAGCTAAGCTGCGGGTTGAGCTAGAAGAGCCCCCGCCAGGCGTCTGAATCACGGTTGGCGTACGTACTCGCCGGGGGCGGCGGCCAGCACACCATCTGCGCCGCCCATAGCCGGAGGCGCAACCCATTCGCCAGCGCGTGATCCCAGCCACGCAAACCACGCCGGCCACCACGAGCCTCGCGTCACCGGAGTTCGCCGCTCCCAAGCATCCGGCGATCCCGTCAGTTCATGGGAAGCGCGTGCTATCTGGTAGGAGCGCCAGTCGTCGCGGGGGTCGGAAACAATGCCGGCATTGTGGCCGCCATTAGTGAGCGCGAAAGTGAGTTCGCTGTGCACGAGCTGGTGCAACTTAAACACCGAACGCCAAGGCGCGACGTGATCGGTTTGAGTCGCAACCACGAATAGCGGCGCCCTGATGTCGCCGAGCGACACCACGCGCTCATCGACTTTGTATCTTCCCTCGCTCAGATCGTTGTGAAGAAACAATTGCTCCAGGTATTGCGTGTGCATCTTATAAGGCAGACGCGTGCCGTCGGCGTTCCATGCCATCAGATCGGTGAGCGGCGCGCCCTCGCCCAGCAGATATTCCTTGATCATTCGCGACCACACCAGATCGTTGGAGCGCAACATCTGGAAGGCGCCGGCCATCTGCTTGGCGTCAAGAAAGCCCTGCTCCCACATGACATCTTCGAGAAAGGCGATCTGCTTTTCATTGATGAACAACATCAACTCGCCCGCTTCCTCGAAATCGGTCTGAGTGGCCAACAAGCTCAGCGAGTTCAAGCGCTCATCGCCATCGCGCGCCATCGCCGCGGCCGCAATCGCCAGCAACGCGCCGCCAAGGCAATAACCAACGGCGTTGACCTTCTGGCCAGGGGCGACCTCCCCAATCACATCAAGCGCCGCCAACGGGCCGAGGCGGCGGTAGTCCTCCAAACTCAAGTCCCGATCGTCTGGCCCCGGGTTCCGCCACGAGATCATAAACACCGTGTGGCCTTCATCGACCAAGTGTTTGACCAACGAGTTTTCGGGTGACAGGTCCAGAATATAGTATTTCATGATCCAGGCCGGCACGATCAATATCGGCGCGGCGCGCACCTTTTCGGTGGTGGGCGAATACTGAATCAATTCCATCAGGCGGTTACGATAGATAACCTTGCCGGGGGTCGCCGCCACATCCACCCCGATCTGAAATCCATCGCGCCGCCCGGGTCCGCGGCCGGCGATCTGCGCTTGCCAATCCTCGATCGCGTAGCCCCAGCCGCGAATGAGATTGCGTCCGCCTTGGCGCTTCGTGGCGCCGATCACGACCGGGTTTGTCCAAGCAAAATTCGACGGTGAGAAGACGTCAAGCCATTGCCGTGCGGCGAACTCCACGGCGTGCTCATGCTGCGCGGTCACTCCGCTGACGCCAGTGGTGGCGTTGTGCCACCATTGCTGAGTAAGCAGAAAGCCCTGCGCATAAAAGCAAAACGGCGGCTGGCGCCAGGCCTTGTCGCGAAAGCGGCAATCCTGCGGCAGCGGCTCGATGCAGTCGGCCTCCACGGCATTGGGGGCGGACAACTTGTCTCGCACATAGGCGGCGAACCGCATCGCCTTTCGCTGCGCCTTGTGCAGCAGCTGCGCCTGCTTGCCCGGTGAAAAGGCGACCCCGCCGAGCCAGTCGAGATAGGCGCTCAGCATCGCACGCGGCGAGAGGCCCAGCGTAAAACGCGCCAAATTGGCGTGCAGCGCGCGGTCCAACACCGTGAACATGGCGGTGTAGCCCGCGGGGTCGGGCTCCCAATGGCCGCTATCTGGGGGGGGCGCTGTGGCGCATATAGGCTGCGCCAGCTTTCTTACGCCGGCGCGCAGAGCTGACGCGCGCTTGCGACGGCAGCGCGACGTTCCGACTTGTGCGTTCATGGGCCGAGCTTGAGACATCCGCCAACGCATCTAATTGCGCCCGATCAACAGGCCGCGCTGACCAACCGCTCAGTCGGCGCGCAGCCGCTGCTCGAGTTCCTCGGCGGAGGCATGCAAGTAGTCCTTGGCGATTGCCTGGTTTAAGCGTCCGAGAGCGGGCGCCGACAAGTGTTCCCGCAGCAGACCGAGCGGGCGCGGCGGCGCGCACAATACCAGCGCCTTGAACGCACCAGCATCGGCGGCGGCGTTGACGGCGTCGGCAACCGTCTTGAGGAAGCGCACCGCTGAAGCCGCGCGCGGAGACCGCCGCGGCGTCATCGCGTGCCGGGCGGGGCCGATGCGGTCGTGGACGCGACCGAGCCGTTCGCGCGGCGTCTCCAAGGGCGCTGCAGTCATGGCCAGATCAACACGCTCGCTCAGCTTCGCGTTGGCGCGAAGGCGCTCGAAGAACCGTGCAGCGCCAGCGTCCGCGAGCACAACCCACACTGGCGCTTTCAACATGCTCGGCTCCCGTATTGCAGAGCAACACTGGCCTTTGCGCCCGACTGCTTGCCTTGATCCCGCGCAAAGCGAGTCCTAGCCGGACATTGCCCAAGCGAGCGGTAAAGACTTGCCTCCGCGGAGGGATCGGCGCGATGATGCTTGAGCTTTGGTCCGGCTTGTTGCTGGGCGCCGGCCGCAACGCCCATGCCCGATCCAATTGTGCTTGACCTCCTTCAACGTCTCGGCGTCGCGTTGGCAATTGGCTTTCTGGTCGGTGTTGAGCGCGGCTGGCGCCACCGCGACGCCGCCGATGGCAGCCGCGCAGCTGGTCTGCGCACCCATGCGCTCATCGGTTTGTTCGGCGGGCTCGCCGCGCTGCTGCGACCGTTGGCGGGCGAATGGTCGTTCGCGGCGCTGACAATCTGTTTCTCCGCCGCCTTCGTTGCTTTCAAGCTGCGCGAGTCCGATGCCGACAAAGACATCTCGGTCACCGGCACGATCGCCGGCCTGATGGTGTTCGCCCTCGGCGCTTACGCTGTCCTCGGCGACATGCGCATCGCGGCCGCGGCTGGCGTGGCGATCACCATATTGCTGGCGTTCAAGCAAGCGCTGCATGTCTGGCTCGACCGGCTTACCTGGCCGGAGATTCGTTCGGCCTTGATGATTCTCGCGGCGACGGCGATCGCGCTGCCGTTGCTGCCAGACCAAGCCATCGATCCATGGGGCGCGATCAATCCGCGTACCCTTTGGCTGCTGACCATCCTGGTCGCCGGGGCGTCATTCGCCGCTTACGTAGCGGTGCGCGCCCTCGGCCAACGCGCGGGCCTCATGATTGGCGCCGCGGGTGGCGCACTGGTTTCGTCGACGCTGGTGACTGCCGAACTCGGCCGCCGCGCCCGCGCCGGGGAAACAAGCCCGCGCGCCGCAGCCGCTGCCGCCAATCTGGCCGCGACGGTGAGCGTCGCGCGCGTCGGCGTGCTCGCGTGCGTTTTCGCGCCGCCGCTGCTAGCCCCGCTTTGGGCGCCGCTCCTGGCGGCTGGGGGAGCATTCCTGGCGCTGTCCGCAGCGGCTAGCCGTGGCCAGACATCTTCCGCCAGTGGCGGCAGCGACGGACTCAAGAGCCCGTTCGAGCTTTGGTCGGTGCTGAAATTCGCGGCTTTGTTGGGCGCCATCACTGTCGCCGGACAATTTATTGCCGCCGTCGCGGGCGAGTCGGGATTGTTGGCGTTCGCCGCCGCCGCCGGACTGGCCGATGTCGACGCCGCCGCCGTCGCGTCGAGCGGCTTGGTGAACGCTGGCCTTCAGCCGGCCGTCGGCGCGCACGCCGTGCTGCTCGCGGTGCTTTCCAATTCATTTGCCAAGGTCGGCATCGCCTTCTTCTCGGGCGGCGCGCGCTATGGCAGTTTCTGCTTGGCCTCGACTATGATTGCGGCCTTGGCCGGAATAGCGGCGTTTCTCATCACATGAAATGGGCGATATCACGCGCGCGCAAGGCGTGGGCGGCGGGGACTTGGCGCCGCTCGCAAACCACAATGTTCATCCGCATTTCGAGTAACCGCACTCCAGACACTTGTCGCAGCCCTCGGCGCGCACCAGGGCCGAGGCGCTGCAGCGCGGGCACGAGCGGGGTTTTGCCGACGCCGTAGGGGCGGCGGGCTCGGCGTGCGCAATCGCGCTTTCGACGGCGTCGCCGTCCAGATGACGCTGTATCACGTCGCCAATCGCGGCCAACAGGGACGGCACATAGCGCCCGCGCAGCCAAGCGCCGCCGCGCGGGTCGAACACCGCCTTCAATTCCTCAGCCACAAAGGAGACGTCGCCGCCGCGCCTGAACACGGCCGAGATCATGCGCGTCAACGCCAGCGTCCAGGCGTAATGCTCCATGTTCTTGGAGTTGATGAAGATCTCGAACGGCCGCCGCAGCCCGTCCTCCTCGATGTCGTTGATCGTAACATAAATAGCGTGCTCGCTCTCGGGCCATTTCACCTTGTAGGTCGAGCCTGTCACTACCTCGGGCCGCATTGGCAGGGACGGCTCCTTCAGCGGCGTCTGTGCGGGCGCCGCCGGCGCCACCGACAGTATCGAGCCCGTGATCGCGTTAGGGCGATACGTGGTGCAACCCTTGCATCCCAAATCATAGGCGCGCTTGTACACATCGACAAAGGCCTCGAACGGAATGTCCTCGGGGCAATTGATGGTCTTCGAAATAGAGCTGTCGGTGTATTCCTGCGCCGCCGCCTGCATCGCCAGATGATCGTTGGGCGTCAGCGTCTGCGCACTGACAAAGCTGTGATCCGGGAGCTGTTCGTCGCCCCGCAACCGCTTCCACATCGTGTAGGCGTAGTCGTCGACTTCCTCTACCATGTAGGCGCCATCCGGTTGGCGCACCTTGCGGCGATAATTGAACGCAAACACCGGCTCCACCCCCGACGAGGCGTTGCCCGCGAGCAGCGAAATCGTGCCTGTTGGGGCAATCGTCGTCAGGCACCCATTGCGCAAGCCGTGCGCTTCCATCAGCCCGCGCGTTGCAGGGCTTAGCGACATTGGCGTGGGCCGAGACAACATGGCCCGATCGTAGAGCGGGAAGGCGCCCTTCTCCGCCGCCAGTTCTGCGGAGCTCCGATAGGCGGCCTCTCGGATTGTGTTCAGCCAACTGCGCGTCAGCGCCAACCCATCCGCGGCGCCGTAGCGGGCGTTGCAGAAGATCAAAGCATCGGCAAGGCCGGTGACGCCAAGACCAATGCGGCGCTTGGACTTCGCTTCCACTTCCTGCTCTGCAAGAGGATAGCGGGAAATATCGATCACGTTGTCGAGAAAGCGCACGGAAGTAGCGGTCAATTCGGCCAAGCGCGTTTCGTTCAGGCTCGCACTTGGCGAAAACGGCGCCTCTACCAGCCGCGAAAGATTTATCGAGCCCAGCAAACAAGCGCCATATGGCGGCAGCGGCTGCTCTCCGCATGGATTTGTCGCAGCCACGCTCTCGCAATACGCGAGATTATTGGCGCTGTTGACGCGATCAATGAATATCACGCCGGGCTCGGCGGCATCGTAGGTCGCGCGCATGAGCTTTGCCCAGAGTTCGCGCGCACGAACGACGCGATGAACTTCCCCGTTGAACTGCAACGGCCAGTCCTGGTCGGCCGCCAGCGCGGCCATGAACGCATCTGTCACCAGGATGGAAATGTTGAAATTACGTAGCCTGGCGCCATCGCGTTTGGCTTCGATAAAATCCTCGACATCGGGGTGATCGATGCGCAGACAACCCATCATGGCGCCGCGCCGCTGCCCCGCCGACATCACCGTTCGGCACATCGCATCCCACGCGTCCATGAAAGACAATGGGCCAGAAGCCTTGGCGCCGACGCCGCGCACGGGCGCGCCGGCAGGGCGGATGGTCGAGAAGTCCATGCCGATACCGCCGCCCTGCTGCATTGTCAGCGCCGCTTCGCGTAAATGCTCGAAAATTCCATCGAGATGGTCCGGAATGGTCCCCATGACGAAGCAATTGAACAATGTAACCGTTCGTCCTGTTCCGGCGCCGGCGAGAATTCGTCCCGCCGGTAGGAATTTGAAATCCTTGAGCGCTTCTGTGAACTTGTCGCGCCAAAACCTCCGCGCCGGCGCGGACTCAGCAGCGGCGACAGCATTAGCGACACGCGCCCATGTCTCTTCAACCACCCCGTCGCCGCCGCCGTCTTGAGTGAAGCGATATTTGGTGTTCCAGATCTCGGCGGAGATGGCGGCGTCGAACGGCATGGGAATGACTCCTCGGTTGGGCGAAGAGCTTCGGTGAGTCACAGGTAAGGACGAGGTAAACTCGCGCGGCCGCGACAACGCGCCGCGCGCACACTGCTTACCACCGCCGAATACCACAAGCGTCCCGTTGACTTCCCCAAACACGCGAAACCACCCCACGGCCCGCGACTGTCCCGCGCACTCGAGAGCGCTGAAGATCGTTTTTGATATTGATCAACTCCACCATGCGGTAATTGATTTTGATAATCTCGGCCGCATTGTACGTTGGCGTCCAGCGGAGCGTGAAGGACATGGCGCGCAATGAGACCCATCTCCATCCGTCCCCAACAAGAGCGCGCTGGCTTGCGCTGCTTGGGGCGACGCTGCTCGCCGCGTTCACGTTGGGCGTCGCAGCCCTTGCACAGCCCACAGCCAACGCACAGGGCGAACCTGCTCCAACGGAGGCCGCCGCCCCGGAACCCGCAACACCTGCCACCTATGTCGGCGCCGAAGTTTGCGCGAGCTGCCACACCTATCAGGCCGAGACATTCGAGGCGACCATGATGGGGCGCATCTTCCTGCATGAACCGCGCGACGGGCGAGAGCGGCTGGGGTGCGAGACCTGTCACGGACCCGGCTCGGCGCACACCGAAAACCCGCAGCGCGACGATGGCAGCGCCGATTCCATCATTGCGTTCCGCTCGGGCACGCCGCGTCCTGTGGCGGCGCGCAACGCAGTGTGCCTAACCTGCCACGAAAACGGACTGCGCACGCATTGGCGCGGCAGCCAGCACGAAATGCGCGGTCTCGCCTGCACCGATTGCCATCGGGTCATGGAGCGCATCTCGCCGCGCAATCAATTCGTGCAACCCACCGAAATCCAGGTCTGCACCACCTGCCACAGGGATCGTCGCGCGCAATTGTATCGCACCTCGCACATGCCCGTGCGCGAAGGCGCCATGCAATGCTCCAGCTGTCACAACCCACACGGCACGCAGAATCTGAGCCTGCTGCGCGAGCAGACGCCAAATGAGACGTGCTATGTGTGCCATGCCGAGAAGCGCGGGCCGTTTCTCTATGAGCACGCCCCAGTACGCGAAAATTGCTTGAACTGCCATGAGCCGCACGGCTCGATGAATGAGAGCCTGCTGCGGGTATCGCGGCCGCGGCTTTGCCAGCAATGCCATACCGAAAGCCAACATCCGGCCATTCCGCAAAACCCAGGCGCAAGATTCGCCTTCAACCGCGGCTGCGCCAATTGCCACGGCGGCATGATCCACGGCTCGAACCATCCGTCCGGCTTCCGCATCCATAGGTGAAGACGTTGCAAAGAGGAGCAGCACGATGAAGATCGCGACGAGACTTCTGCTCTCAAGCGCGGCGATCATCGCGCTGATGCTGGTTCTTGCGCCGTTGGCGGGCGCGCAAGAGGCGACGGAAGCCGCCGATCAGCCGCGGCTTTCGGGCGAGGTGGTTTTGGGATTGCGCGCGTTCGCCGAGCGCCCGGAAGCGACCGACCGCGCCAAGTTCGAGCAATATGGCGAAATGCCGCCCGGCCTCTTCGTCGACGAAGCCCACATCTTCACGGAAGCCAACCAGGGCCCGCTGTTCGAGGCGTGGGCATCGAATGTGGGGCTCAACAATCAACGCTACGAAATGCGCTTCTACAATCCCGGCGACTATTATTTCACGTTCGGGTATTCGGAGGTTCCCCACCTCTACAGCACGCAAGCGCGCACCCTGTATGACTCGGTTGCACCGTCGGTCCTGCGGGTTCCGGACGCGGTCCAAGCGGCGCTGGAAGCCGCGCCGAATGACGCCGCCCGCGCCGCCATCATCAACGACAACCTGCACATGCGCGACATCGAAGTCACGCGTCAGACAGGGCGCGTCAGCTTTCGCTGGACCCCGGGGCCCGCCTGGGACATTCGCGTGGATTACTCGAGCGAGGATCGTTCAGGCGCCATGCCGTTCGGCACCGCGATCAACGGCTTCAATACGCTCGAACTTCCAGCCCCGGTCGCCTACTCGACGCAGAATTTCAGCGCCAGCGCCCAATATGTGGGCAGGATCAGCGAGGATCGGCGTTGGAGCCTTAGCCTCGCCTATTACGGTTCCCTGTTTCACAACGATCTCACCTCGGTGACGTTCGACAACCCCTTCCGGTTGACAGCGCCAGCCGCCGCCAACACCGCCAACGAGGGGCGCAATTCCTTGCCGCCGAGCAACGAAGCCCATCGCTACACGCTGACTGGGGCGGTCGATCTGCCATTCTCGGCGCGCTATGTCGGCTCCGTTTCCTACGGCCTCATGCGCCAGAATGAACAATTCCTTCCCTTCACCATCAACCCCACGATCCTGAGTTCGGGTGGTCTGCCGATGACCGACTTGAGCCTGCTGCCGGCGCAAAGTCTTCATGGCGAGATCGAGGAAGTGCTTATCAACAATTTGCTGACGATGCGGTTTAACCCGCACCTGACCGCAACGGCGCGATTGCGCTATCTTGACGTGCGCAACAATACGCCGCTGCTGATTTTTCCAGAATATGTGCGCGCCGACGGCCAACGGCAGAACGACGATCGGCAGAATTATCGCCCCGCCTATGCGCGCACGACATCGAACATCGATCTTAACTGGCGGCCCAATACGGCTTGGTCGTTCGGCGCTTCGGGCGCTTGGGAGCGCTATGACCGCGACAATCGCGACGCCGACGTGACCGACGAATACACAGGCCGCGTATTCATCGACGCCTCCCCGGACAGCACGCCGTGGCTTCGCTTGCGCGCCAGTGCTCTGCACGCGCAGCGCCGGTATGAGAATTACGACGCTCTCAACAATGTCGGCGTGATCGGCTATCCGCCCGCCGGCGCGGGCTTCCTGCAAAGCCCGCTGCTGCGCAAATTCGACATGGCCGACCGCGACCGCACTCGGATCGACGGCTCCGCCGAGTTTGCCTTCGAAAACGGCCTTGTCATCACGCCGAGCCTCAGCTGGAGAACCGACGAATACAGCGACAATATCGCCAATGGCGGCGATCTCGGCCTCAAGGACGAAAGCTATTGGAATGGCGGCATCGAGATCGCCTACCCGCTGAACGACTCGGTAAACCTCTCGCTCTCCTACTTGCGCGAGCAATATAATCGCGTGCTCGTCAACCGCCAGCGCGGCGGCACAGGGAGCATCGGCATCGCCTGTCCAGCCGCCGACACCACCGGCAGCCCCGACTGCAATTGGGGCAGCGAAATCTCGGATTTCGTCGACACGATTTTCGCAACGGGTTCCATCGTCGTGTCATCCAATCTGGAGCTCAATCTTTCTGGCACTCATTCGCATTCCTCCAACACCACAGATACTTATTCGCTGGGCTCGGCGCTTGTCGCATCGGTTCCGCAGTTCCCGGATGTGAGCAACGACTATCAGCGTCTTGAAGCGAACTTGAGGTACAAGCTCAGCGAGACACTGGGCCAACGTCTGGGCTGGACCGGCGAGCTTTCAACCGAGCTTGGCTACGCCTACGAGCGCAACAGCATGACCAATTGGGCGACGGACAGCATGGCGCCCTACATGATCGCGCTGGATGCGGGCGCCAATCGGTCGCTCTTCCTCGACGCTTTGAATCCCAATTACGAGGCCCATATTGTTACTGTAAGCTTGAGGATGGGGTGGTGATGACGGCAGGATTAAGCGTCAGGCAGCCATTGATGCGGCGCAATGTTAAGCAAGACGAGCGAGCGGAAAATGCGCAGAAGGAGAACGACAATGAACAAGCCCAATTCCCCCCAAGGAACTGTTTCCAGAAGGACACTAATCTCGACGGTGTGCGCGGCCGCGCCTGCGATACTGGTCGCCGCGGCGGCGGGAAGCGCTTCGGCGCAGGCAACTCGGAAATTGGCGCAGCGCGCGGTCGCCTATCAGCCCACGCCGCGCGGCGACCAGCAGTGCAGTAATTGCACCCTGTTCGAGGCGCCCAGCGGGTGCCGCAGCGTCGCGGGAACGGTGGCGCCTGAAGGATGGTGCCGCATCTACGTACGCGCCCGCACGCCCGCGTCGGCGCCAGCGAACTGAAGAACTGACACAAACGCCCCTGCTTGGGGAAGCACGGACGATGCGGAACCCGCATCGTCCGTTTGCTTTTGTGCGCTGCTGCGGTGACACGCGCGGCTCGCATGCTCCAGCGAGATCTTGCGCGGCAGCGCATTACGCGTGCGCCGCGGCGGCAACGCCAGCTCAGTTCATCGGCATACGCAAGGTGACCCTGGCGCTTGTGGCCTCGAAGCCGTCGGAACCGATGCCGTCATAGGCGCCAGAGAGGTCGAGCGTGAGCCCCCCGCGCGTGGTCGCCCGCACGCCAATCTCGGCGCGCGTGCGCACGTCGTCGCGCCCCACAATCGCGGCGTCGATCTCGCCAAGACCCAAGGCGTCGGCCTCATTGGCGAACGTCGTCGCGATGCTGAGGGCAAAGCGCGGTTCAAGTTGGATATCGTCCAGCTCGTAGCGATAGCTCACTTCGGGCCCGGCTGCGATCTGTCCGTAGCGTGAACGAACCTCCGGCACTGTCAGGCCGTCGCTGTCAACGTAGCTCTGCGCGTTATCCTCCAAGTAGAAAACGGAGGCAAATGGCCTCACCGTCCAACGTCCGGCCACCATATTCCCGGTCAAGCGCGAGGATACCAGCCAGCGGTCCGAGTCGAAGTGATCGGTGTAGGTCAGGAATGGCCGCACATCGTTGCTGGATTGACCCCACGCCGCGCGCAGACGCCAGAAGACGCTATCGCCAAGGCGCACCGTCGCGTACGGCCCCGCCATCCAGCCCTGCCCTTCGACGGCGCGGGCGTCGACGTCCGAACGCTCGCTCATAGTGTCGTATTGAGCCATCGCGCCGATCAACAATCGCGAGTTCACGACGTAGTCCGCGCCCAAAGCGAGGAGCCCGAAATGTCCGTCCGCGTTGCTGGCGAACCCGTCATCGCTGAAGTCGGCATAGGTCCCCTCGATCCAGATGTCGAACGGGCTGGGCTGCGCCGCGCCGCCCGCGACGCCGAGGTGATAACCGCTGCGGGTTTGGGCGCTGGCGTAATGCCGCGAGAGCTCGCTCATGCTGGTTGAAAATTGCCATTGCCTCGTGTCGGCATCCTCAAGCCGCGGCGGGCCGATGTCGCGCCCTGCTCTGTAGCCGACTTGCTCGTCGCCGAAGTTCGCGGCGCCGGGAACTGGCGCAAACGATCCATGCTCCGGCTCGTAAGTCTCCTGGCGCGCGGACGCGCCGTTTCCAGCGAGCGAGGCGCCGTGGTCGGCGCGTTGTCTGGCCGCAAGCAAGCGTTCGATCTCGCGATTGGAATCCGGTTCGCTCGCCGCCAGGAGCATATTGCGCCGCCCGAGGAAGCCGCCGATGGCCTCGATCGCTTTTGTCGGGCTTGGCGCCGGCGCCACATAAGTGAAGAGCCCAGCGCCCACGCCAGTTCCGTTCGCCGTCGTAACGGTTACATCGACAACCCCCGCCGCATGCGCAGCCGTGGTCACCGTCAGGGTGGTGTCGCTCGCCACCGTAAACCCGAGCGCGTTCACGCCGCCTATGGTGACAGCGCTTGCTCCGGTGAAGCCGGTCCCAACGATGGTGATGACCGTTCCGCCGCCTATCGGTCCATTGCCCGGATTCACCGACGCAATTGTCGGACCCGGTGGCGGAGCAAGGTAGGTGAACAGCCCCGTTCCCGTGTCGGCCCCATTCGGCGTGGTGACCGCGACATCAACAGCGCCGGCCGCGTGGGCGGGCGTGGTCGCCGTGATCGTCGTGTCGCTCGCAACCGCGAAGGCCGTCGCGGCCACGCCGCCAATCGTCACCGCCGACGCGCCGGTAAAATTTGTCCCCGTTATGGTGACGGCGGTTCCGCCGGCGGCTGGACCGCTTGCGGGATCAATCGCGCTAACCGTGGGCCCCGGCGGCGGCGCGAAGTAAGTAAACAGACCCGTCCCCGTGCCAGGCCCATTCGGCGTCGTCACCGCCACATCGACAGCGCCGGCAGCATGCGCCGGTGTCGTCGCTGTAATTGTCGTGTCGCTCGCGACGGTGAACGTCGCGACGGCAATGCCGCCAACGGTCACTGCGGTGGCGCCAGTGAAATTCGCGCCGGTAATGGTAATCACTGTTCCGCCGGCGGTCGAGCCGCTTGTGGGGCTTATTGCGTCGACCGTTGGCGGCGGCGGTGCGAGGTAAGTGAAGAGACCGGAGCCTACACCGGTTCCGTTCGAGGTTGTAACCGTCACATCCACGACGCCCGCCGCGTGAGCCGGCGCAGTCGCGGTGATCGTCGTATCGTTCACGACGGTGAAGGCGGCCGCAAGGCCACCAATCGTTACAACAGTCGCGTCGGTGAAATTCGCGCCGGTTATGGCGACAGCGGTCCCGCCGGCAGCTGGGCCGTTCGCCGGGTTCATCGAGTCGACCACGGGCGCCCCCGGCGGCGCGATGTAAGTGAAGAGGCCAACGCCGGTTCCCACGCCGCCCGCAGTCGTCACGGCGATATCAACAACGCCCGCAGCGTGCGCGGGAGTTGTTGCAGTGATCGTGGTTGGGTTCACGACCGTGAACGAAGCCGGCGTTCCGCCAATCGTGACCGAACTCGCGCCGGTGAAGGTGGTTCCTGTTATGGTGACGCTGGTTCCTCCCGCCGTTGGCCCACTTGTGGGATTTATCGTGGCTACGGTCGGCGCCAGCGGCGCGACATAGGTAAACAAACCCGCGCCCGTGCCGCTGCCATTTGGTGTTGTCACGACGACGTCGACGATGCCGGGGGCGTGCGCGCCCGTGGTTGCTGTGATGGTCGTATCACTCACGACGCTGAAGGCCGCCGCCGCCACGCCTCCTATTGTCACCGAATTTGCGCCGGTGAAGTTCGTGCCCGCGATGGTGACCGCGGTGCCGCCGGTCGTGACGCCGCGCGGCGGATTGATCGTGGAGACTGTCGGTGCATTGGGCGGTGCGACGTAGGTGAACAGGCCCACCCCGGTTCCGACGCCGCCCGGGGTCGTGACGACGACATCGACCAAGCCAGCCGCGTGCGCCGGCGTTGTCGCCGTAATGGATGTGGCGCTGACCACTGCCACGTTCGCCGCGGCGAGGCCGCCTATTGTCACGCTTGTAGCGCCGGTGAAGTTCGTACCCGTTATGATGACCGAGGTGCCGCCGTCCGTGGGCCCGGTGCTAGGGCTTATCGCGGTGATAGTCGGCGCCGCTGGCGGGGCAATATAGGTGAACAGGCCCACACCCGTGCCGGGTCCACCGGGCGTGGTTACAGCGACGTTCACCGCACCGGGCGCGTGCGCGGGCGTCGTTGCGTTGATTGTAGTTGCGTTCACCACAGTGAACGCCGCCGCGGCGGCGCCACCTATGGCAACCGCTGTCGCGCCGGTGAAATTCGCTCCCGTGATGGTGACGGCCGTGCCGCCGGCCGTGGTTCCGCTTGCCGGATTGACCGCCGTCACTGTCGGCGCCGGCTGCGTCACGCCGGCCGTGCAATCGATCACATAAGTTTGGTCGACTGTGGAATTGTTGGTTATCCGCATCTGGTACGGAAACTGCCCAACATCAGCGGCCGTCACTGTATAGGTTGTGCTCCTGGCGAACGTGATCGTGGCGATCACCGTGGCGTTATTGGACGCCCGCACCAATTGAATTTGCGAATTCGCGCCGCCCGGATTGGCCTGAAAGCTCAGCACGTCTCCGGTGACGCCGTTGAATGAAGCGTTGGTGACGCGCGAGTCGCCGGGCCTAAACGCATTATCCACGCCAGGCGTGAACGGAAACCGGCCGATCGGGTCGCCGGCCACGCAGGACTGAGCGGACGCAAGCGATGGCGCCAACCAAGCCAAGGCGAGCGTGAGGAAGACAAAGAGCCACCGCAACGAGCGAATTGGAGCGCGCGAACTTTTTCGGCTTGCATGGATGAACATCGAGCAACTCCTACCCCCTCGCCCAGCGTTCCTGCGCGATTAAGCCGATACCTCCTCATGTCATCCGGGCGCACATTGATCCGGATCATCTGGAGGCCGCCAATTCTCGTTGTTAGCCAATACGCCTCGGAGCGACCATCGTCTTTCGCCTTGTTGGCTAATTTGAGATCGCAAGGCTAGCGGACGAAGTCTCGAAGCAGCGCGATCACTTCGCGATCATCGATCTGATGAAAATCTCGATAGAAATTGCCCACCGCCCCGAGGCGGGCGGGTGCTGCCAGGCACACGATGTCATCGACCGCGCCGCGCAGATCGCGCACTGTTTCCTCAGCGGCCACAGGAACGGCCACCATGATGCGTCGCGGGCGGCGCCTGCGCACAGCCGCGATTGCGGCGCGCATGCTGGCGCCGGTGGCGACGCCGTCGTCAACCAGG
This sequence comes from Hyphomonadaceae bacterium, assembly GCA_021731005.1. Classification (GTDB taxonomy): domain Bacteria; phylum Pseudomonadota; class Alphaproteobacteria; order Caulobacterales; family Aquidulcibacteraceae; genus Vitreimonas. Next base: position 24,656 of record JAKFYF010000143.1, read on the forward strand.
ATTGCCGTGCGCCCCTCCGCTGGCACTGGCGCTCGGCCCGGCAGGTAAAGCGCCCGGCGACGTTCTATTTCCTGTAACTGTCGCTTGGCGGCGGCATCAATATCGACCTGGGTAAGACCAACGGCGCGCATGATCTCTTCATTAAGAATGACATCGAGCGCCTCCCCATCGACGATCGCCGCCGCGGCGAGCTCTTCCTGGCCTGAAACCCCGATCTTGCGCACCAGCAGCAAGTCAAGCGGCGCATCCAGCGCCTCGGCGACCTCGATGGCGACCGGAACCCCGCCGCGTGGAAGCGCATAGACCACCGGCAGCGCCGGTCGGAGTTTCTTCACCCCGGCAGCAAGCCGGCGGCCCGCCTGCGCACGATCAAGAAAAGGAATAGCGCTCATGACGACATTCGATCGCGTCTTCCGCGCAGCGCCGCCTTGATCTGCGGCAAAGGGGTTGCGTTTTGATTTCTCGCAAGGCGCCGGCGCTCAGCCGGCGCTCTTTAGCGTCAGCCGCCATGAGGAGTGTAGGATGAGCCAGGCCGTTATCGACTTCTGCGAAGGATTGAAGACGACGCTGCTGGGGCTCGAAGACCGGTTGGGGAAGGCTCAATCGGCGCTCGCCCAAACGAGCCTTGCGAAGGGCGCATCGCGCGCCGGCGAAGATGCAAAGAAGCACCTTGCGGAGGCCTCCGAGCAGCTTCAGCAATTCAAAGCCCACGCCGGCCTCATGGCGCAGGCAATCCGCGCCGAGCTGCCGGAACAGGCCGAGATTATGAAGGAGAAATTGTCCGAGTTCGGCCAGGAGGCGCAGGTGGCGATGCGCCACGCCATTGTCTTCCTGGCCGAGGCGGCTTCGAAAGGCGCCATAAGCGCCGCAGGCGCGCTGCAGACCGGCGCCCACCAAGCCAAGCGCTTGGCGGAAGAATTACGGCATGACACGGCGCTGGCGGCAGTTCCAGAAACAGAAGCGGCCCCACCCGCCACAAGCGCATGATCCAGCGCGCGACCGCGGCGGCGGCCAGCAGCGTCATCGCCTTCGATCGCCGGCTAGAGCCCCATGTTCAGGTCCATCACGGCATAGACGGGCGCACGCGGCTGCGTCTGGATCCACTGCGCGGACGCCGCGACCTGTTGCGCGCGCTGGCGCGGCGGCTGGCGGCGCGCACCGGGATCCTCGACGTGCGCGAGAGTCAATGGACAGGTGCGTTGCTGGTCGAACATGATTCTAGTTTGACGCCGGAGACGATCGCGCAAATAGCGCGCGAGATTTGGCGCGGCGGACTCGCAGCGCCCGCCGCCTCGGCCCCAGCCGAGAAAAGCCAGGCGCCATGGCACGCCATGGCGTCGCCGCTGGTCGCGCGGGCGTTCGTCAGCGCCGCCGGGCTCACCGATGTGCAGGCGCAAGAGCGCTTGGCGCACATAGGCGAGAACCGCCTGCCAGAGCCGGAACCGCCTTCGTCGCTCGCATTGCTTGCAGATCAACTCAATTCGGTTCCCATAGCGCTGCTCGGGGGCTCAGCGGCGCTATCGCTGGCGACTGGCGGCGTGGTCGATGCTGTCCTGACGCTCGGCGTCATCGCGCTCAACGCGGGCATCGGCGTCTCAACCGAGGGCTGGACGGCGAGCCTCATCCGGCGCTTGGCGCGGCAAACCGATCCCGACGCTATTGTTCTGCGCGACGGGGTTGAGGCGCACGTGCCCACATCGCGAGTGGCGCCAGGCGATTGGATTGTACTGAAGCCGGGCGCGGCCGTTCCCGCCGACGGGCGGCTCGTAACCGCGGATGCGCTCATGATCGACGAATCCTCGCTGACAGGGGAGAGCTTTCCAGTCGAGAAATCGGCGGAAGCCCTCCTCACGCCAACGGCGCCGCTCGCGGCACGGCGCACCATGGTCCATCGCGGCGGCGTGGTGACGAACGGCGCAGGCGTCGCCGTCATCACCGCCACTGGCGCCGCCACCGAAATCGGACG
>JAKFYF010000084.1 GCA_021731005.1 Hyphomonadaceae bacterium
CCCTGCCCCCGCCCCGCAAGGGGGCGGGGGTGGCGCCCGTCCCTATCTCGTCTGCACTGGCGGGGAACCCTTGTTGCAGCTGGACGCGCCGCTGATCGATGCTTTTCACGCGCAGGGTTTCGGGATCGCGGTGGAAACCAACGGCACGATTGCAGCGCTGGCCGGGCTCGACTGGATCTGCGTCAGCCCCAAGGCTGGCGCCAAACTTGTACAAATCTCCGGCGACGAATTGAAGCTGGTGTTTCCGCAAGAGGGCGCCGAACCGGCGCTGTACGAAGATCTGGATTTTTCACATTTCTTCCTGCAGCCGATGGACAGCCCCGAAAGAGCCGCCAACACCCAAGCCGCCATCGCTTATTGCCTCGCCCACCCACGCTGGCGTCTGAGCTTGCAGACTCACAAATTGTTGGGGCTCCGCTAATGCGCGCTATTCTCCTTGCGGTGGTCTTGCTCTGTGCTTGCGCACCGTCCCCGATTGCGCCGCGGCGGATCGAAAGTCCGGCACCAGAGCCTGGCGCCATGTTTGGGCGCGCCGTCGCGATCGAGGGCGAACTCATGGCGGTTGGCGCGCCGGGACTTCCCAGCAGCGCGAGCGGCAGAGTGTTCCTGTACCGACTGGAAAACGGAACACCGCGCTGGGTCCGCACCGTCGAGGATGGAGAAGCAAGACTGGCGGGCGCCTGGTTTGGCGCTTCCTTGGAGATCGACCAAGGCCGCTTGCTTGTCGGCGCGCCCGCGGCGCCGCGTGCTGGCGAGGCGCCGGGAGAAATGCGCGGCGCGGTCGCCGTGTTTGCGTTTGAGGGCGCCTTCAGCAACCTGCGCCTCTTGAGCGTGATAGGCGACGGTTACGCCACGCCGATCACGCTCGGGGCGGATTGGTTCGGCTTCGATGTCGAGCTGGATGGCGATATCCTGGCCATCGCTGCCGTCAATGCCGATGCGGCGCGCGGAGCGGTGCATGTCTTTCGCGTTGTGGATTCAAGGTTCGCACAATTGGAGCCCCTCGCTGTCGTCGGTCCAGAGCTTGGCCTGGCCGCCAACGATGCGTTCGGCCACAGCGTGGCGATCGAGGGCCCGGTGATGGCGATTGGCGCCGATAAGGATGACGCAGGAGCGAGCGACCCCGGCAGCGAATTTGGAGCGGTGTACCTGTTTCGCCTCGGCGAAACCTCCAAGCAGCCGCAACTAACCCAGACGCTCCGCAACGGGCGCGGCGTCGCTCTCGAAACCAGGGATTTTTTCGGCGCCTCGGTCGCGCTCGACCGGGGTCGGCTCTTTGTTGGCGCGCCCGGCGATGACGGCGTGGAAGCGGCATTCCAACAGCGCGGCACTGGCGCAACCTATATCTATGGCTTGCGCGGGGGCGAGCCCGTGTTGCGCACCCTGGTCGGACTTGGACGCGAGATTTCGCTGCCGCTCGAACGCTTCGATATGGCGGGCTATTATGTTGCAGCAGAGGGGCGGCGCCTGCTGATCGGCGCCCCGTACGCCGATGAAGCGCGCGGTCATGTTTACATTGTCCCCGCGCCGCGGTGACGCCTGCGGTGGTGGTCCCTCTAGGGTTGGCGAGCATGCCGGCTGAACGCCGGCGCTCCGGAGTCGCCTATCCCCCCGGAGGAACGCCGCTGGCGAAGCTCTCCACCAAGCTTCCCGCCACCAGGCGCCAGCCGTCCACCAGCACGAAGAAGATGAGCTTGAACGGCAAGCTCACCGTGACCGGGGGCATCATCATCATGCCCATCGCCATCAACAGCGAAGACACCACAAGGTCGATGATCACGAACGGCACGAACAGCATGAAGCCGATCTCGAATGCGCGCCGCAATTCCGAGATCATGAACGCGGGCGCGAGGATGCGCAAAGGCGTTTCCGCGGCGCTTGGCGGGGGCGTTTCGAGCTTGGCCATGTCGATGAAGAGGGCGAGGTCCTGCTCGCGCGTGTGCAGCGCCATGAACGCTTTCAGCGGCTCGACCACGCGCGGGAATGCTTCATCCAGCGGCATTTCCTCGCGCATCACCGGGCCGATGCCCATCTGGTAGGCCTCGTCCCACACCGGCTGCATCACAAACGCGGTGAGAAACAGCGACAGTGACACGATCACCACGTTGGGCGGCGCCTGCTGCAAGCCGATCGCGGTGCGCAACAGCGAAAGCACCACTACGATGCGCACGAAACTCGTGGTCATGATCACGATCGAAGGCGCCAGCGAAAGCACGGTGATCAGCGCGGTCAGCTGCAGCACGCGCGAGGTCAGCCCATCGCCGCTGCCGAGATTGATGTTGAGCGTAGGGTCGGCCGCCTGCGCGAGGGCGTCGCCTGGGAGGGCGAACAGGGTAAGCAGAATTAAAGGCGCGAAGATGAGCCAACGGCGCCCTCTTGGACTGCCGGCGTCCCCGCCGGCGAGACGCCGGCGGTCCAAGAGAAGTCGCATCATGTCCCCGTCCCCGCTCTCGCATCCAGCTGCGCCACCACCAGATCGCCAGCCGGCGAAAGCAGCAGCAGGTGTTCGCGCCCGTCGCAGGCGACGATCACGAGCCGTCGGCGCGGGTCGAGCATCATGCTCTCGCTAATCTTGAGCCGGCGTGGGGCGTTCGCCCCTGGGCGCAACATACCCAGCCTGCGCGCGCCGTAGGCAGCGCCCAGGATCAGCGCCAAAGTCGCGACCAGCGCAAACAGCGCCTTGAGCCAATCAATCCAATCCACCGCCTCGGCCCTTTCTGGGTTGAGGCGCCATCGCTCGGCCGGTTTGGTAAATGAGAGGTTAAAATTCGGCCCCGAAATTAAGCTCTGCTTAACCAAGCGCGCCCCTACTAGGCAAAGTTTGCAGCCCTGAGTCGGAACCTTGGACCTCGCCAACACCCAGTTCTTCGGCCTCTTGCGCGCGCGGCTCGACCATTTGAGCGAGCGGCAGCGGTTGATCGCCGAGAATATCGCCAATTCTTCGACGCCCAGCTATCGGCCGCGCGATCTCGACACCGCGGGTTTCGAGCGGATGCTGGCTTCCGCGGCGGGCGGGCGCGGGCTGACCATGACCCGCACCAACCCGGCGCACATGGTCGCGGGCGGCGCGACGGAAGCGCCGCAAGTGGTGACCCGCGACGACAGCGAAACCACCATCGACGGCAATGCCGTGGTGCTCGAAGAGCAGATGGCGCGCGCCGCCGAGACGCGCATGCAATACGAGACCGGGCTTGCGCTCTACCAGAAGGGCCTCGACCTGGTGCGCATGGCCGCGCGTGCGCCGGGAAGATGAGGGGAGAGTTGCATAGATGACCGACATCCAAGCCGCCATCTCCGCCGCCGCTTCCGGCATGCGCGCGCAAACCGTACGCATGCGCGTGGCCGCCGAGAACGTCGCCAACGCCAATTCCACCGGGGCCAGTCCCAACGAAGAGCCGTTCCGGCGGCGCATTCCGCTGATGGAAACCACGACGCTTGCGTCGGGCGCCCTCGGCGTGCGCGTCACCGGCGCCACGCGCGACATGGCCGAGTTCCGCGAAGAATATAATCCAAGCCACCCGGCCGCGGATACCGATGGCTATGTGCGGCTGCCGAATGTCGACACGCTGGTGGAAATGATGGATCTGCGCGAAGCCACCCGCGCCTACGAAGCCAATTTGAACATGATCGAAGCCGCCCGCTCGATGACCGCGCGCGCGCTCGATCTGTTGCGGAGATAAGCCATGGCGATCGACCCAGTCTCAGCCGCGCGCGCCTACCAGCAAACCGCACGCGCCGCCCAGGGCGCCGCTGGCGGCGGCGAGTCGATGGATTTCGGCAATCTGGTGCAGGAAGCGATCCGCCAGGCCGGCCAGACCGCCAGTGTGGCGGAGAACCAAGCGCTGTCGGTGGCCGCCGGCCAGAGCGACATTGTCGATGTAGTCACCGCCATCGCCGCGGCGGAAACGCAGCTGCAAACCGTGATCGCCGTGCGCGACCAAGTGATCGCCGCTTATCAGGAAATCCTGCGCATGCCGATTTAGGTTCCTCCCCCGCCTGCGGGGGAGGTGTCCGGCCAGTAATGCGGCTCAGCCGGCTCAACAGCGCAATTGGAAAGTCCGCATGAATGGCCGGACGGAGGGGGCGGTGCGGCCCCGCCCCCTCCGTCATCGCGCTGTCGCGCGCTGACAGCTCCCCCGCTTGCGGGGGAGCAAAGCTATTTCTTCTTCTTCTCGTCGGCGTTCTTCTTCGGCTTACGCTTTTCCTTGCTCGAACGCATTTGACCCTTGGCCATGTTATCCTCCGTTGCCGGCCGCTCCCGCGGGCCTGCGATGGCCCATGGGCGGATTCGCTTATTTTTGTGAATGTCGCGGATTCTGTCCAGATGCTGTTTCTCCGCGCCGCCGGCTGCGCCATACCAGCGCGCGATGGAGAAAACATGAAAACCTGGCTGGCGGTGATGGCGTTCATTCTAGCGTTGCTGGGCGGCTTTGCCTGGTGGGGGCTCCTCGATGGCGCGGCGCCCGCGAGCGGCGATGGCGTCTTCACCATCGCCGAGTACCGCGCGCTGGTGGCGGCCGACGCACCAGAAACATTGCCCACCGAGGTGCGCGCCGAGTTCGTCGGCGAAAGCCAGGCGCCGAGCATGGCCGCCATGGCCGGCGATTTCGGGCCTGCGCGCACCTTCACCTATGCTTCGTTCCAGATCGTTGCGCCTGGCGGCGATACGATCATTGATGGCGCGGTTGACGCTGAAACGCTCAAGGCGATGTCCGCCAAGGGCCGCTTCGACGAAGCTTCCTACCGACGCGTGCTCGCCGCGACCACGGAAGCCGGCCAGGTCCTAATCACGCACGAACACCTGGACCACGTTATGGCGATAGCGCGACACCCCGATCCAGAGGCGCTGGCGCCGCGGCTGCGCCTCACGCGCCCTCAGCTAGATGCGCTGGCCCAACATGCCGTGGGCGGGGCGCTGGCGCCCGCCATTGCCGCCGCGACGCCGCTGGAACTCGATAGCCCAACACACATCGCCCCGGGCGTTGTCGCCGCCCCTGCGCCCGGGCATTCGCCGGGAAGCATCACCATCTATGTGCGCAGCACCGAGCGCGAATATCTCTTCATCGGCGACATCGCCTGGGTGATGGACAGCGTGCGCGAGGCGCGCGGGCGCCCGCGGCTGATTGGTTGGATCGTGCCCGGTGTCGACCCAGACCGCCCCGCCGTGCTGCGCCAGCTGCGTGCGCTCCATGATATTGCCGCGGCCGAGCCGGACCTCGTGATCGTCCCCGCCCACGATGCGCCGTATTTGCGGGGGCTGATCGCCGGCGGCGCGCTGCGGGAAGGATTTGCGCCTAAGCCTCCGCCGCCCGCTTGAGATTTGGCAGTACAAAGCTTCTCCAGCCGCCGTCGAGCATATCGCGGATTGCCTTGATCGCGTCGGGCTCGAACTGATCCCAGCCATCGTGCTCAAGCACCACGCGCGCGCCGTCGCCGTGTGCTGACAGACGCACACTCACCTGCGTTGCCGGAAAACCCGGAACGAACCAGGAGAATTTGAAAAGCGTCGGCTCTTCGAGCGCCAATATCTCACAATGGGTTGCGCCGCTAATGTCATCACGCGCGGCCTTTTCGCGATCCTGCTGCATGTAGAACACAGCACCCACGCGCTTCTCGTAGCGCATGCAACCCAGCCAGTTCGCGACGCTCTCTTGGCTGGTCATCACAGCCCAGACATGATCGGGGCGCTGGTCAATCAGTATCTCGGCCACGATCGCCGGCAATTTCTCACTCATCGCTTTCCTCCGCCAAATGCTTGAGCGCCGCCAGCCGCTCGCGCCAGAAACCGGCCAGCCACGCGCGCGCGTCTTCCATTGCGCCTCGCTCAAGCGCGTAGAAATTCTCGCGCCCGCGCCGCTCTTCCTTCACCAGGCCTGCCCCGCGCAGCACCGCCAGATGCTTTGAAACCGCCGGGCGGCTCATGGCGAAATCGCCGGCGAGAGCGTGCACCGGCGCTTCCGTCCGTCGCAGTGAAGCGAGAATTGCGCGCCGGGTCGGATCGGCGAGCGCGCCAAAAACCAGATCGAGTCCAGCCATGATTCCATATTGGTAACCACATGGTTACTTGTCAACCGCCCCTTGACCCGGGGGTCGGGCGGTCCCAACCACGGTTCCGCAGATGCGCCTCATCACCACAAATGCCGAACTCGAAGCGCTGTGCGGCGAACTCGCCGGCCAGGAATTTGTCGCCGTCGATACTGAGTTCATGCGCGAAACGACGTACTGGCCGAAGCTCTGCCTGATCCAGGCTGCCGCCGCCGAGGCTGAAGCGGTGATCGACCCGCTCAGGGAAGGGCTCGACCTCGCCCCGTTCCTGGCGCTGATGCTCGACAAGCGGGTGCTGAAAGTGTTTCACGCCGCGCGCCAGGATCTCGAGATATTCTTGAAGCTCGCGGGCGGCCTGCCGGCGCCTTTATTCGACAGCCAGATCGCGGCGATGGCGTGCGGCTACGGCGATTCCATCGCTTATGACGCGCTTGTACAACAAGTGCTGAAGCGGCGGCTGGACAAGTCCTCGCGTTTCACCGATTGGAGCCGAAGGCCGCTGTCGGAAGCGCAGCTTACCTATGCGCTGGCCGATGTCACGCACCTGCGCGATCTTTATCCGCGCATGCGCCACAAGCTCGAGAGCGAGGACCGCCTTTCCTGGCTGGATCAGGAACACGCCAATCTGGTCGATCCGGAAATCTACGACACCACGCCAGAGAAGGCTTGGCGACGGTTGAAGTTGCGCAAGACCACGCCTGATTATGTGCTGAGCCTGCAGGTGGCGGCGGCTTGGCGTGAACGTCAGGCGCAGGTGCGCGACGTGCCGCGCGGGCGCGTGGTCAAGGACGAGGCTCTCTACGAAATCGCCGAACATCGCCCCAAGAGCGCCGCCGATTTCGAGCGCATGCGCGCGGCGCCGCGCGGTTTCGGCAATTCGCGCGCGGCGCAGGAATTGCTGAGCGCGCTTGAGCGCGCCTTCGCCGATCCCAATCGCGCCAACTACCAGCACGAGCGCTCCCCGCCGCTGCCGCCGAGCACGGGCCCGACGGTGGAATTGCTGAAGGTGCTGCTGCGCTTTGAAGCCGAACGCGCGCAAGTGGCGCCGCGCCTGATCGCCTCGGCCGCCGACATCGAAGCCATCGCCGGCGATGACAACGCCGACGTGGCCGCGCTCAAGGGTTGGCGCCGCGCCGTATTCGGCGAACGCGCGCTGGCGCTCAAGCACGGCAAGCTGGCGCTGAAGCTGAAGGACGGCAAGGTGGTGGTGGGGGAGACGTAGGCGGCTGACGCAACATGGAGCGCCGGCGGCCTCGCCGGCCAACACCGGCGTCTGAAGGGTTGGAGCGCGCGCCCCGCACTTCTAATGCCAAGCATCGGTGTTGGCCGGCGAGGCCGCCGGCGCTCCATGTTTCATGCTTCGCCCGGTTCGGGTTAGAGACTGCAAATGACTGACCTCACCGGCCAACACGCGCTGATCACCGGCTCGAGTTCCGGGCTCGGTTTCGCTTCCGCGCAGGCGCTTGCACGGGCGGGCGCGGATGTGTGGCTAAACGGACGCACCCCAGAAAAGCTCGACGCCGCCGTTGCCGCGATCAGGGCCGCAGGCGGCGTAGCGCACGCGCTGGCGTTCGACGTGACCGATGAAGCAACGGTCGCCAGCGCGTTCGCGCGCATCGACGCCGAGGCGGGCAGGCTAGACATCCTGGTCAACAATGTCGGCCTGCGCGACCGGCGCGCGTTGTTCGACATCGACGCCGCCGCGGCGCGGCGCATGATCGAGGTCAATCTCGCCGCGCCGTTCGAACTCGCACGCCGCGCCGCCGCGCTGATGATCGCCGGTGGGCGGGGCGGGCGCATCGTCAACATCTCATCGGTGGCGGGCGCGATCGCCAACCCAGGCGATCCGATCTACGGGGTGACCAAAGCCGGCCTGGATGGGCTAACGCGCGCGCTCGCAGCCGAACTCGGGCCCCACAATATCAACGTCAACGGGGTTGCGCCCGGCTTCTTCAACACCGAAGCGAATGCGGCGTCGATTGCCGATCCCGCAATCGCCCAATGGCTCAAGTCGCGCACCGCGCTCGCGCGCTGGGGCGAGCCGGAGGAGCTTGCGCCGGCGGTGCTGTTTCTCTGTTCGCCCGCGGCGTCCTACATCACTGGACAAACGCTCGCCGTGGATGGCGGGCTGTTGGCGCATTATTGAGTTGAACCCATGAACGCTTGGCTCCTGTTGCTATTGGCTGGGTTGCTCGAGATCGTATGGGCGGTCGGCCTCAAATACGCCGACGGCTTTACCAAGCCCGCGGCATCGGCGATCACCATCGCCGCCATGGCGGCGAGCATGTACCTGCTGGCGCTCGCCGCGCGCACGCTGCCGATCGGCACGGCTTACGCGGTTTGGACCGGCATAGGCGCGGTGGGCGCTGCGCTGCTCGGCATGATGCTGTTCGCCGAAAGCACGAGCATCGTTCGTATCGTGTGCATCGCGCTGATCGTGGTGGGGATTGTGGGTTTGAAACTCTCCGCGCCGGGCTAGGCGCCGTCTACGACAGCCACGTCATTCCGGCGGTTGGATAGCTCACTCCAAGTCAATCACCGTGGGCAATCGAGTGTCGCAATCGCCTGCGCGGCAAGTCCTTCCTCGCGCCCGGTAAAACCCATGCGCTCGGTGGTTGTCGCTTTGACGCTGACATGATCGAGCGGGAGTCCAAGCACCTCCGCCGTGCGCACACGCATGGCTTCGCGATGCGGCCCAATTTTCGGACGCTCACAGATGAGGGTGATGTCGACGTGCTGAATCTGGGCGCCCGCCTCCGCTGCAAGATGCACGGCATGACGCAAGAACGTCTCTGACGCAGCGCCCTTCCATTGCGGATCGCTCGGTGGAAAATGCGCGCCTATGTCGCCGCGGCCGAGCGCGCCGAGGATGGCGTCGACCAAAGCGTGCCAGCCGGCGTCGGCGTCCGAGTGCCCCTGCAGGCCTTTGTCGTGCGCGATGCGCACGCCGCAGAGCGTCACATGGTCGCCTTCGCCAAAGCGGTGCGCGTCGAATCCCGAACCGACACAAGCGCGCCCACCCAACATGCGTTCAAGCACGGCGAAGTCCTCCTTGTAGGTTAGTTTCATCAAGCGCTCGTCGCCCGCGACCAGCACGGCCTCGGCGCCGGCGGCGCGGGCAAGGGCGATGTCGTCGGCGAACACGGCGTCCATGGGCGCTTGCGCGTAGGCGCGCTTGATCAGATCGGCGCGAAAGGCTTGCGGTGTTTGCGCCCGCTGGACGCCCGCGCGCTCGACACTGGCGAGAACGCGTCCGGCGGCGTCGGTCCGGTAAAGCGCATCCGCCGCTGGCAAAGCGGGAGCGGCGGCTGCCGCGCCATTCTGGATCGCCTCGAGCAGACGCGCGATGACCTCGCCGTTGAGCCCGGGTCTAGCCGCGTCATGGATCAGGACGACATCGGCCTCGCCCAGGGCGTCCAGGCCAGCGCGGACCGAGGCGGTCCGGGTCGCGCCTCCGGCCACTATTTTCACGCTTTGGTTTGTGAGCAGGCCGGGCCAGGCGTCGATATCCTCTGCGGCGGCCGTCACCACGATTTCGCGTGCGCCAGCTTCGGCGAGAGCGGCGACGGACCAGAGAAGCACGGGCCTGCCGCGGAAGGGACGGAATTGCTTGGGAACGCCGCCCCCGGCGCGCTCTCCACGGCCGGCCGCGACGACGATCGCTGAAAAATCCACGGCCTGGCGCGCTCCTGGTATTGTTGCACTGCAGCATAATTTGCTTGGCGCCTGATTTTTAGGCGCCTAACGTGCGCCCAGGCAATGACGATCGCACCTTGGACCACGTCGCACGCCGAGACGACGCCCGAATCCGGGCGCTGGCTCGAGGCTCTACCGGAGCCCTTCATCGGGGTCGATGATGGGGACCGCATCGAATGCGTCAACGTAGCCGCGACCGAACTCCTGGCTGGTGTCGGGCGCGGCCTGCGGGGACGAAGCCTGCGGGAAGTGTTCGGCGCGGATTCGGTTCTGTCGGCGGTGGCGCGGCGCGCGCGCCGCGGCGCCTCCGGCGTCGCTGAAAGCGACATCGAGATCGTGGGCCCCGGCTTCAGCCTGGGGCGGCTGAACGTCGCCGCGGCGCCGGTGGGCGAGTTCGGCCATGTGGCGCTGCTGCTGTCGCGGTCGGCGCGATCACGGAAATCGGCGCCGCTTACCGCGCAGGGTTCGGCCGCCCGAACCCTGGCGCATGAAGTCCGCAACCCGCTGGCGGGAATTCGCGCCGCCGCCCAATTGATCGAGCGCGGCAGCGCGAGCGAGGCTGGCGCACTGGCGCAGCTGATCTGCGCCGAGGTCGATCGCATCCACCGCCTGACCGAGCGCATCGATCCCCTCGGCGGTTTCGCGCTTGCCCCGTTTGAGTCGCTCAATATCCACGAAGTTCTCGACCGCGTCCGCAAACTTGTACAACCAGGCGTCCCCAATCTGAGCTTGCGCGAGCACTATGATCCCAGCCTGCCGCCGGTGCGGGGGGATAAGGACCAACTTATCCAGGCAATCTTGAATATCGCCAAGAACGCCGCTGAAGCGGTCGCGGGCCGGGACGACGCGCGCATTGACTTTGTCACCGCGTATCGGCCCGGCATCCATGTGCGCAACGCGCGTGACGGGATCGCGCGCGCGCAACTCGAAGTGCAGATCGCAGACAATGGCCCGGGCATCGATCCGGCGGTGGCTGAGCGCCTGTTCGAGCCGTTTGCCACCACCAAGGCCGGCGGCATGGGGCTTGGCCTGGCTGTCGCCGCCGAGATCGTGGCGGGCCACGAGGGCCGCATCGAAGTCGACACCAAGCCCGGCCGGACGGTTTTCCGCGTCTTTCTGCCGATCGAGGCGCAGCCATGACCGCTCAAATTCTCCTTGCCGACGACGACGCTTCCATTCGCTTCGTGCTGTCACAGGCCTTGGCGAAGGAGGGCTTCGCCGTTCGCGCCACCAGCAATGTCACGACCTTGGCGAAGTGGGCGAAGGAAGGCGAAGGCGACGTCATCTTGAGCGACGTTTACATGGGCGACGAGAACGTCTTCGACGCTCTGCCCTCGATCCGCGCGCTGCGCCCTGACCTGCCGGTGATTGTGATGAGCGCGCAGTCGACCGTGGCCACGGCGTTTTCAGCAACCAATGCCGGGGCCTTCGATTACGTGCCGAAGCCGTTCGATCTCGATGTCCTCATTGCGTCGGTGCGGCGGGCGCTGGCGGGGGGCCCAGACGCAGCCGTCCGCGCTTCGATCAAGAAGGCGGCGCGCGACGAGAACCTGCCGCTTGTTGGGCGCTCGCCGGCGATGCAGGAGGCGTTTCGCACCATTGCGAGGGTCGCCAACGCCGATCTCGCGGTTCTGATCGAGGGCGAAAGCGGCACGGGCAAGACCCGCGTCGCGCGCGCGCTGCACGAAAACAGCAAGCAAGCGCGTGGACCGTTCGTGGCTGCGAGTGTCGCGGGATTGAGCGCGGCGCAGGTCGATGCCGAGATATTCGGCCCCGAGGGCGCCTACGCGCGGGCGCGCGGCGGCGTTCTGCTGCTGCAGCATGTCGATGACTTGCCTACCGATGGGCAGTCGCGCTTGGCGGGACGCCTCAACGATGATGGCGTGCGGGAACGGCACGATGTGCGCTTGGTCGCCGCCGCGCAGCGTAGCCTCGCGGGATTAGCGCGGGAGGAGCGCTTCCGGCAGGATCTGTTGCAGCGGCTCGGCGTTGTTGTGATCCGGCTGCCGCCGCTCCGCGAACGTGTGGATGATATCGCCGACTTGGCGCGAACCTTCCTGTTGCGCGTCCGGCGCGAGGGATTGCCCGAAAAAGCGCTCGACCCCTCGGCTGTGAAGGCGCTGGAGGCGCACAATTTTCCCGGCAATGTGCGGGAATTGGAGAACATCCTGCGCCGCGCCGCCGCCATGAGCCCGGGCTCGCTCATAAACGCCGGCGACATTGCCGCGATGCTGGATCGGCCGTCCCCCGCTCCGGACGCTCGCGGCGGTCTTGAGGCGGCGGTTGCCGATAGCGTCGAGCGCGCATTTGCGGACGCGAGGCCAAGGCTGCCCGAGGCGGGGCTCTATGACCGGCTGTTGGTTGAGTTCGAACGGCCGTTGATTGCGCGGGCCTTGGCGGGAACTAATGGCAACCAGATCCGCGCCGCGGCGGTGCTTGGGATAAACCGCAACACCCTGCGCAAGAAGATCCAGGCGCTGGGTCTCTCAACTGGCGCCCGCGATTGACCGGGGCGTGATATTCGGCCAACACATGTTGCGCTAGCGCAACATGGAGGTCCCCCGAACCGTGCCGCTTGCATCCGCAGACGCCATCGATGGCGACCGCGTCTTCAGTGACCGGCCGCGCAGCCGCAGCGCGCTAACATTTGCGGTTGGGGCGGGCGTTGCCGGTGCGCTTACCGCCGGCGCCATAGTCGCGCTAGTTCTGGGCGAAGGGCTCGCGCGGGAGGCGAGTTCGGTCATCAGAGTGACGCTGCTCGTAAGCCTGCTGGTCGCACTTGGCCTGGCCGCGATCCTTGCGCATCGCATCATGCGCATCGCCAACGAATGGCGCTCGGCGGCTTCCGGCGCCAAGCTGCACATGCGGTTTGCGGGCCTGTTCAGTCTGGCCGCGCTGGCGCCTGCGGTGATTGTCGCGGCGTTTCTGGGGATAACATTCTCGCAAGGGTTCGAACGCTGGTTCAGTCAGCGCGTCGAGGGCACTATCGAAAACGCCGCCCACGTTGGACGCGCCTATGTCGATCTCGCATCGGGCGGTCTGGGCGCTGATGTCCAAGCCATGGCCCTGGACATGAACCGGGCCCGCGCCGGGCTTGTCGACGATCCTGGGCGCTACGGCGCTTTCCTCGCGGCGCAGGCCGAACGGCGAAATCTGCCTTCGGCGTACGTCATCAATCGGCAGGGGCGGGTGTTGGCGCGCGCGGAATCGGAAGCGGCCGCATCCTATCCGCCGCCATCGAGTGAAGCGTTTGCGACCGCTGAGGCAGATCAGGTTTCAATTCTTTTCGATCAGGATTCCGATCGCTTGATCGCGCTGTTCAAGCTTTCAGCCTATGACGACGCCTACCTGCTGGTGTCGCGCCAGATCGCTCCAGGTTTGGTGGCGCAGCTGCGCGATTTCGATCAATCCGTCGAAGACTACCGCACCGCGCGCCAGCAGCAGGATTCCCTGCGCGGCTTGTTCGGCCTCGCCTACATCTCGACGGCGGTGCTGGTGCTTTTGTGTGCTGCCTGGCTGGGGCTGGCGAGCGCCTCGCGCGTCGCCGCGCCAATCGGCCGGTTGGTTGGCGCCGCGCGCCGGGTCGCCGCCGGCGATTTGAAGGCGCGCGTGTCCGTCGGCGATGAGCGAGACGAGATCGAGGTGCTGGCGACCACGTTCAACACCATGACATCGCAATTGGAGACACAACGGCGCGACCTGTTGCTGGCGCAAGAGGCCGTGGAAGCGCGCCGGCGTTTCATCGAAGCAGTGCTCGGCGGTGTGAGCGCGGGCGTCGTCGGTCTTGACCGCGACGGGCGCATAACCGCCGCCAACAGCTCCGCCGCCGGCTTGCTCGGCGCCGGCGATGGCCAACTTGTCGGGCGGCGCCTGATCGATGTGGCGCCTGAGTTCGCGGAATTGCTGAACCAGCCAGCGCCCGCGGGCCAGACCCCGCCGCAACGCGTCGATCTCGTGCGCGAAGGCGGTTCGGTCAATCTCAGCGTTCGCACCAGCCCCGAGTCACAGGGCGCCCTTGTGCTCACGTTTGACGACATGACCAAGCTCATCTCCGCGCAGCGCCAGGAAGCCTGGAAAGACGTGGCGCGGCGCATCGCCCACGAGATCAAGAATCCGCTGACGCCAATCCAGCTTTCCGCCGAGAGGCTGCAGCGCAAATATTCCGGCGAAATCACTTCCGATCCGGAAACCTTCCAGCGTTGCACTGACACCATCTTGCGCCAGGTCGCCGATATCGGCCGCATGGTCGACGAGTTCTCCGCCTTCGCGCGCATGCCGACGCCGAATATGCAATTCGCCGACATGAGCGAGATCGCGCGCTCGGTCGTGTTCGGGCAGCGTCTGTCCTTCGCCGATGTGCGCGTGGAGGCCGAGGGCTTGAGCGCCCCGATCGGGCTGGTGTGCGATGAAAGGCTAATCGCCCAGGCGCTGACCAATCTGGTCAAGAACGCCGCCGAAAGTGTGTTGGCGCGTCGCGGACGCGACGGCGAACCCAAGGATGGGTTCGTGAAGTTGCGCGTGCGCGATCTGGATTTCGGCGTGCAATTCGAAGTGATCGACAATGGACTTGGTTTCCCGGAAAAGGACCGCCACCGGCTGATCGAGCCCTACATCACCACGCGCGCGAAAGGCGCAGGACTTGGCCTCGCCATCGTTGCGCGCGTCATTGAAGATCATGGCGGTCTCATCGAACTGGACGACGCTCCTGGCCCAGGCCCGGGCGCGATTGTCCGGTTCGTCCTCCCCAAGCGCGGCGAAGACGCGATCGCCGCGGCAGAACTCAGCGCCGGAGCCTCCTGACATGGCCTCTGATATCTTGATCATCGACGATGAAGCCGACATCCGCGATCTGGTGTCGGGCATCCTGGAAGACGACGGGCACCAAGTCCGCGCCGCCCGCGACAGCGACGAGGCGCTCGAAGCCATGCGCCGGCGCAGGCCCGCCTTGGTGGTGCTCGACATCTGGCTGCAGGGCAGCCGCATCGACGGCCTCGATTTGTTGGCGACGTTCAAGGAGATCGACCCCGATATGCCCGTGCTGGTCATTTCCGGGCACGGCACCATCGAAACCGCGGTTTCCGCAATCCGCAAGGGCGCCTACGATTTCGTGGAGAAGCCTTTCACCGCGGAGCGCCTGCTCGTGGCGGTGCGGCGCGCGCTGGAAGCGGCCTGGTTGAAGCGGGAGAACGCCGAACTGCGCATGCGTTCGGGCGCCTCCGATCAATTGATTGGCTCGTCCGCTGCGATGAACGCGCTGCGAAGCGCAATCGACCGCGTGGCGCAAACCAATTCGCGGGTTCTAGTCGCTGGCCCCGCGGGTTCGGGCAAGGAACTCGTCGCGCGTCTGCTGCACGCAGCCAGCCCCCGCTCGGACGGGCCGTTCGTGGCCATCAACGCCGCCTCGATCGCGCCTGACCGCATGGAGAGCGAGATTTTCGGCGAGGACGGCCCGGAGGGTCGCCCGCGCAAGATCGGCGTGTTCGAGCAGGCCCATGGCGGCACCTTGTTTCTCGACGAAGTGGGCGATATGCCGCCGGAAACGCAATCGAAGATATTGCGCGTGCTGGTGGAACAAAGATTTCGCCGCCTCGGCGGCTCGGGCGATGTGCAGGTGAACGTGCGGGTGGTGTCATCGGCCTCGCGGGATCTGCGCGGCGATATCGAGCAGGGCCGGTTCCGGGAAGATCTGTTCCACCGTCTCAACGTGGTGCCGCTCAGGGCCCCGAGCCTTTCCGAGCGCCGCGACGACATACCCGAGCTCGCCGGCTATTTCGTTGGCCGGCTCGCGGGCATGTCCGGGGTCCCCGCGCGCCAAATCGGCGAGGACACGCTGGCGGCGCTGCAGGCGGCGGACTGGCCCGGCAATGTGCGCCAATTGCGCAATGTGATCGAGCGCATCCTGATTTTGGCGACCGGCGACGCCGCCACCCCAGTGACGGTGGACAATCTGCCTCAAGAGGCGTGGCCCTCGGCGTCGCACGCCAAGCGCGAAGGCATGCATGAAGTGATCGCCATGCCGTTGCGTGACGCGCGCGAGCGGTTTGAGCGTGAGTATCTGAACGTGCAGATCACGCGCTTCGGCGGCAACATATCGAAAACCGCGGCGTTCATCGGCATGGAGCGCTCGGCGTTGCATCGCAAGCTCAAATCGCTGGGGGTAGAGGCGCCAGGACGCGCCGGCCCGGAAAGCGAGTGAGCGAGAGCGATGAGCGCTGTCGCCTACGTCAATGGCGCTTATGTGCCATTGCGCGCCGCGCGCGTGTCGATCCTGGATCGCGGGCTCCAATTCGCGGACTCGATCTATGAAGTATGGGCGGTGCGCGGCGGACGATTGCGCGACGAGGCGGCGCATTTGGCGCGGCTGCGCCGCTCGCTCGCGGAACTGCGCATCCCCGCGCCGATGAGCGAGGCAGCGCTCGGCGCCATTATCAAGGAGACGATGCGCCGCAACCGCGTACGCGAGGGCATCGTCTATCTTCAGGTCACGCGCGGCCAAGCGGCGCGCGACCACGTCTTCCCTTCCCCGAGCGTGCGTCCCACCATCATCGTCACGGCGAAAAACCTGAATCAGAAGGTAATCGCCGCACGCGCCGCGGATGGCGTGAAGGTGATCTCACTGCCCGAGACGCGCTGGGCCCGGCGCGACATCAAATCCACCAACCTCTTGCCCAATGTGCTGGCGCGGCAGGCGGCGCGCGAAGCGGGCGCGTTCGAGGCGTGGTTTTTCGATGGCGACGGGTTAGTGACGGAGGGAACCTCATCCAACGCCTGGATCGTCGATGCGCAGGGGCGCCTGCGCACACGCGGGCTTTCGCATGATCTGTTGCACGGCGTGACGCGCGCGGCGTTGATCGAAGCGGCGCGGCGGCTCGGCGTTGCGGTGTTGGAAGAGGCGTTCACGATCGATGAAGCGCGCGTCGCGCGTGAAGCGTTCATCAGCGCCGCCAGCAATCCGGCCACCCCTGTCGTTGCGATCGACGGCGCGTGTGTGGGCGAGGGCAGGCCTGGCCCAATGACGCTGCGCTTGCGCGAGGAATATCTCTCGCGAAGTTAGACCCGCCCGGTCACCGGCAGCAGCACGCCAGTGATCGCGCGCGCGGCGTCGGAAAGCAGAAACGCGATGACGTCGGAAAGCGCCTCTGGCGTGACCCAGCGGTTGAACTCCGCGTTCGGCATATCGGCGCGGTTGGCTGGCGTGTCGATGATGGAGGGCATGACGGCGTTCACGCGCACGCCCTTGTCCTTGAGCTCAGCGGCGAGGCTTTCGGTGAGGCGCGATACGCCCGACTTCGAAGCGGCATAGGCGCCCATGCCCGCGTCGGCGCGGAAGCTTGCATTGGCGCCGACATTGACGATGGCGCCGCCTTCTTTCGCAAGCAGCGGCGCCCCCGCTTTGCAGGCCAGCACCGCGGTGCGTACGTTCAATGTATAGAGCTTGTCCCAGGTTTCGATGGCGCCGCCTTCGAGCGTCTCCCAGCGAAAACCGCCGGCGATGTTGGCGAGGCCGTCGAGCTTGCCGAAGCGCTGTGCGATGGCGGCGAAGGCGGCGTTGATGGCTGCTTCGTCGCTGAGGTCAACGCCAGGAAGGGCGAGCGCGAGCGGCGCGTCGCCGGCGAAGCCCTTCGCGAGATCGATGCCGACGATCTGGGCGCCGTCGGCGGCGAGGTTGCGCACGAGCGCGGCGCCCAACACGCCCGCGGCGCCGGTGACGGCGATGACTCGACCCTTCATGGCGCGATCCTCAACAATGCGTGCTTCTTCTTGCCTAGAGAAAGCTTGATCACGCCGTCGCGGAGATCGGCGCTTGCGAGCGCGGCGTTCTCGTCGGCGACCGGCGCGTCATTGACCTTGATCGAGCCGGCCGCGATGGCGCGCTTGGCCTCACCGTTTGACGCCGCCAGGCCCGCGCGCACGAAGGCGGCGGCGACGCGCAGGCTCTGCGCCAATTCATCCTCCGTCACAGGGAAGGTGGGCAAATTCTCCGATACCGCGCCTTGCTCGAAGGTTGCGCGTGCTGCTTCTGCTGCCCTGAGCGCCGCCGCGCGTCCGTGCAACAGCGCCGTGGTTTCAGTGGCGAGCACCTTCTTGGCGTCGTTGATCTCGGCGCCTTGCAGCGCTTCCAGGCGCGCGATTTCGTAGAGCGGCAGGTCGGTGAAAATTTTCAGGAAGCGGCCCACGTCAGCGTCTTCGGCGTTGCGCCAATATTGCCAGTATTCGTAAGGGCTGAGCATGTCGGCATTGAGCCACACTGCGCCTTGCGCGGTCTTGCCCATCTTGGCGCCGGAAGCGGTGGTGATCAGCGGTTGGGTCAGGCCGAACAATTCCGCGCCGTCCATGCGCCGGCCGAGATCGACGCCGTTGACGATGTTGCCCCACTGGTCGGAGCCGCCCATCTGCAAGCGGCAACCATAGCGGCGATGCAGCTCGACGAAATCATAGGCCTGCAGCACCATGTAATTGAACTCGATGAAGCTCATCGGCTGCTCGCGTTCCAGCCGCAGTTTCACGCTATCCATTGTCAGCATGCGGTTGACCGACATGTGGCGGCCGACATCTCGTAAGAAGTCGATGTAATTGAGTTTGAGCAGCCACTCGGAATTGTCGACCATGATGGCGTCGGACTTGGCCGAACCGAAGCTCAGAAATTTCTCGAAGCACCCGCGGATGGATTGGGCGTTGCTGGCGATTTGCTCCTCGCTCAAGAGTTGGCGCATCTCTTCCTTGCCGGAAGGATCGCCGACGCGCGTTGTGCCACCGCCCAGGAGCACGATTGGCTTGCCACCGGCCTGCTGCAGCCGGCGCAGGAACATGATCTGGGTGAGGTTGCCGACATGCAGGCTGGGCGCGGTCATGTCGAAACCAATATAGCCGGTGGTGCTGGTAGCGGCGGCCTGGTCCAGGCCCGCGAGGTCGGTGCATTGGTGGAACTGGCCGCGCTCTGTGATGGCGAGGAGGAATGGGGAGGAGAGGGTGGTCATGGCTGATGGCCGCTATCACGCCGACGGCCACGCCGAAACCGGCTTGATATTTGGAGACAAGTGGACTAAGTTCATTAAACTAAGTTTACCATGACCAAGCAAGTTAACATCCACGAAGCCAAGACCCACCTTTCGCGGCTTGTCGAACAAGCCGCCAAAGGTGAGCCGTTCATCATCGCCAAGGCTGGCAAGCCGATGGTGAAGGTGGTTCCGTTCGAGCCGGCGGCGAAGCCTGCCTCGCGCCTGGGATTTCTCAAGGGCCAGTTCAAAGTTCCCGACGATTTTGACACCATGTTCCAGGAAGAGATCATCCGAATGTTTGAGGGCGAAGAAGACGCGTGAATTTCCTTGCCGACACACACTTGCTCCTGTGGGGTTCGTGCACGCCGAACCGAATTTCCAAGACCACGCGGAGCGTGATGGACGATCCCAACGCCGAAGCCTGGTTCAGCGTCGTCAGCGTCTGGGAGGCGACGATCAAGCACATGCTTGGGCGCAAGGACTTCGCAGTCGATCCGGGCGTACTGAGACGCGGCCTACTCGCGAACGGCTGGCGCGAACTTACAATTACCGGCGAGCATGCGCGTGCGGTTTCCGATCTGCCGCCGCTTCACAACGATCCGTTCGATCGCATGCTCATCGCGCAAGCCAAGGTGGAAGGCCTTACGCTGCTGACGAGCGACAAAGCGGTGGCGCGCTACCCCGGCAGCGTAATGAAAGTGTAGTGCGCACTTGCGCTACTTCCTGCCGAACAAGCCCTTGAGGAAGCCGCCGGCTTGTTTGCCAACGTCGCCTCCTGCGCCAGTCAACGCCATAGCGCTGTATTTCATGCAATCGCGCTTCGGTTGTTCGAGGTTAGAAATGCGCCCTTATCGCGGCGCGCGTTTCGCTAGAATCCGCTGCAGCGTGCGCCGATGCATGTTCAGCCGCCGCGCGGTTTCGCTGACATTGTGGCTGCAGAGTTCGTAGACGCGCTGGATGTGTTCCCAGCGGATGCGGTCGGCGCTCATCGGATTGTCCGGCGGCTCGGGCTTGTCGTCGGGCGCGGCGAGGAGGGCCTTGACGATGTCCTCGGCGTCAGCCGGCTTGGCCAGGTAATCGACCGCGCCGGCTTTGACCGCCGCGACCGCCGTTGCGATCGCCCCATAGCCGGTGAGGATCACCACGCGGCAATCGGCGCGGCTCTTGGAAAGCGCCTCGACCACCGAAAGCCCCGAGCCGTCCTCGAGCCGGAGGTCAAGGACCGCGTAAGCTGGAGGCGTCTTGGTTGCGATCGCGCTTGCTTCGGCCACGCTGCCCACGGCGTTTACGGCAAAGCCGCGGCCCTCGAGCGCGCGCGCGAGCCGCGTGCGGAAGGCGGCGTCATCGTCAAGAATTAGCAGCGAATTGTCGCCCTCGACAGGCGCGGCGGCATTCATCAAGCTCAGCTCCGGTGTGCAACGCCTCTCTGTAGCGAAATTCGCGCGGAATCAAAGCGGCGGCGCCTCGATCGCTGGGCGCGGCCAACGCGCGGACACCACCGCGCCATGCTGGGGGGCTCTCTTGTTGCGAACTTCGATGCGGGCCCCGGTGCGCTCCAGCAATGTCTTGGCGATAAAGAAGCCAAGACCCAACCCGCCGGCGACGCCTTCCTCGTCGCGCTCGGTCAAATAGGGCTCTCCCAGGCGACTCAACACCTCTGGGGCGAAACCGGGGCCATCGTCGCCGACGCTGATTTCCACGCTTTCAGCGGTCCAGCGCGCCGTAAACTCGACCCGCGAGCGCGCAAAACCGACGGCGTTTTCAACGATGCCGCCCAGCGAGTGCACGATCTCCGGCATGCGGCGCACTTCGAGGGCGCCTTCGCCCTCGGCTTGGATGATGAGCTCCGCGCCCAGGCCCTGGTGGGGTGCGGCCACTTCTTCGAGCAGCAGCGCGATGGACGCGCGCTGGAGCAGTGCGTCGCCCTGTTCGCGCCGGGCGGAAAGCTGCGCCAGGATGGCGCGGCAACGCTCGCTTTGCGTCGCGAGCAAGTGCAGATCTTCCGCGCGCGGATCGCCAGGCGCCAGATCGCGCGCCATTTCCTTGGCCACCAGATGAATGGTGGCCAGCGGCGTGCCGAGTTCATGGGCCGCCGCCGCCGCCAGGCCGCCAAGCGCAGAGAGCGTCTGCTCGCGCGCGAGCACGGCCTGCACCGCGGCGAGGGCGATGTTCAAGCGCTCTTCTTCCGCGGCGACCCGCCAGGCGTAGACGCTGGTGAACGCCAGCCCGATCAGCACCGCAGCGGCGATCCCCAATTCGTAGAGCTGCGGCATTTCGAACGCGGCGCCCTCGGGCCAGGGCAGGGGCAGGCGCCAAACCGAGATGGCCCCGACGCAGGCAAAGGTCAGCGCCGCCAGCATGGCGGTGACGGCGGGCCGCAATATGGTGGCCGAGACCGCAACCGGGGCCACGAACAGGAACACGAACGGGTTCTGCAAGCCGCCGGTCAAAGCCAAGAGCGCGGCCAGCTGTACGACATCGTAAGCAAGCTGCGCCGCGGCCTCCCATTCGCGCGCCAGCTCTTGGGCCTGACCGCGTGCAATAAGAGAAATGTTGAGCGCGACCGAGACGCCGATCGCCGCGAGCGCCCATGAAAACGGGAACTCAACTTCAAGTCCAAAGCGCACGAAAAGCACGGCCAAGGTCTGGCCGAAAATCGCCAGCCACCTGAGCAGGATGAGCGTGCGCAGGCGCACGCGCCCACGCGCGGTCCAAAACGAAGGCGCGGGCGCTACACTAGTATCGGCCCTCATTGAAGCATGGCTCTCTGCACTGGTCCCCGCAGGCCGCGAAGCGGCGTTCCGGGCTCAAGAACACGGCATTTGTACCGCGCTCGCCAAGATTCCAACGAACAGTGTTTATAGGTCCCAGACTTGGGCTTCGCGCAATCCCGGAATGGGTGTCCGCGGAGGGCCGCCGGTGCGGCGATGGGTCCGGTGCGCCCTCGCGCCGCGTTGCTTGATCGCCCCGGGAGGCTCAGCGTCGTTCCCATGTCTAACAGCGGGCAAACGCCGCGACGAAACCTGACGGCTGCAGCCGCACCGGCCCTCATCGCCGCGGCGCTCTCGGCGCTCGGTGCGTTTGCGCTGGTGAGTTTTGGCCAGGGTGTAAGAACGCCTGCGACGCCGATCCCAGGCTGCATCTTGGAAGGGGCCGAGGTGGTCGGGGGCCCGATCAGCCTGGTCGACCACAACGGCGACCCGGTGACCCAGGCCGATTTCGCCAACGAGCCGATCGTGCTCTATTTTGGCTACACCCACTGTCCCGATGTTTGCCCCACCAGCCTGAATACGCTGGCCGAGGCGCTCGCCGAGCCAGGCGGCTTTGACGTGCAGACCGCGTTCATCACCCTCGATCCCGAACGCGACACGCCTCAGGTCATGGGCCAATATGTCCGTAGTTCCGGCTTTCCCGCTGGTCTAATGGGGTTGACCGGAACGCCAGCGCAGATCGGCGCGGCGAAAACCGCCTTCCAGGTGCACGGCGCGCGAGCGCCAGGCAGCGAGGGCGGCGGCTATTTGCTCGATCATTCTTCCATGGTCTATGTACTTGATAGTCAATGGAAAACCGTGGCAATTATGCCGACAATCACTCGCTCCGACCCAGCCAGTCCGGAGAGCGCGCTGGTGTCAGTCCAGCCAGCCGATCTCGCACGCTGCATAGCCCGCGGCCTGGAGCGCCGCGGACGCTAAGTGCAGTGCAGCAAGGTGATTGCGCGTGGCAGGGCGGTTAGCTTAGCTTAACAAAGCTTAGGGAATCCGGCTTGGGGAAGCCCAATCCTTAGCGGTTTGGAAATGGGGATAACGCACCTTTGAGCGGTTGAATGCTGCAGTGCGGCGTTGGGGGTCGGCATGCTCTATTCACTTTTTGAACTGGGCCACCTTTCAGTGGCGCCGCTGCGCATCGCCGCCATGATGCAATCGAGCATGCTGCGCTCGCCGCTGAACCCCGCTGCTGACAGCGAGGCCGCGCGGGCGATGGCGGCGGCTTCGGATTTGTTCGAGACGGTTACCCGCCGCTACCGCAAGCCCGCCTGGAACCTGCCGACGACGCTGGTTGCGGACGCGCCGGTTGCGGTGACCCCAAAGCCTGCCTGGTCATCACCTTGGTGCACGATGCTGCATTTCGAGCGCGACGCCCATGCGCTGCGCCAAGCCCGCGGCGACCGCACCGACCCCACCGTTTTGATCGTGGCGCCGATGTCGGGGCATTACGCGACGCTGCTGCGCGGGACCGTGGAAGCGTTCCTGCCCGAGCATGAGGTGTACATCACCGATTGGGTAGATGCACGCCAGGCGCCGGTGCTTTCGGGCCGCTTCGATTATCACGATTACGTCGATCATGTGATGGCGATGCTGCGTGCGCTGGGGCCTGACACACACGTGGTCGCGGTTTGTCAGCCGGGACCGCCCGTGCTGGCGGCGATCTCGATGCTTGCGCAGGAGGGCGATCCCTGCACGCCAGCGACCATGACCTACATGGGGTCCCCGATCGATGCGCGCCGTTCGCCCACGGCGCCCAACCTGATGGCGGAGCGCCGCTCCATAGAGTGGTTCCAGAAGAACATGATCCACACCGTGCCGGCGATCTACCCGGGCGGATTTCGGCGCGTCTATCCAGGATTCCTGCAATTGGCGAGCTTCATGGGAATGAACCTGACGCGCCATGTCGACGCCTACCACGATTACTTCCAGCATCTGATCAAGGGCGACGGCGATAGCGCGCAAAGGCATCGCGACTTCTACGATGAATATCTCTCGGTCATGGATCTGAGCGAGGAATTCTACGTGCAGACCCTGCGCGAGGTGTTTCAGGAATATTCGCTGGCGAAAGGCGAGTTCATCCACCGCGACGTGCGCGTCGATCCCGGCGCGATCGCCGCGACGGCGCTGCTCACGGTGGAAGGCGAACTCGACGACATTTCCGGCATCGGCCAGACCCAGGCCGCGCACGATCTGTGCACCGGCCTGCCCGATGGCATGCGCCAGGACTACATCCAGCCGGGCGTTGGCCATTATGGCGTGTTCAACGGCAGGCGCTTCCAGAGCGAGATCTATCCGCGCATGCGCCGCTTCATGCGCGCATTCCAATCGCCGGCGACGCGCAGGGCTGGAAAGCGCTTCCTGAAGGTTGTCGGCGAATAGCCCCGCCCACCCGCTATCCACGGCTGCGCACCGTTCATGCTTCCCTGCCTGCTTGAGGCGTTAACGCGCCGCGTGTGAAGCTTGCGCATGCGTTTCGATTCGAGGGCCTCGCGGCAGCCAACTCAGACCGAGATCGAAACGATCGACGGGCGCCGCGTGGCGGTGAAACTCGTGATCAATCCACGCGCCCGCCATGTTTCGGTTCGCATCGATCCAACCCGGCGCGAAGCCATCGCCACCGCGCCGTCGCAGCGCCACCTCAAGCACGCCGCGCAATTCGCGGCCGATCGCGCGGGCTGGATCGCGCATGAGTTGGCGCGCTTGCCTCAAGGTGTGCTGCTGGCCCCGGGCGCGCACGCGCCGCTGCGCGGGGTGTTGCACGAATTGGTGTACGAGCATGGACGCTCGGGGCCTCGCATCGAGGCGGGTGAACCGCCGCGTCTGATTGCGCCCGCGCCCGACCCGGCGTTATTCGAGCCGCGCTTGCTGCGCTATTTCAAGGATCAGGCGCGCAACGATCTGGCGGCGAGCGTGACGCGTCATGCCAACACATTGGGCGTACGCCCGGCGCGCCTGACCGTGAAGGAGATCCGCTCGCGTTGGGGGTCGTGCTCGGTTGATGGGGCGCTGTCGTTCTCATGGCGTGTCGTGCTCGCGCCGCCTTTTGTGCTGGATTATTTGGCGGCGCACGAAGTCGCGCACTTGAAAGAGATGAACCACTCGCGCCGGTTCTGGGCGCTGGTGAAGCGCGCCGTCCCCGATTATGAGCGCGGCCGCGCCTGGCTGCACGAGCATGGCGCCAGGCTGCATGCTGTTGGCATGGCGCGCTAGTTTCCTACGATCCCCTTCATTCCGGGTTCGGCTTCGCCGCCCCTGGATGAAGGAGTGCGGGTTGGTATGAATGCCCTCAGCGGACCAATGCTCAGAACGGACTGATGCGCCGCCGGCGCGAGTAGTGCAGGTAGCCGATGCTCGCTCCGAGTCGCAGGCCGACGCCCGCGCGCATCGGCGCCAGCGTCACATTGTTGCGGCGCTGGTAGTTCACGCCGATGCCGCCAATGTAATAGGCTGAGCCGTCCACCCCGGCATAACGGTGGAAAACCTCCTCGGCGCTGCGCAGATTGTAGGCGAGCGTAAACACCTTGGAGGCGTTGCCGCCGGTGTCGAAGCCGACCGACGGCCCCTGCCAAAACACGCGCGTGCCGCCGAGCGTGCCCTTGATACGCAGGCGTCCCTGTCCATAACGCAGACCGAAGCCCAATGCGCCCGAGCCTTCGGTGCCCTCGATGAAGGCGTTGGGGCGGCCGAGATCCTCGAACACGTGGCGCACGACCGTCGCCAAGCCCTCCGCGCCAGCGCCAAAGAACCGCTCCGCCGCTGCGACCACTTCGTCTTCGGAATAGGTCTCGCTGCGTTCGTGCTCCTGTGCGAACGCAGCCGCCGGCGCGATTGCCGCGGCGCCAAGTACGAGTGCTACGCTACGGCGGGAAATGTGTTCTGGCATGGGGAGGCCTCCGGATTTTCGAGGACCAGTATCGGACGCCGCGACCCCTGAGTGCAAGGTGAACACAGTGTGGCGATTAGGCGCCGGCGGTTTCCGTCTCGAAGCGGCCGATGGCCATGAAGCGTTGGCGGCGATGGGTCCGCAATCCCTGGGGCGATAATCCGCCAAGCTTATCTAGCGCTGCCGCGATGGCCGCCCCCGCTGTGGCGATGGCGGTGGCCGCCTCGCGGTGCGCGCCCCCTACCGGTTCGGGGATGATGGCGTCGATCACGCGCAGTTCGAGCAATTCCTGGGCGGTGATCTTGAGCGCGATGGCGACCTCGCGGACGCGCTCGGCGCGGGGCGCCTCGCCCTCCTTCTTGCGGTAGAGAATGGACGCCGCGCCCTCGGGACTGATCACCGAATAATAAGCATGTTCCAGCATCAGCACCGTATTCGCGGCCGCAATCGCGATGGCCCCGCCCGAGCCGCCTTCGCCGGAAATCACCGCCACCATCGGTACGCCCAAGCTGAGGCAGCGCTCGGTTGAGCGGGCGATGGCTTCGCCCTGGCCGCGCTCTTCCGCGCCGATGCCAGGATAGGCGCCGGCTGAATCGACGAAGCTTACCACCGGCAGGGAAAAGCGTTCGGCCAAATCCATCAGCCGCACCGCCTTGCGGTAGCCCTCGGGGCGCGCCATGCCGAAATTGTGCTTCAGCCGATCCACGGTTGAGCGGCCCTTCTCATGGCCAAGCACAACGCAGGGTCTGCCCAGGAATTTGCCGGTCCCGCCCAGGATTGCCGCGTCTTCGCCAAAGCCGCGGTCCCCGGAAAGTTCGACAAAATCGGTGACGAGCGCTGCGACGTAGTCGCGAAAATGGGGCCGTTCGGGATGGCGGGCGACTTGGGCCTTCTGCCAGGGGTCGAGCTTGGAATAGATGGCGGCGAGCTGGTCGGCGGCCTTGGTCTTGAGCCGCGAAAGCTCCACGCCCTGGGTGATGGCGTCCGCGCCGGAGGCCTCCGCCAGGGCCGCGAGTTCTTCGATCTTCTCCTCGATCTCGGCGACCGGTTTTTCGAAATCGAGGTAGGTGCGCAAAGCGGGATCCCTCCGGGCGACCCCGGATGCACTGGACAATACCGCCCCGGGTTCCCACGACAAGGCGAAGCCGCCCGATAAGGGCGCCGATTGCAAGGTTTCGCGGCGCGCACCATGCTGTGTGCGCGAGATCTGGAGGCGACATGCGCGACGGTGC
>JAKFYF010000048.1 GCA_021731005.1 Hyphomonadaceae bacterium
GGCTCTGGCGCTATTCGCGCCACCCCAATTATTTCGGAGAATTGTGCCTCTGGTGGGGCTTGTGGCTCATCGCGGCCGATTCCGGCATGGGGCTGTGGAGCCTTCCGGCGCCGCTCTTGGTGACATTCCTGCTCGTGCGCGTTTCGGGTGCGCCGACAACCGAGCCGCATCTGCAGCGGACCAAACCCGGCTACGAAGCGTACAAACGCCGAACCTCCGCGTTCATTCCCTGGCCGCCACATTCTTGAACCGCCACGCGGCTCGGTTGCCCAAGAACCAAAGCCTCGTTTATAGTGCGTTGCGGGTCTACGCAGACGCCTGCGGCGACCCTCGCCCTGGCTTAGAGCCCTCGCCCGTCCGCACGAGAGGAAGCCGTGAACCCCAGCACTTTTTCTCCTCGGCACTTTGTTTGGCGTTTTGCCGAAGGCGTCGCGCGCATCGCGCTCGACCGGCCCGAGCGCAAGAATCCGCTGACATTCGAATCCTACGCCGAGTTACGCGACGCGTTTCGGGCGCTGGTTTATGCGCGGGAGGTGAAAGCCGTCGTGTTCGCCAGCAGCGGCGGCAATTTCTGCTCCGGCGGCGACGTGCACGACATCATTGCCCCGCTCACCAAGATGGGCATGCCGGAATTGCTTAATTTCACGCGCATGACCGGCGATCTGGTGAAGGCGATGCGCCATTGCCCACAACCGATCATCGCCGCCGTGGATGGCGTCAGCGTCGGCGCCGGCGCCATTATCGCGATGGCCTCGGACATCCGTTACGCGACGCCCGAGGCGAAAACCGCGTTCCTGTTCAATCGCGTTGGCCTTGCCGGCTGCGACATGGGCGCGTGCGCGATGCTGCCGCGCATCATTGGCCAAGGCAGAGCCAGCGAATTGCTCCTGTTCGGCCGCACCATGAGCGCGGAAGAAGGCAAGGCCTGGGGCTACTTCAACGACATCGTGGCCGCGGACAAACTCGATGAGCACGCCATGGAGGCCGCGCGCAGGCTCGCATCGGGGCCAGCCTTCGCCAACGGAATCACCAAGAACCAACTGAACATGGAATGGGACATGAGCCTCGACACCGCCATCGAGGCGGAAGCGCAGGCGCAAGCGATCTGCATGCAGACCAAGGATTTCGAGCGCGCCTACCTTGCCTTCGTCGCCAAGGAAAAACCAATGTTCCAGGGCGATTGAATGACGCGCAAGACTTTGCAACCGCCGGGCTGGCCGCGGCCCAAGGGCTATGCCAACGGCATCGTCGCCTGCGGGCGCCTTGTGTTCACCGCCGGCATTGTCGGCTGGAACGAACAGGAGGCGTTTCCACACAAGGACCTCACCGGCCAATTTCGCCAGGCGCTGCTTAACGCGCGCGCGATTCTTGCGGAAGGCGGGGCGGCGCCCGCAGACATTGTACGCATCACCTGCTACGTCACCGACAAGCGCGAGTACATCGCCGCGCGCGCCGACATCGGCGAAGCCTGGCGCGAGGTGCTCGGCAAGGTGTTTCCGTGCATGGCTGTAGTCGAGGTTTCCGCGCTGATTGAAGATGACGCCAAGGTCGAGCTGGAAGTGACGGCTGTCGTCGCGGAGCCCGGCGCATGAAAATTGCGGTGATTGGCGGCGGGCCCGGCGGGCTCTATTTCGCGTTGCTCACCAAGAAGCGGATGCCCGAGTGCGAAATCGATATCCATGAGGCAAACCGCGCCGACGATACTTTCGGCTTTGGCGTCGTGTTCTCCGATGAAACTTTGGACGAATTCCTCGCCGCGGACCCAGAATCCTATGCCGCTGCGCGCGCGAACTTCGCCTATTGGAGCGACATTGTCATCGAACACAAGGGCGAGCGCACCATCGTTGGGGGCAATGGCTTTGCCGGTTGCTCACGCCGGACTCTGCTCGGCCTCTTGCAGGCGCGCTGCGCTTCGCTAGGCGTCAGGTTGCATTTCTCGGACACGATAGAACCCGACTCGGTCGAAGAGCGTTTCGCGGATTGCGATCTCGTGGTCGTCGCACAAGGGATCAATAGCCCCATTCGCGCCAAGCATACCGAGCGCTTCGGCGTGCGCATCACCGAACAACGCAACAAATTCTGCTGGCTCGGCTCGACCCGCCCGCTCGACGCCTTCACCTTCTTCTTCGTCAGGACCGAGCATGGCCATTTCTGCGCGCACACCTACCAATACGAGGCCGGCGCCTCAACGTGGGTGATCGAGACAACGCCGGAATGCTGGACCGCCGGCGGCTTTGAGGCCATGAGCGAAGCCGAAAGCGCTAAATACCTTGAGGGCGTTTTTGGCGAAGCGCTGCGGGGCCATTCGTTCATCACCAATCGCTCGATCTGGCGTAACTTCCCAACCATCGCCTGCGCGTCCTGGCGCCACGACAACATGGTGTTGCTCGGCGATGCGAAGGCGACGGCGCATTGGTCGATCGGCTCGGGCACCAAGCTCGCCATGGAGTGCGCGGCCGCGCTCTCCAATGCCGTGGTCGCGCACCAGAGCGATGTGGATGCGGCGCTCAGCGCCTACGAAACAGAGCGCCGCACGCCGGTCGAGATCACCCAGCACAATGCGCAGGTCTCGTTGCGCTGGTTCGAGGACATGCCCAAGCATTGGGACAAGGCGCGCCACGAGTTCGCGTTTTCGCTGATGTCGCGCGCCAAGGCGCTGACCTGGGACAATGTCGGCCTGCGCGACAAGGGTTTTCTGGGTAAAGTCGAGGATGAATTCTACGCACGATACCGGCGCTCCACCGGGCGCGATGTAGCGCAGGATCGCCCCACGCCGATGTTCACGCCGTTCGATTTGCGCGGCCTCACGCTGCCCAACCGCGCAGCCATGGCCCCCATGGCGCAGTATTGCGCCGACGCCGGCGACATCAACGATTGGCATTTCACTCACTACGCAGCGCGCGCAATTGGCGGCGCGGGCCTCATCTTTACCGAGATGACCTGCCCGACGCCGGACGCGCGCATCACCAGCGGCTGCACCGGGCTTTGGAACGATGCGCAGGAAGCGCAATGGCGCCGCCTCATCGCTTTCATTCATGAGACCACGCCGGCAAAGGTCGCGCTGCAATTGGGTCATGCCGGCCGCAAGGGATCCACAAATGTCCCGGCGCTGGGGGAGAACTTGCCGATGCCGGAGGGCAATTGGCCGGTCTATTCGGCCTCGCCGCTCCCCTATTTCGAAGGCAAGTCGCCGACGCCGATTGAGCTTGACCGCGCCAGAATGGACCAAATTCGCGAGAGCTTTGTTGTCTCGGCGCAGCGCGGCGCGCGCGCCGGTTTCGACATGGCCGAACTGCACTGCGCGCACGGCTATTTGCTGGCGAGCTTCTTATCCCCGCTCACAAATCGCCGCACCGATGTTTTTGGTGGCGACGCCATTAGCCGCGCACGCTATCCGCTCGAAGTGTTCGAGGCTGTGCGCGCGGCCTGGCCCGCCGACAAACCGATGTCTGTGCGTCTGTCTTGCTCCGACTGGGCCGAGGGCGGGCTCACCTTGGAAGACCTGGCGATCTATGCACGGCTGTTCAAACGAGCCGGCGCCGACATCATCCATGCCTCGTCTGGGCAAACCGTGCCGTGGCAGAAGCCGGTTTACGGACGCATGTGGCAGACGCCCTTCGCGGAATTCATTCGCCTCGCCGTGGATATTCCCACCATAGCGGTAGGCGACATCACCTTGCCGGAGCAGATCAACACTATCGTCGCGGCTGGACGCGCCGATCTGTGCGCGCTGGCGCGGCCGATGCTGAACAATCCGTTCTTCGTGCGCCAAGCGGCGGGGCATTATGGCGTCCGCACGGCGGGCGGGGAGCAGCTCGGATGGCCCGAGCATTTGCGCTCCGGCGAATATCAACTCTATCGCGAGGCCGAAAAAGCAAACGAGAAGGCCGCCGAACTTAACGCCAGGGCTCGGCCCAATCGCCGCCATTATCGGCACGCGAAGCCGTAGCGCGGCAGGGTGGTCTGGTGTTCAGCGACTATTCGTCCTGATCGAGCGCAAGCAGCGCGAACGTGGCCAGCCAATGTTCGCCCATATAGTCGCCGGCAACGTGGTGCAGGCTAGCGGCGAGGTCCGCCTCGGCGGTCGCGCGGGCGCGCAGGGCCAAAGCGCTGTCGGCGGGGAACGCGGCTGCGATCGAAAGCCAGCACCAGGCGCGGGAGAAATTCAAGCCGTCGAGGTGAGCGATCTTGCCATCGCTCCGATCGCTCACGCGGGCTGGCGTAAACAGCGATGCCGGCCCGCCCGAGAAAGCTTGCGGCAGGAAATCCGCAAACCAGGCGTGGAATGCATCCGGCCTCAGGAAACGGCGCATACACTCCGCTTCCATCAGCGTGGGTGAAAGAAAGTCGTCCTGGCTTGGCTCCCAGGCCTGGGCGTCTCGATCGTTGCCGTACCAAATCATCGCCTTGTTGCGCATCAGAGCGAAGAGTTGAGGATCGGCCTGCTCGGCATGGTCGGCGGCGAGACGCAGCGCGAAAGCGGTGCTAGAATGCACTCCCGTGCGCACGGGGTAGTCGCTGATCGGCAGAAAATCAGCGAAGCGCTGCGCAAAGCACAACGCAAGCGGTCGTAGAGCATTTGCCGCACGGCGCCCCGGGCAGTCGGCGTGCTGATCAAGTTCGGCTTGCAGGGCCAGGAGCCAGGCCCAGCCATAGGGGCGTTCGAAACCGCGCGCACTCGGGCGGCCCAGATAGGCGCATTCGGCCGTCACGTTATTTTCGGTGAAGCGCGCATCGAACAGCGCCGCGATCTCCGCAGCGACCGAAATGTCCGGGTATCGCCGCAGCAGGCGCGCCAACAGCCAATAGCCGTGGACGCACGAATGCCAATCGAAGCTGCCGAAAAAGATCGGATGCAGCGCCCGGGGGCCAAGCGCATCCGCTTCATTTGCAAGCACGTGGTCGAGCTTGTTAGGGTATTCCCGGCTCACATGCGCCAGCGCGAGGGCGGCGAATTTCTCGGCGATATCGCGGGTGAGTTTTGTCATGAGGGAAACGCCAGCAGACGCATCAGGACGATGTTGGCGAGCAAGAGTGGGATCGCGGTCGGGATTTGAGCGCGGATGACCCCGTTCAGCGCGGCGTTGCGATCTGGGAGTTCGAGCAGATTGGCGGGGACGACGTTGAAGTTCGCCGCCATCGGCGTCATCAGCGTGCCGCAGAAACCGGCAAGCATGCCGATCGCGCAAACCCGCGCGGGGTCGCCGCCGAACTCGCTCACCACGAACGGCAGGCCGACAGCTGCTGTCATCACTGGGAATGCCGCGAATGCGTTGCCCATGATGATGGTGAACAGCGCCATGCCAATGCAATAA
The DNA here is from genome assembly GCA_021731005.1 of Hyphomonadaceae bacterium. Lineage (GTDB taxonomy): Bacteria > Pseudomonadota > Alphaproteobacteria > Caulobacterales > Aquidulcibacteraceae > Vitreimonas. Next base: position 5,316 of record JAKFYF010000048.1, read on the forward strand.
GCGGCGACCGCCATGGTCCGTGTATCCAGCGGAATGTATTGCGAGAAAACAGCGCCGACCTGTTCGCCCACTCCCGCGGCGAGAAAAACGGCGCCGAGCGAAGCAAGCATTTGCGGCAAGATCGCCGCCCAGCCAACCGAATCGAGAAGCCGTCGCCCCTCCTGCAGCGGCGCCAACACCGGCGGACGCAGCCACAGCATCAGCACGACGAGCGCGATCAGCACGCCAAGCACAAGCGAAACCAAGGTCGCCTGCGCGGGATCGATGAGGCTGGCTCCCCATTCAGTTTGCTTTGCGGCCATCGTTCCCGCCAGCGCAACAGCCGGGATGATCAGCGCAGGCAGGAACAAGAGATTGCCGCGTCGCACCGCGCTTGCGCGACGTTCTTCGGGCGAAGTGGTCTCCGCCTTGCCCTGCCCAAGCCCCAACGTCGCCAGCGCGACCAAGCCCAGCACAAGCAACCCATTGCCAAGATCGCCTAGAAATTGTCCTGCAAGGAAGCTGGTCGCAAGCAGACCCCAGAATGCGAAATTGCGCACCCTTCTTGGATGGGCGCCGTCGCGCAGGGAAAGGACCGAAACGGCGGCGAAGAAGAGCCCGCCTATGATATAAACATGCGCGAGCGTGATCATGGTTTCGCGCCACCCTTGATCGCCGGCGGCGGCGTCAACACCCGTTTCAGACGCCGGTCCAGCAGCCACAAACGGAAGCCATGGATAAGCAATGCCGCGATAGCTGTCGGAATGGCCCACACCGATAATTGCAGCGGCTCGACGGCAATGCCGTTCTGTTCCAGAAACCCCTTGATCAGAAGGATCGAGGCGATGGCGATGAAGATGTCCTCGCCGAAAAACAGCGCGATGTTGTCCGCGGCCGCGGCATGCGAGCGGATCAGGAAACGCTCGCGATCCGGCAGGGGCCCGAACTTCGTCTCGGCCGCGCCTTCCGCCATGGGCGCGACCAGGGGGCGCACCATCTGGGCATGCCCCCCAAGCGAAGTCAGCCCCAGCGCCGCCGCGCTTTGGCGAGTGACGAAATAGACACTGAGCAACCGCCCCACCGTAACCGCGCGGAGTTCGGCGATGGCGATGCGCGCGCGTTCCTGCAGTCCGGCGCGCTCAAGCAAACCAATCGCCGCGAGCACCAGCCACACGACGCTGACATAGCGGCTGTCGTTAAAGGCCTTGCCGAACGCGGCGGTGGTGGCGAGCGCTGCGGCATAGAGAGAGTGCAGATCCGCCGCCGGCGTCCAGGCGGCCGCCAGACCTGTCGTGAGCGCCGCCGCCATCACCACCAACAGCGGATTTGCGCGCACGATGAAGCCGAGCACGACGACGCCGATGCCGAGCAAAACCAACATCGCCGAGCCCCAATTATTCTAAGCGTCGCCATAGCCGCCGCCGCCCGGCGTCTCGATCACGAACACATCGCCAGTTTCTAGCTCAGCTTTGCCCGTTGCGCCTAGTTGGGTGACCGAGCCGTCGGCGCGCTCGACGCGATTGGCGCCGCTGGCGCCATCGCCGCCGCCCTTGAGGCCGAACGGCGCGGTGGCGCGCCGGTTCGCCAGCATCGCAGCTGTCATGGGCGCGCGGAAGCGCACGCGGCGGACAGCGCCGTCGCCGCCGCGGTGTCGGCCAGCGCCGCCCGAGCCGCGACGGACGGAAAAGTCTTCGATCAAAACCGGAAAACGCGATTCCAGGACTTCCGGATCGGTGAGCCGCGAGTTTGTCATATGGGTCTGCACCGCCGAGGCGCCCGGAAAGTCCGGGCCTGCGCCGGCGCCGCCGCAGACGGTTTCGTAATATTGGCGCTTGGAATCGCCGAAGGTGAAATTGTTCATTGTGCCTTGCGAAGCCGCGAGCATGCCAAGCGCGCCATAAAGCGCGTCGACTATGACTTGGCTGGTCTCGACATTGCCGGCGACCACGGCCGCGCCGCGGCGTGGGTTGAGCAGCGAGCCCTCAGGCACGATGAGCTCGATGGGTCTGAGGCAGCCTTCGTTGAGCGGGATATTGTCGTCCACGAGAGTGCGAAACACGTAAAGCGTGGCCGCGCGCGTGATGGCGAGGGGAGCGTTGAAATTGCCTCCATGCTGCGGCGATGTCCCAGTGAAATCCACACGCACCAACCTCCGCGCCCGATCTGGCGTGATCGCGACGCGAATGACGGCGCCATTGTCCATCGGCGCCTCGAAGGCGCCCGGCTCAAGCGTGGCGATGACGCGGCGGATCTGCTCTTCGGCATTGTCCTGCACATGGCGCATGTAAGCCGCGACCCCAGCGCGGCCGTAATGAACAACAAGGCGCTCCAATTCATTGGCGCCGCGGACGCAGGCGGCGATCTGCGCCTTGAGGTCGGCAATGTTGCGATCGATGTCGCGCGCGGGATGGAGGCCGGATGCCAGCAGATCGCGCGCTTCCCGCTCGAGCAGGCGTCCGTCGCGCACCAGCAGGAAATTCTCGATCAGCACCCCTTCCTCCTCAACGCGCGTGCTGTCGGGCGGCATCGAGCCTGGCGTGATGCCGCCGATGTCCGCGTGATGGCCGCGTGCGGCGGTGAAGAAGGCCGGTTTGTTCTCGCCGGAGAGAATGATAGGCGCGATCAGCGTGATGTCTGGAAGGTGGGTGCCGCCCGCGTGCGGGGCGTTCAGCATGTAGACATCGCCCGGACGCATGGCGTCGCCGCGCTGGCGCATGACTTCCCGGACGCTGTCGCTCATCGAGCCCAGGTGCACCGGAATGTGGGGCGCATTGGCGACCAGGGCCCCGGTCTCGTCAAACACCGCGCACGAGAAATCCAGGCGCTCCTTGATGTTGACCGAGGACGCGCTGGCCTGCAGCGCCAAGCCCATCTCTTCGGCGACGCCCATGAAGCGATTGTTGAAAACTTCAAGCAGAATGGGATTCGCTTGCGTGCCGATGGGAGCGCGCTGCCCGCGCGCGGCCATGCGCGCGAGGATCAGGTCGCCGCGTTGGTTCAAGCGCGCGCGCCAGCCTGGCGCGATATAGGTGGTCGCCCCCTCCTCTAGGATGATCGCGGGGGCGGTGGTCTCAAAATCCGACGGCAACGCCGCGCGGTAGAACACATCAGCGACGCCCGCGCCGCCCTCATGAATGACAGCCACTGAAGCGTGAGGCGCGGCGCGGCCCTCCCGCGCGCGCTTGGCCTGTTGTGGAGGACTTGCCATGATTGCAGCCTCCGCCGACAGCGATGCGACGACGATGACGCGGCCGGGATCGGTGAAGCCAAAGCGCTTTCGATGTTCGACTTCAAAGGCCGCCTTCAGGGTGGCGGCGTCGGCCAGAGGCACAGGCAGGGCGGAATCAGCGCCTTCATATCTGAGGTTTATTGTGACGGTATCGACCGCCCCGTCGCCACTCAGTGCGCGCCGCGCTTTCGCGCAAAGCGCGCCCGCACGATCGCGCAAGTCGGGAACGTCATCCAGTTTCCGCTCAACGCTCTCCTCGGCCATGGCGCGAATGTCGGCCAGTCCGATGCCCCAGGCCGACAGCACGCCCGCCAGCGGGTGCAGCAGGATGGTGTCGATGCCCACTGCGTCGGCAACAGCGCAGGCGTGCTGGCCGCCCGCGCCGCCAAAAGCGACCAGTACATAATCGGCGGGATCGTGGCCGCGTTGGATCGAGATCTTCTTGATCGCCTCGGCCATGTTCAGATTGGCGATGGCAAGAAATCCCTCGGCGGCGTCCGCGGGCGAGATCGGCCGGCCGCTGGCATGCCCGATCTCGGCGCAGAGGGCGGCGAATTTCTCTTCGACAATGCCTCGATCGAGCATCTGGTCCGCGTTTGGGCCGAAGATCGCGGGAAAGAATTCAGGCCTCACGCGGCCCAGCAGCACGTTGCAATCGGTAATCGTGAGCGGGCCGCCGCGGCGATAGCAAGCAGGGCCCGGATCGGCGCCGGCGGAACGCGGCCCCACGCGCAAGCGCATGCCGTCGAAAAAGCAAATAGAGCCGCCGCCCGCCGCGATGGTGTGAATCTGCAGCATCGGCGCTGAGAGACGCACACCCGCCACAATGGTCTCGCTGCTGCGTTCAAACGCGCCGGCATAATGGGACACATCCGTCGAGGTGCCGCCCATGTCGAAGCCGAGCGCGCGCGCAAAGCCCGCGGCGCGCGCCGCCGCCGCCATGCCAACCACCCCGCCGGCCGGGCCAGACAGCACCGCATCGCGGCCACGGAAATCGGCGGCATGCGCGAGCCCACCGTTCGATTGCATGCACATGAGCCGCGATGGGCCGCCGTCGCCCTCGGGCAGCGCGCCCGCAAAGCCATCGACATAGGCGCGCAGGACGGGCGAGAGATAAGCGTCCGCCACGCACGTGTCCGCGCGCGGCACGAACTTTATCAAACCGCTGATCTCGGAGCTGACCGAAATCTGGGTAAAGCCGATCTCGCGCGCGATCGTGGCGAGCCGCTGTTCATGCGCCGGATGCGCCCAGCCATGCAGACATGCGATGGCGACGGCGCGATATCCCGCCTCGAACGCTCCGCACAGCGCCGCGCGCGCGCGCGCCTCATCAAGCGGCGTCAGCACTTCCCCTTCCGCCGTCACGCGCTCCCGCACTTCGATGACGCGCCGATGCAAGGGGCCAGGCTTCACGATGTGACGGGCGAAGATGTCCGGCCGCGCCTGCGCGCCGATCTCGAGCGCGTCGCCAAACCCCTGGGTCACCAGCAACACCACGTCCGCGCCCTTGCGCTCCAAGAGCGCGTTGGTGGCGACCGTGGTCCCCAGTTTCACAACGTCGATGTCAGAGAAAGAACCCTCATGTTCGGCGAGGACTTGGCGGATCGCTTCGAGCGCGGAATCCCCATAGCGCTCCGGATTGACCGAGAGCAGCTTCTTGACGATTTCGACCCCGTGCGGGCCCCGCGCGACCACATCTGTAAACGTGCCGCCACGATCGATCCAGAATTGCCAGGAACGCATGTGAGCCTAGTCTAGCCGAGCGCACCAGATTGATCGACTGGTTGAGTTAAACGCTTTCTTGCACGATGAGCGCAAGCGAGTAGAAGAATTTTCCTTCAGTGGATGCCCGCCGGCGTCCATTGACGCCCGCGCCAAGCAGCGCCAATTCTGTGGGTAGAAGTGTGGGTAGAGAGCCTGCGCAATCACTCGGAAAGCACGTGGCCGGCGTCCATCGAGCGCGCGCACCGTGGCGACGGCGAAGGCGCCCGTCCTATTCGCTGACGGCGGCGGGCTCTAGCTGCAGGTTACGCGCAGCGCCGATGGCGCATTCAAACGCTCCTGGGCGCTGCGCTTCACTGTCACCGACGGTCGCCGGCGCGAGATCGGGCTGGGCTCAGCTGCGCTCATCGATCTCGCCGCCGCGCGCGAAGCGGCGCTGGCGGCGCGCAAGCAGGCCAAGGGCGGCGTCGATCCAATCGCAGCGCGCGCGGAGGAACGCGCCAAGGCGCTCGCCAGCCGCGCTCGCCCATGCCGTCGGCGACCGCGTCGAAGCCGCCTACCGGCGCGGCGATCTGTTCGACAAGCGTCGCAAGCTCATGGACGCTTGGGGGGCCTATTGCGCGCCAGCGCCAAGTGCGACGTCCGTGGTTGCTACGACCCGAAAATGAAATCGTCGCTGGTTAGCGAAGCCAGCGTCACGTTCTGCAGCGTCAGTGTCTGGCCCGCGCCGAAATCGATCACGGTATCGGCGCCGACCTGGGAGGCGGCGGCGATCACTTCAGCGAAGGTATCGGAGCCCGCGCCGAAACCGATCAGCTGCACCGCATCATTGTTGCTCAAGGCCAGCGGGCTGAAGTCGGTCACCGCGTCCGCGCCTGAACTCGCGCGAAATACGAACACGTCGTTGCCGAGGCCGCCGGTGTAAGTGTCGTTGCCGCCGCGGCCGTCGAAGACGTTATCCCAGAGATTGTTCTTGCCGACGATGACATCGGCGAAATCCGAGCCGGTCACGTCCTCGATCGACACGAACACGTCGCCCTGCGCGTGGCCGCCGGTTCCGAGCCCGGTTTGCAGATTGACGGTGACGCCAGCGTTGGACGCCGAATAATCGACCAGATCGTCCTGCGCGCCGCCGCCCAAGGTATCCGCGCCGATGCCGCCGATCAGCGTGTCTGAATCCGCGCCGCCGAGCAGCGTGTCGTTGCCGGCTTCGCCGTGCAATGTGTCAGCGCCCTCGCGCCCAGTAATGGTCTCGTTGCCACCCCCGCCCCAGATCATGTTGGCCCCAGTGTCGCCGGCGAGCGTGTCGGTTTTTGTCGCCGCGCCAATGATGTTCTCGATTGAGCTATACGTATCGCCATTGGCCGCGCCGCCGGCGGCCGCTCCGGAGAACAGACGTACATCGACGCCATTGGGAGAAAGCGAGTAGTCCAGCGTGTCGATGCCGTCGCCGCCATGCATGGTGTCAGCGCCGACGCCGCCAGAGAGCACATCATCGCCGAGCCCGCCGCTGAGCACATTCACAAACCCATCGCGTCCGCTCAGCGTATCGTTGAATTCCGAGCCGATCACGTCTTCAACCGACACGAACGTATCGCCGGCGGCATCTCCGCCGGTGGCGCTTCCGGTCTGCAGATTGACGACAACGCCCGCGCCTGACGAAGAATAATCCGCCCCGTCGATCCCCGCGCCGCCCGCAAGCGCATCCCCACCGGCGCCGCCAATCAAAATGTCGTCGCCATCGCCGCCGAACAACGAATCGTCGCCGCCCTTGCCGGACAGCCTGTTGGCGCCCATGTTGCCGGTAAGCGTGTCGCCGAACCCGGAGCCGCTCAGATTTTCGATCGCCGTCAGCGTGTCGCCTTGCGCGTCGCCGCCGAACCCAGTTCCCAAGGCGAGATTCGCCGTGACGCCAGAGAACGAAGCCGAATAATCGGCAACGTCGCCCGCGTCCGCGCCGCCGTCGAGCGCATCCGCGCCCGCACCACCAATCAATACATCGTCGCCATCGCCGCCGAACATCGAATCGGCGCCGCCATTGCCGGACAATTGATCGCCGCCTGCCCCCCCGAATAGCGTGTTGGCGCTGATATCGCCGGTAAGCGTATCGCCGAACCCGGAGCCGCTCAGATTTTCGATCGCCGTCAGCGTGTCGCCTTGCGCGTCGCCGCCGAGGCCGGTTCCCAATGCAAGATTTATTGTGACGCCAGCGAGCGAGGCCGAATAATCGGCGAGATCGCCAATGCCGCCGCCGCCATTGAGCACATCGGCGCCCACGCCCGCGCCGCCGACCAAAGTGTCGTTGCCGCCACCGCCATTGAGCACGTCGGCGATGCTTCCTGCGCCGCCGATCAAAGTGTCGTTGCCGCCACCGCCGTTGAGCACATTGGCGAGGCCGTCGCGGCCGATCAGCGTATCGTTGAAGGCCGAGCCGGTCACGTTTTCGACCGAGGCGAAGGTATCGCCCGCGGCATCGCCGCCGGTGGCGATGCCGGTCTGCAGGCTCACGCTGACCAAGGCGCTTGAAGTGGAATAATCGGCGGTGTCCGTTCCCGCGCCGCCATCAAGCGAGTCCGCGTCAATCCCGCCGATCAAGACATCGTCGCCGTCGCCGCCGAACAATGCATCGATGCCGCCTTCCCCGCGTAAGGTATCGTTGCCAGCTTCGCCGCTGAGGGCATCGTCGCCATTGGCGCCAGCCAGCACATTGACGCCCGCGTCGCCACTCAGCGCATCGGCAAACTCGGACCCGATCAAATTTTCGATTGAATTGTAGGTGTCACCCAGCGCGTCGTCCGTGTTTACTGACGCCGCCGCTAGGCTTGCGGTCAGGCCGCGAGTCGCGCTGCGGTAGTTGGCGGAATCGAGGCCATCGCCGCCGTCGATGGCGTCGGCGCCGGCGCCTCCCTCCAAATTATCGGCGCCCACGCCGCCGAAGAGGACATCGTCGCCGAAGTACCCATTAATATCATCATTGCCAGCGCCACCCTCAAGCCTGTTTGCACCACCGGTTCCAAATAATCCGTCGCCTCCGCTCGAACCGATGATATTCTCTATGCTTACAAACGTATCGCCATCGGCGTCGCCGCCGAACGAAAAGACAAGGAAAGTCAGGCGCACGGTAACACCCAGAGGTCCAAACGAGTTGGCGTAGGAGATGGTGTCGGAGCCTTCGCCGCCATCGAGCCTATCGGCGCCACCGCCGCCTTCCAGGGTATCATCTCCGGCCCCGCCCGTGAGTGTGTCGGCGCCGCCGCCGCCGACGAACATGTTGTTGGCGGCATCCCCAGTCATCACATCGCCGGCGACGGTTCCGGCGATGATTTCGATACTGACATAGGTGTCGCCCACTGCGTCACCCTGGTTCACGCCGGTTTGCAGATTGACCACGACAAAATTGTCCGCCGCGTAAGACACGGTGTCGACGCCGTCGCCACCGTCCAGCGCATCGGCGCCGCCGAGCCCCACCAAAACGTCGTTGCCGCCGAGCCCGACGAGCACGTTCCGTCCACTTGATCCCGTCAAGGAATCGTTGAAGTCGGTGCCGGCAATCGCTTCGATGCTGAAAAACATGTCGCCCTGGGCGTCGCCCGTCGCCGCGCCGGTGGACAGATTCAGGCTCACGGCGGAAGGGGACAATTCATAAGAAACAATGTCGAAATCGAAAGGCGAGAAGCTCCCAAAATAAGTGTCAGCCCCCGCATCGCCAATGAAGGTATCTGTGCCGCCGCCGCCCCTCATGACATTGTTGGCTGCATTGCCGATGATAATATCGTCCCCTGGCCCGCCTGATGCGTTCTCAATCACGACGCCGGCGGCAATAGTGAAGCCGACTTGAGAGGTTTGCGCGTAGGATAGATATCCGCCGCCGCCGATCGCATTCAGCAAGGTAGCGGCGCGCAAGTCGATGACTACCGCAGCGCTGGTGTTGGCATCGATTGTATCGACCCCGCCGGCATCCCAAATCGCCACATACGACCCGTCTTGCCCACCCAACAGGTAGGTTGTGTCACCCACATTGTGGCTGGTGTCGGCGCCGTAGCGTTGCTGCAGCAGCGCGATGTCGAGCGCCATCGGGCCCGCAGCGTGGCCGGATGCATCGTCTATAGGCGCGCCGTTTGGTCCCAGCGGCCACCCATCATTGTACGACATGATGGTGAAGACCTGCTGGTTGAGTTGGAACGCGCCGTAGGAGTCAAACTCGCTCACCACGCCCTGCATCACTTGCACGTCGCCGCCGTCCAAATGCGGATGGGCAAGGCCGAGCGCGTGGCCAGCTTCGTGGATGATGGTCGAATAGCCGAGCCCGCCGGGCTGCAGGCCCGCGGCAGTCCAGCCTGGCGCATCGGGCGCGAGTTCGATGTAGGCGATGGCCGCGTCCGGCCAGGTCTGTCCCAAAACGCCAGGATCGAGATCGGACAACGTCATCACAAAATCAGCGCCGGCCGCCGACCCTACGACCGCAAATGTCAGATCGGTGACATCGGCGATGGTTGCGAGCGCCGACATCACCGAGGCGATTTCCTCGACCGTGAAGTCCCGCAAAGCAGCACCGGACGGTCCGCGCTGTTCGCCGGTCAGTGCGAAATACACATTGATTGCGGCATGCGCGAAGGTGAAGCCGAGATCGAGTGTGTCGAGAGGGTCTTGCGCCGGGCCGGTGGCGGCGCTGATCGTGTACTCGCCAGTTGCATCCTCAAACCCCTCGGCCGAGACGTAATAAACGCCGCTCTGTGTGGCGGTGAACTGCATCATTGAATTGTTCCCGGGCCCGCCATCGTCATCGAGTGAGAGAAGCGTTCCCGAAGCGTTGTAAAGTTCAAGAAACGCGTCGCTCAGCGGCGAGAGGCCGGATCCATTCAACGCAAATGCGTAGCTTTCGCCCGCCGTCAGCTCAATGCGAAACCAATCCTGGTCGCCGGTCACATCAATGAGGCTGGAGGCGGACGGGCCGTTTATGGCCAGTGTGCTGGTGGTCGAGGCGTCGCCGGCGATGGTATCTGGGGTACTGAGAACAAAGGCTTCTACGGCGAACGGCCCAGGGTGCACACGCGCGCCCTCACCCTGCCACACCGGACCGGCGCCGAAGCGCGCGACGCCTTCTGTTCCCGCCGGTACGGCGAAATCCAACATTCCGGTAGCTTGACCGCGTCGCCAGACCAGATTGCCAGTTTGAACACGCGCTCGCAGCACGGACGCCTCCCATGCGTCTCAATTACGCCGCGCTGCATTATTGGCAAGCCCGCAAGCTGGCTTGAGCTGCGGGGAGGTTCACTAAACAGCGGCAAACGATGCCATCGCTACGACCCGAAGCCGCTTGGACACCAACGCCAATCCGGTCCGTCCCAGAACACCAGCTTAAGCCGATCGGCGCGCTTGGCGCGGAAGACATAGATGATTCCGGCGAACGGATCGGCCTTCAACTCCTCACGCACCAGCGCCGCCAGGCCATCCATGCCTTTGCGAAAATCCACCGGCTTCAAAGCCACCATCACCCGCACCGGGCCAGGCGGGACGATCACGGCTTCAGCGCCCCGATGATCGCCGCCACGATCTCCACCTCAGCGCCCGCCCGGACCCGGATCGCTATCTTCGGCGCATCGATCTCGATCGCCGCGGCGTTCGCCTTGGGCGGCGCCCGGCGCGACGCGGCGCCAGAGGCCTCGGCGCGATCACGACCTCCGCAAACGCGGGCGCCGCCGCTAGGAGCAAGCGTCCTTCGCGCGCATCCTTGCGCCAAAGATGAATCTGTGAGGCCCGCGCGCCATGAGCCCGGGCAAGCTCCGTCACCATCACGCCGGGCTTCAGGCTCTCAGCGACGAGCTTGGCCTTCATCGCCTCAGTCCATCGTCGCCGCTCGCCGCCGCCGGTCAAAATCTCGATCCGGCGCGGCTTCTCCACTCTTAAGGCGTCGCTTGGGTCGTCCATTGTGTGCGCTCAAGACTCCATCTCAAGCGCACCATCACTTCTTACCCTGCCCGATCACAGGTGGGACCAGGTTAGCGACCTTCTCGGCATCGACGCCCGTGACGGCACAGACCCCAGCCTACGCAAAGTCGCCGGCTTTCACGGCGTGCGAAAGAACGGATAGACGCTCTGGTCCATACCGAGCATCCTGTAAGCCAAACCATTGATCAAGCTGCGGACAGAAGCATGGCGCATAGCGCCGCTGCCGCGGCTTGTTTCCCGCAAATTGATGCATTGGAGCTGGGAAACAGGCGCCCCGGCTCGCACTTTGCGCGGTAGCCCAGTGGTAGCCCAGTCGTTCGGCGCGAAAATCGCGCCGTGTCTAAGCTCTTGAAATCCTGGTGGACCCGAGGAGGATCGAACTCCTGACCTCCGCATTGCGAACGCGGCGCTCTCCCAGCTGAGCTACGGGCCCTTCCGGCGACCTCCCGGGAAGGCGCGATATAGGGCCGGGCCTGCGCGAGCGTCAACCGCGCGGCGGCGAGGAGGGGCGCCCGGCGACCGCTCCCGGCTTGGGGGAGCCAATCGCCTGCCCTCGGCATGCTTTGTTCAACTGGGCGCTGGCATCTCCGGTGAATCCTGATAGAGGCGGCGCCATGAATTCTGGCGGGCTCCTGGCGATTCTGTTTGGGTTGGCCGACACCCTGATCGCGCTCGCGATCGTGGTGCTGATCGTCTATGTCGTGATTTCATGGCTTTACGCCTTCGACGTGGTCAGCCGGCGCAACCCGTTCGTGAACTCGATCCATGAGTTTGCCCGGCGCCTGACCGATCCGATGCTGGCCCCGCTGCGGCGGCTGATCCCGCCCATCGCCGGGGTGGACCTTTCGGTGCTGGCGCTGATCCTGCTGTTGCAGCTAGGCCGGCAATTGCTGCCCTGGCTGCACGGCGTGCTCACGGGCCAGGGGCCGGTGCTCTGAGCAGGCTGCGGGTGCGGCTGACGCCATCTGGCGGGGCCGATCGCATCGACGGCTGGGTTTGCGATGCGGATGGCAAGTTCTACCTCAAAGCGCGCGTGCGCGCCGCGCCTGAAGACGGCAAGGCCAACGCGGCGCTGGAAGCGCTGATCGCGAAAGCGCTGGGCTTCGCTAAGGGAAGAGTCAGCGTTGCGCGTGGGGTGAGCGCGCGGATGAAGGTGCTGGAGATCGAAGGCGCGGGCGAGGCCGAGGTGGCGGCGTTCGTTGCGCGGTTCGGTGAAGCCTAATATGGACCGCCGGCGTCCTCGCCGGCATCCTGGATGTATTTACGCTGGCCTGCGTGGGTTTAAGCAAAGCTGCCGGCGAGGACGCCGGCGGTCCATGAAGGAGCGACATGACCGCACGCAGCATTGACGGCAAAGCCATTGCGGCGCGCGTACGCGCGGAGGTGGCGGCGGCGGTGAAGACGCTGCACGCGCAACCCGCGCTGGCGGTGGTGCTGGTCGGCGACGATCCGGCGAGCCATGTGTATGTGAACTCTAAAGTGAAAATGACCGCGGAAGCCGGCATGCGTTCGGTGGAAGTGCGCTTGCCGGCTGACACCGCCGAAGCGGAGTTGATCGCGCGCGTCGAAGCGCTGTCGCGCGATCCCGAGATCGACGGCATTCTGATGCAGCTGCCGCTGCCCAAACATATCAGCGAGGCGCGGGTTCTCGCGTGCGTCGATCCGCTGAAGGATGTCGACGGCCTGACCGAAGCCAGCGCCGGCAAGCTGGTGCTGGGCAAGCCGGGCTTGCGCCCCTGCACGCCGGTGGGCTGCGTGATGCTGGCCAAGAGCGAGCGCCCCGATCTTACCGGCGCCAATGTGGTGGTGATCGGCCGCTCGATCCTGGTGGGCAAGCCGGCAGCGCTCTTGTTTCTAGAGCAGAACGCAACGGTGACACTGGCGCACTCGAAGACGCGCGATCTAAAAATGGTGTGCCGCGGCGCCGATATTCTGGTGGCCGCGGTGGGCCGTCCCGAAATGGTGCGGGGCGACTGGATCCGCCCCGGCGCGATCGTCATCGATGTCGGCACCAATCGCGTGCCGGCGCCGGAGAAGGGAGAGGGCAAGACCAGGCTGGTGGGCGACGTCGATTTCGCAAGTGCGAAGCAGGTCGCCGCCGCGATCAGCCCCTCCCCCGGCGGGGTTGGGCCGATGACCATCGCCTGCCTCCTGCGCAACACCGTGCTCGCGGCTTGTGAGCGGCGGGGTTGGGCCGTGCCGGAAGTGCTGGCGGCGGGTTGATTTGCTTGGACCGCCGGCGTCCTCGCCGGCGACACTGGATCGTTCTGCTCAAGACCTCGCCGGTCGAAGCACGCCGGCGAGGACGCCGGCGGTCCAAGAGCAGCGCCCCTGTCGCACAGGCGCTTGTGAGCGCCGCCGCCCTCGTCTAGCGTCCCGGCCACATTGCACCCAGGGAGGGGTCGAACGTGGCCAACACAAATACAGCCGGAAAACCGGCAAGCGGCGGCTTAGGGCGCCTGTTCATCCGCAAGAGCGTCGAGCAGATGCACGCCGAGCACGCGCAAGGCGAACTGAAGAAAACGCTGGGGCCGCTCAACCTGATTTTCCTCGGCATCGGCTGTATTATCGGCACCGGCATATTCGTGCTGACCGGGCGCGCGGCGGCGGAGTTCGCCGGTCCCGGCATCATGATTTCGTTCGTGATCACCGGCACGCTGTGTGCGCTGGTCGCGCTTGCCTATGCTGAACTCGCGGCGGCGATCCCGGTTTCTGGCTCGGCCTATTCCTATTCCTACGCCTCGATGGGCGAGATCGTCGCCTGGATCATGGGCTTGCTGCTGGTGCTCGAATACGGGCTGGCGGCGTCCACCGTGGCGGTGGGCTGGTCGGGCTATGTTGTGAGCTTCCTCGCCGATTACGGGATCACCATTCCCGCCGCGCTGACCGCTGCGCCCGGGGTCGAAGTAACCGACCACGCTGGCGCGGTCATCGGCACCGGCGCAATGAACCTGCCGGCGCTGCTCGCCATTGGCGCGGTGACCGCTTTGTTGGTCCTTGGCGTTTCGGAATCCGCGACCGTCAACAATGTCGTTGTGGTGATCAAGGTATCGGTGGTGATCGCCTTCATCGTAATTGGAGCGCCCTATGTGAATCCCGACAATTGGAGCCCGCTGATCCCCGCGCAGGTGCCGCCGCCGCCGGAAGGCTCGGACATGAGCCTGTGGGGCCAGATCGGCGACGCGCTGTGGAATGTGGTAACCGCGCAGAACACGGCGCAATACGGCGTCGGCGGCCTGATCGCGGGCGCCGCCACCATCTTCTTTGCCTATATCGGCTTCGAGGCGGTTTCCACTGCCGGCGCTGAATCCAAGAACCCCTCGCGCGATATGCCGATCGGCATCTTGGGCTCGCTGATCGTTTGCACCATTCTCTACATTTTGACCTCGGCAGTGCTGGTCGGCATCGTTCCCTACACGATGCTGAACAACCCCGCCCCGATTGCCCTCGCAGTGAATGAAATCGGTCTGCCCTGGTTTGCCACTTTGGTGAAGATCGGCGCCATCGCCGGCCTCTCCTCGGTGATGCTGGTGCTGCTCTACGGGCAGACGCGCATCTTCTACACCATGGCGCGCGATGGCCTCATCCCCTCGGTGTTCGCCAGCGTGCACAAGAAATTCAAGACGCCTTGGGTGAACACGATCCTGGTCGGCATTCTAGCGGCTGGCTTTGCCGGTTTCATGAGCCTCGACGCCCTTGCCAACCTCACCAATGTGGGCACGCTGGCGGCGTTCGCGATCATCTGCATCACCGTGCTCTATCTGCGCTTCGCGCGGCCGGACATGAAACGGCCGTTCAACATGCCGTTGCCGGTGATGATAGGCGTAGCCACGCTCGGGGCGCTGATGTGCGTGTTCCTGCTGATGTCGCTGATGGCGCACGTGCCGACGCGCAACTTCTTCCTGATCTATCTCGGCGCCGGATTCCTGGTCTATTTCGCCTACGGCATGTGGAACTCGAAGCTGGCCAAGGGCCAGATCGTGCGCGGCCACGAGGACGTCGATCCGGTGCGCTAGCCTCCAACCAAATACTAACCTCACCGCCGGCCTTCGGGCCGGCGGTTTTGTTTCGGCGCAGCATTGCGGCAACGGGCGCAGAGGGTCCATATCGAGGCCCATGCCTACACCCAAAATCGGCGCCGCCGCCGCGCTCGCCCAACTCCCCGGCTGGATCACCGTCGAAGGCCGCGACGCCATCGCCAAGGAGTTTCGCTTCGCCGACTTCAACGCCGCGTTCGCGTTCATGACGCAGGTGGCGCTCCACGCCGAGAAGCACGATCACCATCCCGAATGGTTCAATGTCTATAACCGCGTCGAGGTGACGCTTGCGACGCACGATGCTGCCGGGGTGACGGAGAAGGATGTGGCGCTGGCGCGGTTTATGGATGAGATAGGCCGAGATAGTTGAAGCAGCGAACCTTCTCCTCCTGTGGAGGAGAAGGTGGCCCGGAGGGCCGGATGAGGAGGGTTCGCCTGTCGCATTGGAATCCAGGATGACCGGGAATACCTCCCCCATGGTCACGCGAGCGAGGCTAAATCGCGCCGACATGACCGGCGCCGAAGAACGTTTGTGGTCAGTTCTTCGCGCACGCCGTATACGCTACAAATTTCGCCGCCAGCGCCCGATTGGCCGCTATGTCGTCGATTTTGCGTGCTCAGCAATCAAACTTGCGATCGAAGTCGACGGTCCAAACCACGACACTCAGGAGCAAAAGGCGTTCGACGCCGAGCGCGAGGATTATTTGCGTATGGCGGGCTGGCGCGTGACGCGATTTGCGAACGCAGACATCTATCAGGCGCTAGGCGATGTTGAAGCCCGCATCTGGTCTGTGCTTGAACCGGAATGATGAACGAAACATAGGAACTCATGCCTGCGCGCGTCGGCCTCCTCATCCGGCCCTTCGGGCCACCTTCTCCTCCGCAGGAGGAGAAGGGACAATTCTCCGCCTGGAAGGAAATGCCATGAGCAACCGCGTCGCAGGAAAAAAGGCGTTCATCACCGGCGCAGCCCAAGGGCTCGGCGCTGCGATGGCGCAAGCGCTGGCAAGCGAGGGCGCCAAGGTGGCGCTGGCCGACCTCAATTTCGCTGGCGTGCAGAAGCTCGCGGATGAACTCAACACCGCCCACGGCGCGCAGACCGCGTTTGCGTTCGAACTCGACGTCACCGACGAGGGCCAATGGATCGCCGCACTTGAAGCCGCCAACGGCGCCATGGGCGGGATCTCCGCGCTGATCAACAATGCCGGCATCGCCGGAGGCAAGGGCGGGATCGAGGAAATGTCGCTCGCCGATTTCAAACGGGTGATGAGCGTCAATGTCGATTCGGTGTTCCTCGGCGCCAAGCACGCGATCAAATATTTGGCTCAGAACCAGCCCGGCTCGATCGTCAACATTTCCTCGATCGCGGGCCTTATCGCGAGCCACAACACGCCCGCCTACAACGCCTCGAAAGCCGCGGTCTGGCTCTTGTCCAAGAACATCGCGCTCTATTGCGCCAAGAAGGGCCTGGACGTCCGCTCCAACTCGATACACCCCACCTTCATCGACACCCCAATTCTCGATCCGCTGCGCGGCATGCTCGGCAAGGAAGAAGCCGAAGCCAAGCTGGCGCGGCAGATCCCGCTTGGGCGCATCGGCAAGCCCGCGGAGATTGGGATGGCTGCCGTCTATCTCGTCTCAGACGAAAGCCGGTTCATGACCGGCGCGGAACTGAAGCTCGATGGCGGCATCTCGGCGATGTGACTTGCGTCTAATGCCAACGCCCACGACATAAGAGCCATGAAGCTCCCGCTCTCTGTCCTGATCGCCGGCGGCGCCATCGCGCTGATCGCCGTGGCTTGGCTGGCGTTCGCGATGCTGCCCCCTCAGGCTGGAGACTCATCCGCGCAGCCCGGGGGCGTCGCCGGGAATATCGTGCTCGACAGCATGGACGACCTGCCCGACTGGCTGCTGGTGGCGCGGCAGCGCGATTGCCGCGCCCGCGGTGCAGCCGATCGCCAATGCCTTGGCGAGGTGCACTTCAATCAGCGCACAATCACACGCAATGCCGACGGCACCGCCGACATCTGGATCCAGGTGCGCCACGGGGTACGCCAAAGCTACGCAACGGAAACCGCGACCAGCGAGACCGTCATCCGCTTCGAGCTTGAGCGGCTGCGTTACCGCTTCAACTGCACAAGCGGCGAATTCATCGTGGTGGAGCGGCTGATCCTGGGGCCGCGCGAAACTGTCGTCGCCCGCGACGAACCGGCCCCCGTTTATCGTGCGCCCGCGCGCGGCAGCGTCACCGGCATCATCCAGCCGATCGCCTGCCGGGGCGATTAGGGCGATTTGTCGCTCGACATTTGGCGGCGCTACACTCAGGTCGGATAGCGTCATGGGTGGAGCAAGAGATGAGCGATGACTGGGTCGACCTTGGAGACGCTGGGGCGCTCGCGCAGAATTCGTTGCAACGCGCCCTGGCGCAAGACGTGCCGGTGGCGCTGTCTTGCGTCAATGGCGCCTTCGGGGCGGTGCACGGCGCCTGCAATCACGTGGGCGGGCCCTTGGGAAACGGCGCGCTCGAGGGCGACTACATCGTCTGCCCTTGGCACCAATGGAAATTTCACAGACAGACAGGCGTTGGAGAGCCCGGATTTGAAGCCGATCGAGTGCCGGCCTTTCCAGTGAAAATCGAGAACGGCCGTGTGCTGGTGAACGTCAAGGCGGCGACGAAGCGGAGCAAAGCGCCGCACAAGGCCCATCCCCTCGCGCGCGCCGTGTCACGCGCGGAAGGGCCAGTTCGGGTTGCCGGGCTCTCGACGACGGCGATGCAGAAACAGGCGCCGCGCTATTCCGGGTCCGATCACCTCTTGGAGTCCGCGCTTGCGACGGCAAGGGCGCAAGGCTGCGAGACGCAGCTGATCAAACTCAATCAGCTGCAATTCCGCGCCTGCGAAGGCTTCTACTCAAAGGCCGCGCGCGCCTGCACCTGGCCGTGCTCCATCACGCAAATGGACGACAAGGACCAGTTGACGCCTGTCTATGAGGCGCTGGTGCATTGGGCTGACGTCGTGCTGATCGCAACGCCAATCCGGTGGGGGCAGGCGTCATCGCTTTACTTCAAGATGGCTGAGCGCCTCAATTGCGTGCAGAATCAGGTGACGACCCACAATCGCGTGCTGATCCGCAACAAGGTCGCAGGCTTCATCATCGTGGGCGGTCAAGACAACGTGCAAGGCGTGGCCGGCCAAATGCTCGGGTTCTTCGCCGAGCTTGGCTTTCACTTCCCGCAATTTCCGTACATCGCGCACTCGCGCGGATGGTCTGCTGAGGACATGGAGAACAACGTGGCGGCCGTGCGCGATTCGAAGGAACTCCACGAAGGCGCCGGTCAACTCGCCGTGCGTGCTATTGAGCTTGCGAAGTGTTTGTTGGCGTCCGATCCCGCCACGGTGATCGAGCGCGGCGGGCGCAAGGCGCATAGATTGATCGACAATCTCCGCCCGGCGTGAAGCGTTGCTGCCGCTACCCGCGCCGCTGATAGATGATGTTGGCCAGCAATACGCGCGCGCCTGGCGCGCCCAAGACGCGGTCCGCCGCCTGCTGCATAAGGCGCGTGATCTGTCCCGGTTCTGGCGCGGTGCGGTCGCGATAATAGGTGGTCGCGTAAGTAGCGAGCGCGGTGCGCATGGCGTCGCGCAGGCGCGGCTCGTTGAGCCTGGCGCGCCGCAGCAGCGCCGGATCGGGAACGTCGAGCCCCATGTCGACGACGAGCAAGCCGGCGGTTGAGTAACGCTGCAACACGCCGGCGGAAAAGGTCGGCAGCGGCAGATAGGTGGGCGCCGAGGTCAGCCGCTCCTGGCGGGTCGCCGGAGCCTGTTCGGGCGCGCCGCCTCCGCCCGACGCCGCGGCCGGACCCGCCAGCGCCGCGAAAGCGCCAAACCACAAGCTGCGCCGCGAAACGCCCATGGCGGCGAGAGTGCGCTGGCTTGGTTAGGGAAAAATTAAGTCTGCGCCAACTGCGTCCTATTGCGCGGTCCAGCCGCCATCTACCGAAAGCGAAGCGCCGTTGATCTGGTCGGCGGCGGGCGTGGTGAGGAACACAGCCAGGCCCGCGACATCCTCCACGCGCACGAATTGCTTGGTGGGCTGGGCGGCCAGGAGCACGTCGTTGATCACCTGTTCGCGCGAAAGTCCGCGCGCCTTCATGGTGTCGGGGATCTGGTTCTCCACCAGCGGCGTCAGCACATAGCCCGGCGAAATCGCGTTGCAGCGCACGTTGAATGGCGCGCCTTCGAGCGCGACCGTTTTGGTCAGGCCTAGTAGGCCGTGCTTGGCCGCGACATAGGCCGATTTGAACGGCGAGGCCACGTGCGCGTGCGCCGATGCGATGTTGACGATGCGCCCGTACTTCGCGGCTTTCATCGCGCCCATGGCGGCGCGGATAGTGTGGAACGCCGCGGAGAGATTGAGCGCCAGGATTGCATCCCATTTCTCGACCGGAAAATCCTCGATCGGCGCTACGTGCTGCATGCCGGCATTGTTCACCAGCACGTCGAGGCGACCGTGGGCGCCGATCGCCGCCCGCACGAGGTCCGCGCACGCCTCGGGCCCCATCAGGTCGGCGGCGTCGTATCGAACGGAGACGCCGGTTTCCGCAAACAGCCCCGCGCGCAGCGTTTCAATCGCCTCGCGATCGCCAAACCCGTTCAGCGTCACGTCAAAGCCGGCCTTCGCCAGCGCGCGCGCCACGCCCAGGCCGATGCCGCTGGTCGAACCGGTGATCAAGGCTGCTCTGCGCTCCATATCGGTTTCCCCCATTGCATCGCCTTGCGAGTCGGCGTCGGAACCGCTAGCGCAGGCGTCTTATTGCCGTTGCCGCCGGGCGCAAGGGGAACACGCATGGATTTTTCCGCGTCAATCAACGCCTTCGTGGCCGGATTCCCTTACTTCATCATCCAATTGGCGGTAGCGCTCGGGCTCTTTGTGGCCTCGCTTGTCATTTATGTACTGATGACGCCGCACAAGGAATTGGACCTGATCCGCGCCGGCAACCCTTCCGCATCGCTTGCCTTTGGCGGCGTCGTGGTCGGGCTGGCGATACCTTTGGGCGCCTGCCTTTCTTCCGCCGCCAGCCTGATGGATGTGGTGATTTGGGGGGTCATCACGCTGTTGCTGCAAATCCTGGCGTTTCGCTTCACCGACATTTTCCTACGCGGTCTGCCGCGCCGAATAGCTCAAGGCGACGTTGCAGCGGCGATTTTCCTGATGAGCGTCAAGATCGGGTTGGCTCTGATCGTCGCCGGCGCCATCTCCGATCCGAACATCAATCTGCTCTAGGACCAAGATTTGTCGCGCCTGATACCCGATTGGTTGCTCTACATCATCGTCATCGCGGCGGTGGTGTTCGTGCTGTTCCGTGTCGACCGGCGCGCCGACGCGCCAGAAGCGCTGCCGGGCGAAACCCAGGCCGGCGCGTTTTTGCCGCCGCCGTCCAACGTCGATCCGCAGGTGCTGGTGGAGGTTGGGCCGGTGGCTTCCGGCATGGGCTCGGCGTTCGCGATCACCTCCGACGGCTGGTGGTTAACTGCTCGGCACGTCGTCGACGGCTGCCAGAAAGTAGGGCTGATCGTGTCGCGCGGGGCGGCGGCGCCAGTGCGCGAAGTCAAGCGCGCACTGTTCGCGGACCTTGCCCTGCTGCGCACCGACATAGCCCCTGCCGCGCTCGCGATCGACACCTCCGAGCGCCATTTCCAGATCGGCCAGCGCGCCTACCACGTGGGTTTTCCGCAGGGC
>JAKFYF010000102.1 GCA_021731005.1 Hyphomonadaceae bacterium
CCAGTATCGATGCCAGCCGCGCGCTGCCGCTGCACCACCTGACGCACCGCGCGCTCCACCCGCGCCTCTAAAGCGGCGACATCGAGGGGGCGCCCATCCTCGCGCGCGAACATAATCTCGATCAGATCTTGCGGGCGCGGCAGGCTGCCAACATGGGTGGTCATGAATCGTGTCGCGCCCATTGCTTCGCTCCCGATTGCGCTCAAAGCCATTCCGCGCAACACCGCGCCGTCACAACCTAACGCGCGCCGTCGCCCACGCAACGCCTGATCGCGACGCCGTTCCGGACCTACGGAAGGCCGCGTGGTCGCTGCTGAGGCATTCGACACGCAAGCGGTATTGCCGGCGCCCTCCAAACGCCCAGCCACGCGGTGGATTTTGGGTCGATGATTTCAAACCCGCGCGCGAACGCGGAATGTCCGTTGTTCGCGTGCTTCTCTGCCGGTTCTTAGGCCGTTTATGCCCCACTACCGACCTTGCGGCACTCGGCAAATTGGGGTGCCCAGCGATGGTTAATGCGTTGCACATCTTCGTTAAGTCGCCATTTACCTTTTGGGCGCGCAATCGGCGGGTCCGAAATGAAGCGAGTTCGCTATGGAGAACGAAAAAACCGGTGCCGAAGAGATCGCGGCCTTGCTCGCGGACGCTCGCGCGCACGTGGAGCACATAACCGCCAATCTCCCGGTCGCCGTCGATCCCTCGGAGATGATGGACTGGACCACGTCCAAGTCGCCTTACGTCGCCCTGTGCATTCGAGAGGCGCAGACGTGGCGCGCTGAGGAATTTGCGCGCGCTGCCTGCGATATGTTTGAACGCGGCGACCTTGTAGTTGGTGTTTCAAACACGCGCGGAGCCGTCGAGAGCATAGCCGCCATCTGGTATCTGAAATGCCTGATAGAAGCCGAGATCGAACGCGGCAGCGCTGATCCCGAAATCTATGAAAAGCTGAGGCAGCTTCATCTGGGTTCGCGGACTGAAGAGGCGTTACCGCAAGCCGTCAACGTCGTCACGATGTTGAAGCGGGCAGACAAAGACATCCCCGGCGTCTGGCGCAACTACGAACTTATGAGCGAGTTTGGCCATCCAAACTATAGCGGCGCCCTTGGCGTGTTCGGCAAGCCTGATCGCGAAACCCTGATCACGTATTTCGGGCGCGGCATTCGCAAGAATATGTATCCGGCAAAACTTGGCTTGCGTTGCCTCATTGGTTCGCTGGGTTTGCTGGAATACGCCTACAACAAAATCGGTGACATGAACGAGCCCTTCAGTCGCGCTTGCGGGCGTGGGTTGGGAGAGGCCGCATGACGCAATCGGACCTTCAGCGAACTTTTGTGGCGCTTCGAGAAGAATGCATTTGGCTACGAATTTGCTTCAACACGTACGCGGCGCTTTACGAGTCTGGTGAGGAAACGACGCAGCTATTAAGAGGGTCTCCTGAAATCTTCTTCAGCGACATGCGCCGCATTCTTATCGAATACACCTATCTCCAGGCTTGCAAGATAACGGATGCGCCAGAGTTCAATGGCAGACAGAACTTGACCGTTCACGCCATGAACGCCTCATTGGACGACGCCGGCTTACTTAGCGAGGAAATCAGAACGCACGCGAATGGCGTGCTGCGCTACCGGCGCTTTCTCACAAAAGCGCGCAATCGCCTTATTGCCCACTTGGACAAGCGAGCTGTTCTCAGCGGCCAGCCGATGGGCGGTCATGATACCAAAGAGGTGTCGGCATTCTTTGAGGCGCTTCAAGAATACTGCGACTCCGTTGGGCGCCGGATCGGCGAAGGGCCGCTCGACTTCCGCACTAACGCCGGCCCGGGCGACGCGCTCGATCTTGTGCGCGTTCTCAGGAAAGCGAAAACCCAAGGCAGAGACAGTGACAAACGAGTTTGACGGCAAGCGACCAATTGATCGCGTTCGCAATGAGGCGCTGTCTTTCACCGTGGGGAACGGGGGCGAAGTCTGCAAAGAGATGATCTCCCTCGGCGACAGACTGCTGACTGTCGCCAACAGGTCGGTGATTGAGCCCAAGCTTGCCGATCAAGTTGACCCCGGACGCACTGACATCGGCGTGCCTAAGGTCGTGCAAACGCGCGTGCTCGCTTATGGCGCTGACCATGCCATCATCTGTCAGACGCTACTTACGGGGAAGGCGCTGTTTGACGCCGGCTGGCTGAGGAGCGGCATCGACAAGGAAGCGGCGCTCCGTTTGGCCCTGCAAGCGGCGGAGAAATTGTCGGCAATGTCCAACGCACATGCCCAACTGAAAGGAGAGTGGGAGTACGCTGCGGCCGAGCTTCAGACGATGAACGCCGATGCTCCCCTTTTGCCGGGCATCACTGATTTGACGACACGCACCGAAAACTTCATCGATAGCGCTCGCAAATGTCTGATGCTTGTGGTGCAGCTCATCGAGCTGTTTTATCCGAAGGCCACGCTAAAACAGCCGTGGCGAGAGAACGCGGAAGCCGCGCTGTCAGCGCGCTTCGCGACAGACAACGCGTCAAAGGAGTTTTTCGCCTGGGTCGCGGCAATGATCGACGCTGTTAGTAATTTCAGAAACGCCGGCCAGCACGCGGACGCGACCAAACGCATCATCGTCACGGGTTTCGAGCTCAAACCCGGCTTAATCATCAACGCCCCAGCGATTGAGATTGTGCATCCCACGACGCCGCTATCGCGTCTCGACTTGCTGACATTCATGGATGAACTCATTCGCGATACCGGATTGATCTTCGAGGGCATGAGCGCGCTTTTGTGTGATGAAAACATCCGACAGTTCCCGCTGGGCATAGATATCCGCGTCCGCCAAATCCCCGACGACCAGGCGCGCAACGGCGTCCGATATGTTTATCATCCTGCGAAGCAGCCGCCGCCGAAGACCTAGCGCTCTGCTCTGGAGCGCGGCGTATGCGACTCGCGGCGCGAACGGTATGATTCCGCATGAACCGACATGAGCGCCGGCGCGAGAAGACGCTGCAGAACAAGGAGCAGCACTATGTCGCCAAGGGCTATACGAAGGCGTGGCGAGACCCCGCGACACCGCAGGGCGCGTACGTCTGGCTCTTTGACCGCGACGGCCAACACCTGGGCCGTCGCGGCGCCCCGAAGAGCATCTTTACCGAGGCCGAGATGTATACGGCGGCCGACAGCGGCGGCGGGCGTGACCTCGCGCTTGAGCATGGCCTCGGCCGGATTGAGAACGACTTCTGCGCCGTACGCCGCGGTTTCATCGAGCCAAAGAAGCCGATGGGCGAACGCGAGCGCGCGATCATCTGCGCCTTCGCGGGAGCGACACAGTTCCGCACGCCCGGCTATCGCGAGCACATGCGAGAGCAGTGGGGCGGCATCCTCGACAAGATGCAGCGCATGGACGAGCAGATGCGCAATGCCACGCCCGAGGAGCGCGCTCGCGCGGCACGGCGCCCGCCGTCGCTAGCGAGGGTTGGCGCGGACGCCAATCGCGGCATGGATATGGAAGAGGTTGAAGCGCTCGTCGCCAACCCGCTGCAAATGACGATGCCTGCGCTCGTCAACGGGCTGGCGCCGATGCTGATGAAGCTGAGGATGTCGATCCTCTGCACCGAGACGACGCCGGGTTTCATCACCAGCGATCAGCCCAGCATCTGGTTCGACCCCGAAGGCTACAAGCGTCCGCCGATGTTTCAGGGCCAGCGCTCATGTACCCGACGCTGGAGATCACGATGCCGATCTCGCCAACGCGGATGATGTTGCTGTCGCGGGAGAGTTACGCAGAGTTTTTCGATGTCGACGCCGCCGATCTCAATCAACGGCTGATCGATGAACTCAATCGCCGCACCTGCCGCTGTGCGCGTGAGACCATCGTGGTCTCGCGCAACGAATACCGCCGCCACTGGGCCGAGGCCGGCGAACTTCCGCCAGATGCTTGGGAGGTGCGCGCGGACGGCTAGTGCTCCAGAACTCGATCAAGTCGCACGGCATGACGCTCAGCGCTGGGGCGAAGGCGTTGGCACCGGCCAGTGTCCTTTATCGAGATGCATTCAGCCCGCCGAGCGAAGTTCCGATTCCGGGATCAAGCTGACCATTGCTCTTGGGACATGACCGATCCCCGACGACGAACCACGCCGCGCCCCGATTCGCGCGCGTCCCGCAACGGCTGAAGCCGTCCTCCACTTCGTTTCGGCCCTGCGGGTGCGGGGCGCGCACGACCGTCGCCAGTGCGGCGCCGTCGCCGGGGATCGGTCATCAGGGCCGCTCCTTGGATGCGACCGGAGTCGCTGCCATGTCCGAACATCACAATCCGTCGCGCGCCGATGTCTATGCGCGCATCACCGCTGAGATCATCGCCGCCATCGAGAAAGGCGTCGGCGGAGAAAACGCTCCTTGGCGCGCGCCTTGGCATCATGACGGCAGCGCCGCGTTCCGCCCGTCGAACATCGTCTCGGGCAAGCACTATCGCGGTGTGAACGTGCTCGCGCTCTGGGCGGCGAGCGAAGCGCGCGGCTATGCCACCGGCCAATGGGGCACCTATCGCCAGTTCGCCGAACGCGGCGCGCAGGTGCGCAAGGGCGAGCGCGCGAGCCTTGTGGTGTTCTGGAAAACATCCGGCGCCGATCCGTCCGAGGATGGCGCATCGGACGATGGCGAACGCGCCGAAGGAAAGCGCCGGTTCTTCGCGCGCGGCTATTCCGTTTTCAATGTCGCGCAGGTGGATGGCTATGAGCCCGAAGCGCAGGTGATGCTCGACGAGACCGAACGTCACACGCGCGCGGACGCATTCATCGCCGCGCTCGGCGTCAGAATCGAAACCGGCGGCGACGAGGCTTTTTACCGGCCTTCGACAGACACGGTGCATCTGCCGTGCTTTAACCGCTTCCGTGATGCGGCTTCATTTTACGGCGTCGCGGTTCATGAAATCGGTCACGCCAGCGGCGCAAAACACCGGCTCGACCGCGATCTCACCGGCCGCTTCGGATCACGTTCGTACGCCGCAGAGGAGGCGTGTGTTGAGCTGGCGGCCGGCTTCGTGCTCGCCGATCTCGGCATCGCCCATCACCCGCGCCCCGATCACGCCGCGTATATTTCATCGTGGCTGGATGCGCTGAAAGATGATCCGCGCGCGGTCTTCACCGCCGCGTCCAAGGCGCAGGCGATCGCGGATTGGATGCATGCGTGGCAATCCGCGCAAGGCAAAGAGCCTGCGATCTAAGGGCTCGCCTCCCTTCGCTCCTTGCGTGCGGCCTTCCATACATCGCGGGCTGCGTCCGCATTCATGGCGGCGATGGCGAGGCCGACGATGATGTCCGGCCACGCCGAGCGCGTGACCGCCGTGATCAGGCCGGCGACGATGATGCCGACATTGGCGAACGCGTCGTTGCGGGCTGAGAGAAAGGCGGCCTTGGTCAGGCTGCCGCTGTGATGGCGAAACCGCGCCAGCGTGAAGGCG
The DNA here is from genome assembly GCA_021731005.1 of Hyphomonadaceae bacterium. GTDB lineage: Bacteria > Pseudomonadota > Alphaproteobacteria > Caulobacterales > Aquidulcibacteraceae > Vitreimonas. The sequence continues at coordinate 5,431 of JAKFYF010000102.1, forward strand.
CAGGCGAGATTGACCACGAGCGCGCCCAAGCCGGTTAGCGACAGCCACACCGGCTCAGGCGGCGACGGCGCGTTGAATTTCTCCCACGCCATCCACAGCGTCGCCAAGCCGGGGATGAGCAGCATGCCCGCGAGCACCATGCCGACCCGCGCGCGCGCGGCCAACGACCAGCGCAGCGCCAGCAGAATAAGCAGATTGACCGACGCGTCTTCGAGAAAGTCGATGCTGTCGGCGAACAGCGAGACCGAACCGATGGCGGTCGCCACCGCGAACTCGACGCCGAAATAGCCGAGATTGGCGAAAACCACGAACCGCACCGCGCGATTCAGGCCCTCGCCGGACGGCGCCGAGCTCATGCTTTGCATCCCGGATTGCAATCAAACATGACGCCTCATCCTTTGCCCGTCGCCTTTGCATGTCCGTGGCGATGATGAAGGCCAGGATGGTACAGATGGCGATGCCAATGCCGTGCGCTGCACCGGGAGGACTGCGTGGGTCGCGCGTAATTGGTGGGCGTCATGCTCCTCCAAGTGTCCATTCAATTCCACCCGATTGTGGGTAGGTGTGAAATCCGCCGACCGCTCTGGGAGAGCCGGTCGGTCAGCGAAATCCGAAATCAAGGCCCGGCAAATTCCGGAACGGGATAGCAGTCTAGCGGGAATCCTAGCACTAGGACCGCGTTGTCAGAGACCTCCCATCCTGGCCCTGGTGTACGATGGGAAAGTTGGAAGTACGGTATATTGCAAGATAAAGAAGATGCGGTGCTTATGGGCATAAGCGCCTGTCTGCACGTCGAAAATTCCACGGTGGAAACCCCTGTCGCATGACGTGGAATAAAGGTGTTGTCGCCGCTGGCGCGCAAGCGCTCGAAAGCGGCGCTGGATCGCCGTTAACTGTGCGCCATGGGCCCGCTCGATCACGATTTCGAACTGCGCATCGGCAAAATGGGACGAGATCGCGCGCCCATCTTGGGGCCGCTGAAGGGCGCGGTCGGCCGGGTGAAGCACGCCGGCGGGAAAGTCATCGGCGGCAGCCGCGCGCCCTCCCCGAAAGGGCTGCGCGCACACTTCGTGAAGGGCGGGGCGAAGGCGGCGCGGACGCGAGGATTCTCCGGCACCCAGCGCCGTGTCGTCGTCAAGGCGCGGATCGTGCCGCATGGCGCCGGCGGCGGCGCACCGCTGAAGACTCATGTCGCCTATCTCGCGCGGGAGGGCCACGCCCAGGTGCGCGCCGAGGCCCCGGGGTTAGCGCACGAGCCTGAGGCAGAAGCGCCGAAGCCCGAACTGACGCACCAGGTCGACTACCTCTCCCGCGAATCCGCCGAGGGTCGTGCGCTCTATGATTTCTATGACGGCGCCCATGACGGCGTGGACGCGAAGGCGCTCACCGCCGCTTGGTCCGACGACGTGCGCCATTTTCGCCTCATCATCAGCCCAGAGGATGGGGCCGCGTTCGGCGATCTAAAGCCCTTCATCCGCGAAGTGATGGCCGATCTCGAAACTCGGCTCGGCACGCGGCTCGAATGGGCGGCGGTCGATCATTGGGACACCGACAATCCCCACGCCCATGTGCTGATCCGCGGCCGGCGCGCGGACGGGACGGACCTCGTCATTCCTCGCCAGATCATCAGCCACGACATTCGCGAACGCGCCCAAGAGGTGGTCACCCGCGTGCTCGGGCCGCGCCCGGCGCTGGCGCCGGAAGTGGCGCGTGCCAGGGAGATCGCCACGCCCGGCCTGACGCCGCTCGACCGCGAGATCATGGCGCGGGCGAAGAGCGGCATGCTCGATTCCCCCGAACGCGGCCGGGTCGACCTGCTTCAGCGCCTGGAGCGGCTGGAGGTCTGGAACCTCGCCGCGCGCCATGCCGACGGCCGCTGGGCGCTGGCGCCGGACTTGGCCGCCAACCTCAATTCACTCGCCGAGCGCACCGAGATCACGCGCATGCTGGAGCATGTCGGCGGCCTGGGCCGCGCCGATTACGACATCCTGGAAGCCGATCGCTCCGCCCCGGCGATGGGGCGGCTGGTCCATGTCGGGATCGTCGATGAATTGTCCGAGCGCGCCATCGCCATTATCGAGGGTGCCGACGGGCGCTTGCGTTATGCCGGCTTTGATCGGACCGAGGATCAGGCCGTGTTCGCCGGCATCGCGCGCGGCGCCTTGGTAGAATTCACCCCGCGCATCGCGCAAGTGCGGCCCGCCGACGAAGCCGTCGCACGCATCGCCGAGCAGAGCGGCGGGCTTTATTCGGTGGAGCATCACGCCGCGCTAGAACCGTACGCCGATCCCGCGCTGATCGCCGCCAATGTGCGCCGCCTGGAAGCCATGCGCCGCGCCAATTTGGTGACGCGCCGGCCCGATGGCGTGTTCGGGATCGCACCGGATCACCGAGAACGAGCGCTCGCATTCGAAGCCAAGCGCCTGGCGCGCACGCCGGTTTCGGCGCGGGTGGCGAGCTATTGGACGCTAGGCGAACAGGAAAACGCGCTGGGTCTCACGCAACTCGACCGCGTTCTGGCGCGCGAAGAATTGGCGCCGGAGGGCGCGGGCCGCTTCGCCCGCGATTTCGAGGCGGCGCTGCAACGGCGGCGGCTGTTTCTGATCGAGCAAGGCTTGATGGGCGCGGGCGAGCTTGGCCTTTCGAAGGATGCGCTCGACCGGCTCGCCGCGCATGAGCTGCAATCGACCGCGCGCAAGCTCGAAGCCGAAATCGGTCGGCCAGTGCTGACCCATCTTACCAACCGCGTGGAGGGAACCTACGCCCGCCGCATCGACCTCGCCCAAGGGCGCATGGCGCTGCTCTGGCAACGCGACACAGCCCACCTCGTCCCCTGGCGCCCAGCGCTGGAACAATTCGCCGGCAGGCAGGTCCAGGGCATGGTGCGCGGCCAGTCGATTTCGTGGAGCCTGTGGCGTGGGCGGACGATTGGGTTGCCGCCGATGTGACGGGGGCTCCCCGCTCCCGAGCCGTGCGTGTCTCTAAAACAGCCGTTCCGACAAAAGGTTACGTATTCACGCCCATGGCCCTTTCCAGCCGTTCGGCATTCTGGTTTTTCGGGTGCCTAGACGCGCCTGGCGCTCATCGGGAGGAACCACGTGGTTCGAGGCTCAGCGCTTCGTTGGATGTTGCTTCTCTCTTGCGCAGCTGCCTTCGGCGTCATCGCGCTGGCGGTGCAGTGCTCTACGACCTACCAGCCGCCGCCTCTACACGTGCTGAGAGCCGCGTGCGAAACGCTTCCGCCAAGCTCGCGAACGCAGGTCGTGCACACGCCCACCATTCTCATTATGGAAGGCGATCCGCTTAACCCGGCCTCTGGAACGTCGATCCCGGTGCCGCCACCCGCCGAAGACTTTTGTGTAGTATGCGTGGATGCGCTGCGACGTGGGTTCACGAGCGTCGAAGACTCACCTTCATCGGACCTTCAATGGGTTCGGCGATCGTCGCTGGTCGACGAACCCAACGACGCTTGTCTGCCTCCATACGAACCCGAGCCAGGAAAATGTCTGCTCGTCCAGCCACATGTCCGGCGAACTGCGCGCTATGCGGTGGCATTCCAGAACGATATGCGCGACGGTCCCGAAGCGCGCCTCTCAACACACACAGTTGCAGTGGTGGATCTCACCCGCAGGCGCGTGATCGGTAGCGCATCCAACCATTACCTAGTCGGCGACCCGCATGCACGGACGCCGACCTGTGACGATGTTGGGTATCCTCACGGCGATCCCGATACTTTCATCCGCCAAACAATCCTGCCAACGCAGCGCTAGAAGTCGACTCGAAGCTGTCAGCGCCAGCGGTGCGAACCCTAGCCGCCGCATGTCTGCCAATGACGCCTTTCGGCGACTTCGAGCCGCTTGGCGTCGAGAGTGACCTGCAGCACGATTGGAGGGCGTAGGTCATTCGAGAAATATGTCGGGTAGGCGGGCCGTGACCCGCACCAAACGTCGGCATTCAGCGGCGTCGTAAATAGTACGCTCGGATGCGCTCAGCCTCGGCTGCCAGTTCCGCGCGCAGCTCAGGCGGTGATAGCACCTCCACTTCGCCGCCGAGGTTTAGGAGTTGCCGCCGTGCGTAGGCGACGTTCTCGATCGGGATTTCGGCCTTCACCCAACCATCGGGTTTACATCTTGTATGTTTGGTGTTGACTGCTTCCGCCGCCGCGGGGCTGACTTCGCGGAGCCATTTGAGGCCAGTAGGCGAGAGTTTCACCACAGCTCGTCCGCGCAAAAGGCGTTCTTCGAACTCGGATACCCATTCGCTCCAGAACTTCGAAAGCTCGAAGCGCTTTGGACGGGTAAAGTCTAAGTCCAGTATGTCCAGCGACAAGATGTTGGAGACGCGGTATGTGCGCGGGGCGTTCTTCGCGATAGCGACGAGATACCAAAGTCCGCCCTTCAGCACGAGGCCAAGCGGACTGAGTTCGCGTACGACCACATCCTTCCAACTCTCATAGCGCACGCGGATCCGTTTCTCCTGCCAGACGGCTTTGGCGAGCGCGGGCAGGAGCGGCGCCGACTCAGCGCGTGTGTACCAATTGGCAGGATCGAGATGGAAACGCCCGGCCACACGTTGAGCGCTCGCGCCGGAGTCCGGGGGCAGGCTGGCAAGGAGCTTGAGTTGCGCGGCGGCCGCTTCGGCGCCGATGCCAAGATCGGAGGCCGCACGGCCCGCGCCGGAGAGCAACAGCGCTTCGGCTTCGCTTGCGGTAAACCCGGTCAGCTTGGTGCGATAGCCCTCGCGCAGCTGAAAACCGCCATTGCGCCCTCGTTCGGCATAAATCGGCACACCGGAGGCGCTCAGCTGATCGACGTCACGATGAATGGTGCGGACCGAAATCTCGAACTCCGCCGCCAACGCCTCTGCGCTCAGCCGCCCGCGCATTTGCAGCAGGATCAGGATCGATAACAGGCGGCTGGCGCGCATGTTTTTTTGGTACGCTCTAATATATGCCACAGGATGGCATGTATGGCGGCGTATGCAAGCGCCATGCTGACGCCCACCGTATTTGAACTGCGCGACTACACCTGCCGCCCCGGCCGGCGCGACGATCTCGTCGAGATGTTCGAGCGGCTGTTTCTCGATGCGCAGGAGGCAGGCGGTGCACACGTCTCGGCAACGTTGCGGGATTTGGACCGTGAAGATCGCTGGTTGTGGATCCGCTGCTTTGAAAACATGGCGAGCCGCAGGCGGGCGCTGAGCGCTTTCTACACGAGCGCGCTGTGGCTGAAGCATCGCGCGGCGTGCAATGCGACCATCAAGGATTCGGACAACGTCCTTCTACTGAAGCTGCACGCCAGCAGCGTTCTGCGCCATAGCGGCGCGTCGGTTGGCGCGACCGCAATCCCTCGCAGCGTGTTTGCACTAGATACCTACTTTCCCGGGGATGAGGCGAAGTTCGCAGCGGCGTTCACGAGGTATGCGCTACCGGCGCTGGGCGCAGCGAACGCAACGCCGATAGCCACGTTCGCCACAGAGCACGCGAAGAACAACTACAAGCGGTTGCCGATCCGCGACAGCGAGACTGTGTTCGTCGCGCTTACGCGCTTCGCTTCGCAAGCCGCACACGCACGCGCACAGCACGCGCTTGCTGCCTCGCCAGACTGGGTCAAGGCGCAACGTGCGCTCGCAAGAGAATGCATCCAGCCTTCCGAGCATCGCCGGCTGCAGCCCACCCCCCGTTCGTCTCTCCGTTAGCGCAAGAGGAGCCCATTATGGATTTGCTTCGACGTCTCATGATGAAAGGCGGCGCCGCCGCTTTGATCGCGGCCGCTGCGGGCAATGCGAAGGCCCAGGAGGCCGGAGCGACAACGCGACCTGCCAACATTCCCGAAGGCCACCCTGGCGACTTCGACTTTCTCACCGGCGAATGGCGCATCGACCACCAGTGGAAGCGCACGCCGACAGGCGAATGGGAATCGTTCACCGGCGAAGCGACCGTGGTCAGCATTCTTGGCGGCATTTGCAGCGTCGAAGAACTACGCATCCCTTCGCGCGACTTCAACGGGATGGGGCTTCGTCTCCTCGACGTCACCAACAAGGTCTGGAGCGATCATTGGGTGAATGCGAAGAGCGGGGTTCTCGGCGTGCCTGGTCAGCTCGGCGGCTTCGCCAACGGCGAAGGCATTTTCGACGTAAACGATACGGATGGCGAAACGCCAGTGATCTACCGTGGCATCTGGGACCAGATCACAGCCAACTCGTGCCGTTGGCGCCAAGGCGCCTCGCGCGATGGGGGCGCCATCTGGGACTGGGGGTGGATCATGGAGTGGCGGCGCGCGTGAACGCCTCGGAGGCGAAGATATGACCGACTCGGTATTCTGATGATGAGGTTCAACTCTCCGACGGGCAACTATCGGCGAGAAGCGCGAGGCCACGCACGAGGGGCGGAATGGCTCGATTGGATTGACCTTGTCGCTTCGCTGCGCTGCAGCGAACCAGGAACGCTGGCCCATAGCGGCCGGTAGTCCGACGCCGCCATATCCAGCGCAAGCGCGCAGTGATCTTAACGGGAACTGGGTAGCGAATAGAACGGTGACCCATCCTGCCCAACTGACGCCCCTTGGAACGGCGGCACTTCCACGCAAGAAGTCATGCGCCAAACCCTCAAATGACTACCTCGACATGAGAAGGCGACCCTCACGACGCACGTCGCTCCGCTCTGGGGAGAATGTCGTGTCACTTATCGACGCGCTCTGCTTCCATCGATGAACCTGATGAGAGAGGCAGCGATGAATCGCAAATGCGTTTCACTTATAGCCGCGGTCGTTGCGATCGTAGTGGCAAGCCCGGGCAGCCACGCGGTCGCCCAGTCGGTGGGTCAACAACGCCAAAGTACGGCGGGTATTGAGATTGTAGACGCGTGGATCCAAGCGCCACCCCAAGGCGCACCGGTCGCTGCGGGCTATATGCGGATTGTTAATCACGGCGGGTCCAACGACCGATTACTTGCCATCTCATCCCCGCGCGCTGGGCGTGTGGAAATGCATGAAATGTCGATGGAGGGCGCCATGATGAGCATGCGCCCATTGCGTTATGGCGCCGCGGTGCCTGGGAACGGTGCGTTTGAGTTCAGCTCAGTGGGTGCTCACATCATGTTCAATAACATGAATGGGTCCTACGCCGCTGGCGCGACGATACCGCTTCGGCTCACCTTTCAACACGCTGGAATGATTGACATCGAGGTTCCGGTTCGCGCCATGGGCGGCGGGGATGCGCGCCACTAACGGACTGGCCATTGCGAAAGTCTGCGGTTCGAGAAGTCGGATATTCTCCTGGTGCGCTTCCCATTCGGGATGAACTCCCCTACGAGGGTAAGGGTGAACCTCGGTGTGGGCCATGATGAAGATTCTAAACCGACGCGCTTTGATGGTGGGTTCGTTTGTCGTAACTGCGAGCGCGGCGGGGGCGGCAAGCGCTCAGCCAAGCCTGTGGCCGTTTCGGCGTAGGAGCGGCGCGACTGACGCTGCGGAGCAACAAACGGCGCCCGAACAAGATCACATGGAGCACATGCACCATGGAGCCGGCGTGGATTTCGCGCTCACTGAGGAGGAGAGCACAGCTGTTAGAGCGCTCGCGGGCTGCTCGACCGCCGGTGAAGCGTGCCTCAGCCATTGCATCCAGACGCTGTCTTCCGGCGATGTATCCATGGCGGCCTGCGCGCGCTCTGTCCGCGATATGCTTGCGATTTGTCGCTCGGGTCAGACGCTCATCGGGACCCACAGCACCTTCGCGGGCCAACAATTGGCGTTGTGCCGTGACGCCTGCAACGCCTGTCGCAGCGAGTGCGCACCGCATGCAAATCACCACGCGACGTGCCGCGCTTGCGCAGAAGCGTGCACGGCCTCCATCGCGGCGATTGACGCCCTTTTGGGCTAGCTTCCCGCAGCCGCTGGAGCGCCATGCGCCCGCTGCAGGCTGCGCCAGATTTCATGGGCAGCCGGGGTGTGAGCCCATTTCCATGTATCCTGGCCAATGAAAAGATCATCCCCTCTGGGGCGAAGCCGCGCGACTCGCTGCTCTAGCTGCGTAGTCTGTTTCCTTGTGAGGCCATGTTGAAGGGATTGCGTCACCGACGGTCTGGCTTGTCCCAGACGCTAGCGGCATTCGCGTTGCTGGCGATGGTTGTGCGCGCGCTGCTGCCGCCCGGCTATATGGTCACCGGTCCGTCGGCAGATGGCCAGTTCGCCACGGTGACCTTGTGCTCAATACATGGGCCGATCGAAGTACAGATCGATAGCGCCACTGGCGCCGTACGTGACGAAGGCGGCGCACCCGTCAATCAAGATCGCTCCGCCAACGGCGATGTGCCTTGTGTGTTTGCCGCCGTCGCACATTTGGCGCCGCCGACGCTCGCACCGGTCACGATTCTGGTCGAGTTTTCTGCTGAGGTGGCGCAGGTCGCGCCGCTACAGCTAACACCTGGACGTGGCCTGGCTGCCCCGCCGCCTTGGTCGACCGGCCCTCCGCTCACAACCTGAATTCAGATTGAGCCGCGGCCCTTGGGCCGCTTAGCGGGTGATGACGCCGTTTGGGCGACATCCGCTTTCACTTCATCGCGCAGCCCGAAGGCGCGAATTTTTCAGGCAGGCATTCCCATGAGCAAACGCTCCCTTTCTCGCTTCGCGCTGCTTAGCGCGAGCCTATCCACTTTGGCGATCGCAATCCCATCAACCGCGCTCGCACAAGATGGCGGCGCCCAGTCCGACGTCATCATCGTTACCGGGACCAGAACCAACGACTTCGGTGCGAGGTCCGGAATCCCGCTCGCACAAATGCCGCAAAGCGTCCAGGTGATCGACGAAGAGGACATCATCGAGCGCGGAGCGCGCAGCATAGAGGACGCCTTGCGCGCAGTTCCGTCCACGACGGTTGCCGGTAGCCGTATTGGCACCGGCACAAGCAACACCTTGAGAGTGCGGGGCTTCGCGGGCCAGATCATGCGCAACGGCATGCGCCAACGCTTTTACGAGGGCGTTGATTCGTCGTCGCTGTCGAATATCGCTCGGATCGAGGTGTTAAAGGGTCCTTCCGGCGTTCTTTACGGTCAGTCGGGTGTTGGTGGAATTGTTTCCATTATCACAAAGCAGCCGACTGAGAGGCTTGAAGGTTCGCTCGCGGTGACGGGCGGCAGTTTCGATCAGCGCATGGTGACGATCGATCTCGGTGGTCCAATGACCGATACCTTCGGCGCGCGGTTGACTGGCGAGATCGAGCGTTCGGGCACATTCGTCGACTTTATGGACTTGGACCGCGAGAATTTGGGCCTGACGTTGACGTGGCGGCCCAACGACGAAGTGTCAGCGCATTTCGTCGCGGAGTATCTCAACCGCGAGACGTTGAACAATCCCGGGCTGCCGACGGTGGGAACCGTCATCAGCAACGGCGTCGCGACGGTTGATCGATCCGTATTCCTGGGTGAACCCAGCTACTCGCTCCAAGAAAATCACTCACCGCTGTTCCAAGCCTGGGTGGATCTAAAGCTCAGCGCCACTTGGACGCTTACCCCGCGGCTGCAATATTCGGAGTTCAACAACACTTCCAGGTCCACGACACTGCTCCCGCCCGTCTCGGGCCAGCCCACTCTCATCCAGCGTGTTGGCCGTAACGCAGGCGAGAAGGACCAGTTCTATGTCGCCCAGCTCGACTTGTCGGGACACGCGGCGGCCTTCGGCGTTGACCACGAATTGCTGTTCGGCATCGAATACAGCGCCGACAGGGTGAACTTCCGCATGCAGGGAACGGTCCCCTGTGGGATAGGGCCCATCGACGCGCTCACTCCCGTCTATGGCTGCGGAGCGCCCACTAGCAACTTCGGCTTCTTGTCCGAGGCCTACCTCGATGGTTACGCCATCTATGCGCAGGACCAGATCGCGCTGACGGAGGTATGGAATGTCATCGCGGGCATCCGCTATTCGGAGGTCGAAAACCAAAACAATTTTATCACAGCATTTTTCAGCTCGTCCAACGCCGGCGACCTTTCAAACACGACGTGGCAGCTGGGCACGACCTATGCGCTGGGCGAGGGCGTGTCGCTATTCGGCGGGTACAATACGGGCTACGACCTGGAGTGGGTGATTGGCGCCCGCAGAGCCGACGGAACGCCGTTTCAGCCGGAGACGTCTGATCAAGCCGAGGCTGGGGTGCGGCTCGCGCGCGACAATCTGCGGGGAAGTTTGTCGGTGTTCCGCATTCGCCGCAACGACGTCGCGGTTCCCGACCCCGCCAATCTTGGCTTCCAAGTCCAAGACGGGCAGTTCCGCGTTCAGGGCGTCGAGTTGGAAGGCGAATGGTCGCCAGCGCCGGGCTGGTGGCTCCAAGGCGGCTATGCCTATCTCGACGGAGAGGTGACCGAGACGACAGACCCGGTGTTGCGGGGTGCGCAGCTCGCGGAAACGCCCGAGCATAGCGCGACGCTCTCAAGCCGCTGGACGCTCGGCCCCGTGGAGTTGCGCGCCGGCGCCAATTATGTCAGCGAGCGAAAGATGGTGAACGGCGGTGCGGTCACTCTCCCCGCGTACTCGACCTTCGATCTGGGGGCTGGCGCCGATTTCGGCCCTTGGCGAATCGACGCGGCGCTGACCAACGTCACGGACGAAACCTACTATTACAGTGACAACCTTTTCGTTTTCTCCATCGGCACAGAGGATCGCGTCTTGCCAGGCGATCCGCGCACTCTGAGCGTTCGCGTCAGCCGCAGCTTCGGTGGAGGATCGCAGTGACCACTGCGTACTCGCAATTAAGCGCGCAGTCGATGCGCGCCTTTGCGCCTACCGTTCCACGCACGGTTATGTTTGGCTTGAGACTGAGGTGCTAAGCGGCATGAAAGCGGGCGCGCATTCTCCTCTCTATCGGGCGGTTTGGCGCTGGCATTTCTATGCCGGCCTCTTGATCATGCCGTTTCTGATCCTGCTTGCGGTCACCGGCGCGCTTTATCTCTTTAAGCCTGAGATAGAGCACGTCGTCTATCGCGACATGATCGAGGTGAGCGAGCGAGGACAACCCGCCTCGCCCAGCGCCATAGAGACTTCTGTGGAGCATGCGCTTCGCGGTGAGATGTTGCAGGTGATCTTGCCCGAGCGCCCGGATCGATCCGTCCGGGCGCTCGTGCGGATCCCATCAGGCGACGTGCGAACCGCCTATTTGGATCCATACGACGCCCGTTTTCTTGGTTCAACGGATTACGGCGGCGTGATGCAGATCGTACGCAAAATTCACAGTCTGCAGTTGTTTGGATTCTGGGCGAGTTCGCTAATCGAGATCGCGGCCGGATGGGCGATCGTGATGGTGCTGACCGGTGTGTTTCTGTGGTGGCCGCGTGGCGCCGACAGTGGCGTGATCACCATTCGTGGTGCGCCGAGCAGCCGCCGCTTCTGGCGCGACCTTCACGCCGTCACCGGAGCATTTGCTGGCGCGTTCATGCTGTTTCTTGCTGTCACCGGCATGCCATGGTCGATGTTTTGGGGCAAACAAGTGCAAACTTGGGCCACCGTCCAAGGGCTCGGCTCACCACCGGCGCCCGCTGAAGTTACGCCATTCTTTTTGCTAGGCGTGAGTCAGAGAGGAGGTCGCGAACATGACGCCCACAGTGGGGACATTCCCTGGGCGATGGAGCAGGCCAATCCGCCGCTTTCGCACAGCGCGCAGGGGCGAGAGATCGGCATCGATGACGCCGTTGCGCGATTTGAGGCGCTTGGCCTCATGCGTCCATTCGGCGTTCAGCCGCCTGAGGGTCCGCGCGGCGCTTGGGCCGCCACCTACCTTCCCGATCAGGTCGAGAATGTTCGCCTCGTCTACCTCGATCAGCACTCCGGCGCCGTGATTGGCGATGTGGGCTATGCCGATTACGGCGCCGCCGCCAAAGCCATAGAATGGGGCATCGCCGTCCACCAAGGTCAGCAATATGGGCCGCTCAATCGCTATCTCATGCTGGCTGCGTGCGTTGCCATTCTGGCGCTGGCGGCTTCATCCCTGGTCATGTGGTGGAAGCGTCGCCCGAAGGGACGACTTGGCGCGCCGCCTGCGCCAGAACGCAGGAACGCGGCTCTTGGCGTGTTGGGGATCATCGCTCTGATCGGCGCGGTCTTTCCGCTCGTTGGGGCGTCGCTCCTCATTGCGCTGTGCGTGGACTGGATGGCGCAGCGTTTCCTGTCGCGGGGAATCAACGGCAAAGCATAGCGTTAATCTGATTTTGTCTGAGCGCGAGTGTCCGCCTGCGGCGACTTTGACCCGGTCGGGCCGCCGAGGCCTGAACGGAAGGTCTTGAGCGACCCCGCCAATCGTAAGAAAGTGGCGACCCGGGCCGAGCTGGCCCATTGCGGCCGCTCGACAGAGCATTGCGGAATGCTAGGCTGTGGTGTCGGGGGACACCAATGGCCGAACTTTATCGCTACGCTGCCTTTATCTCATATTCTAGCAAAGACGCCCCCTTCGCGCGCCGTCTGCATCGGGCGCTTGAGAGCTACGGCATTCCATCCTCGCTCGGAAAGTTCGATTTCATCGGTGGCGGCAAGCAGAACCGCATCTATCCCGTCTTCCGCGACCGCGAAGAACTGAGCGCAGGCCAACTGGGCGATCAGATCGAAGCCAACCTCAAGGCGTCGGCCGCGCTCATCGTCGTGTGCTCGCCCAACGGTGCAGCGAGCCCGTGGGTGCAGAAGGAGATCGAGTTTTTCGCCGCACAAGGCCGCCACGCCAAAATCTTCGCCATCATCCCCGACACCGCGCCGCTCGTTGACGAGACCGGCGCTGACTGCACCCAATCCTGTTTCCCGCCCGCCTTCCATGGCGATGCGCTCACCGGCGACAAGCTCGAACCGCTTGCCGCGGACGCACGGAAGGGGAACGATGGGTTTCGCAATGCCTGGCTGAAAATTGTCGCGGGAATGATCGGGGTAAGTCCTGGGCAAATCATCGATCGCGATAAGGCGCGGCGCAGGCAGCAAGCAGCTATTGGCGTTGGAACAGCAACGATCGCGATCGCCGCCATCGTTCTTGCAGCAGCTCAGGTATTTTCCAGCCAGCTCGACGCTCGTTCGAACACGCTTGCCGAACTCGCACACGCCGCAAATGAGCGCCATGATTACGAAAGCGCGTCTCGCTACGCGTTAGCGGGATTAGCCGGATCGGATTGGCCATTGATCGGTTATTCGGGCGCAATGGCCGATGCGGAGCTTCGGCGATCGGCGGCGAACAGTCGCTTGGTGCGCGTTTTTCGTGGTCATGCTTCGGCTGTTACCTCGGGAGCTTTTAGCCCCGACGGATTGCGCGTTGCGACAGCTTCTGCCGACGGTTTCGCCAGAGTGTGGGACGTGGCGACGGGGCGTGAATTGGCTGTGTTGAGGGGCCACCAAGGTTTTGTCGTGAGTGTCGCGTTTAGTCCGGACGGAACACGCATCACCACTACGTCAGACGATCAGACCGCACGTGTGTGGGAAGTCGGTAGCGGTCGTTCGTTGGCTACTCTAACCGGACACCAAAACTTGGTGATCGGCGCTGAGTTTGATCGGAGCGGCGCTAGAGTTCTCACGTGGTCAAGTGATGGGACGGCGCGCCTGTGGAGGGCGGCAGGCGGGCGCGAACTCGCGGTTTTCGTCGACACAGGCATAGTAAGAAGCGCCACGTTTAGTCCCGATGGACGTCTCGTCGTGACTGCTTCTAGTGACGGCATCGCGCGCCTTTGGGACACAGCAACGAGTCGCGTGCTATTCGTCCTTACTGGTCACCAGGCGGGCATCTGGCGTGCGGCGTTCAGCGCAGATGGTGCGCGCGTCGCGACGACCGGCTTCGACAGCACCACGCGAGTTTGGGACACCGAGACCGGTCGTTCGATTTCGCTTCTCCGATCTAGTTCGGCCCAGACAGGCGTGGCCTTTAGTCCGGACGGTTCGCGGATCGTGACCGGGTCTATGGACGGCCAAGTCGTGATCTGGGACTGCGTGACCGGAGAACGGCTGCTCGAATTGAATGGCCACGAAGCTGCCGTTGGCACGGTGTCTTACAACTCGCGAGGTGATCAGATAGTCAGCTCTTCGCTGGATAACACAGCTCGCATTTGGGACTCCGCGAGCGGTCGCGTGGTGCAAATTCTAGCCGGCCATACGAACGCGTTGTCGGCAACTTTCAGTCCTGACGACGCGCATGTACTTACAGCTTCACTGGACGGCACGGCCCGCCTTTGGAGCGTGAGGCCCTCCGAACAAGCGGAATTATCTCTGGTAGGACATCGAGATCACCTTTGGGACGCCCAATTTAGCCCTGATGGCTCCCGCATAGTCACCGCCTCAAGTGATGGAACAGCGCGCGTTTGGGACGCTGCTACAGGACGATCGCTATTGACGTTTGGCAGCCAAGAAATGGGCGTGACGAGCGCCGCCTATAATCCGAGTGGTTCGCTCATCGTTACGACGCGGGAATTCGGTGTGCCGGAGATTTGGGATGCTCAGTCGGGGCGCTCTCGCTTGACCCTGCGCGGCCACGAGCAACACGTCATGCAGGCCGTTTTCAGTCCAGATGGCCAACATGTCGCTACCGCTTCTCAGGACGGAACGGCGAGGGTGTGGGATGTCGCCACGGGACAGTCATTGATAACTCTCAGTCCGCACGCAGAGGGCTGGGTTCAAAGCGTAGCCTATAGTCCGGACGGCGCATCGGTTGTAATCACGCCGTACGATGGAAGTGTACGCGTCTTCGATTGGGCCGAAGGGCGCGAACGTCTGAATCTGAGAGGAAATCAAGATCCTTCGTTTCGCGCGACGGATGCTACGTTCAGCCCGGATGGGTCGCTCATTGCATCCTCGGGTAACGAGGGTTCGGTGCATGTTTGGAATGCAACCGATGGCGCATTGTTGATGACGCTCTCAGGCCAACAGGATGAGGTGAATCAGGTCGTGTTCAGCGCAGACGGGAGACGCTTGGCCACAGCTCCCGCGTCCCCCTCAGGTAGTTCGGTTAGAATATGGGACGTTTCGACGGGGCGGTTGCTTGCCAGGCTTCCGGAACTTCACGGCGGGGCTTACAACGTCGTCTTCAGCAACGATGGTATGCGCATCCTAACTGCGCAAGGCGACGCGACCGCGCGTGTTTTGGTATTGCCGCGATCAGTCAACCAACGCCGCGCGGCGCTTATCTCGGAAATGTGCGGTCGGCTCGCACCTGGGCAGTTGTCTGCTTTCAGTCAGGACGAACTCCACGCCGCGCCTGCGCTTACTGACATTGATCGCGACGCCTGCGCCGTACCCGCACCCTGGCGCCGGCTGCTGAGTCTGATCGGGTTCTAACGCCCCCAACCCCTGCGCCCCCCAAGCCGCACGAAATCCGCGACTAAAACCTGCGCCGCGTGCTGACGTATCTCGACCTGCGTGCCGACTGGCCGAAATGCTGGGCGGTGAAGTGATTGCGAGAGAATTGTTTCCGGATGGTCTAGCGCGCAACATCTATGCGTTGCCTAACAGGTGAAGGCCCGAAGGACCGCAATCGGCGAATTTGACCCGGTGGGGCCGCCGGGGCCTGAACGGAAGGTCTTGAGCGACCCGGCCAATCGTAAGAAAGTGGCGACCCGGGCCAAGCTGGCCCATTCCAGACTTTCCCATCGACGCGCTAGACTAACTGGCGATGACACGGCCAACCCGCATATTGAGAGCGCTGCAGGCGGTCCTGATCGGAGTGCTTCTTGTCCAAGCGACCGGTGCGGCGGCCCAGAGCGCTGCAGGCGGCGTTTCGGCAGTAGAGGCGCAATCGCTCTCGGCACGCGATCTCGCGAGTCGCGTGCTCGGTGACGTCGGCTCAGCGCTCGTCGCGGATGTAGATAGACCTGCGTGGGGAAGCGATCCTGGCGCGTGGGAACGACGTGCGGGTGATTGGCCGCCAAGCATGCCGCCGCCATTGCACGCGTTGATCTTCTACGGTCGCCCTTCTGCCGGTTCGTTTGGCATGTGTGAGCAACTGCTCATCACCGTTCGCTTCGGCGCAGCGGAAGGTACTGACGCTCGCCAGATGCCAGTTGAAATAGAGACCGAAAGGCGATTTGGCGTGATTGGCGAAACGACGCCGCCACCGGGCTATTATTCGCAGCAGTACAGACAGGCGCTTGAAGCCCAGTGTGCTCAGCAGCCGGTGAGCAGAGAGTATTTCCCCGCCGATGGAAGTGGCGACGCGAATTACGTCGCCAGGATCACTCAGCGCCTACACGAGTTAGGTATAGAGAACGAGTCGACGCCGGGCTTTCGCTTTACTTGTCAGGAGTTCCGCGAGCCGTGCAGTGACGCGAGCGCGATTCTGAGAGGACTCAACTGGCGCTCGGTCCGATCGATCCGATCCATACCATGTCCCGACGGTCGGCATATCGTCCGGTGGCCGCGTTGCTTTGATGTTGTCTACGGAATCTCCATTGAAGCCGGGCGCCGCGTGCAAACGTTAGGGTACGTGAACCTTCGTGTCGTCGCTGGCTTCCCAGAGCGTGATCTCGTCATCGAAAGTGCCGAAATAAGCCGCGACTCTGCGGTGCCTTGAATGTCTGCTCTCGGCGAAATCGCGCCGGCGCCGCGGGCCTCAAGCCACTGACTTGATTGGACCGAGCCAGCCACCCAGTGAAATTCACGCTACGTCGCGCGCTGGCCCAGTCCAGCCGTTGGCCCACGGCGCATCTGGACTTACGTTGGCAAAATGGCGCTCGCCTTCGACCCGTATCCGTCCGCCGGGCGCCGCGGGAGCGGCGCGCGTGGATCATGCAGCGGCGCGGGCGGGGGCGGCGAGCGGCGTCCAGTTCCAGGGCAGCAATTGATCGAGCAGGTGCATGGGATGCTCGGCGATGCGCGCCAGCACGTCGGTGAGCCAGGCCAATGGATCGACGTCATTGAGCTTGGCGGTGTAGAATAACGAATAGACCAAAGCAGCGCGCTCGCCGCCGCGATCGGAGCCGGCGAAGAGCCATGATTTTCTGCCCAGGGCCACTGCGCGCAAACCCCGCTCGGCTGCATTGTTAGAGAGGCAGATGCGCCCGTCATCGAGAAAGCGTGCAAACGCGTCCCAGCGTTTGAGCATGTAATTGAGCGCCTTGCCGATGTGTGATTTTGCCGACACCTGCGCGCGCTGCCGTTTCATCCAGGCGTGGAGTTCTTCCACCAAAGGCTTGACCCGCTCTTGGCGTACAGCGTGACGGACGTCAGGCGCCAGGCCATTGATCTCGCGCTCGATGTCAAAGATCGCATCGATCTGCTTGACGGCCTCAAACGCCACCGGCGAGATCGTCACCTTGGAATCGCGCGCTTTGGCGGCGATATCGGCCAGCACGAAGAATTTCCGGCGCCCATGCGACCAGCATGCAGCCTCCGCGATGAGGCCCGGCTCACGCTTGGGTTTGTAAAGCTCGGTGTAGCCCGAATACGCATCGGCCTGAAAAATCCCCGCATAATTGGCGAGATGGGCTTGGGGATGTGTCCCGCGGCGATCGCGCGAGAAATAAAACACCGCCGCCGGCGGATCGGTCCCGCCGAACGGCTTGTCGTCACGGACATAGTCCCATAGCCGCGCTGTGATGGTCTTGTTTTTCGCCATGAGCGGCACGGTGGTGTCGTCGCCATGCAGGCGTTCGGCGGCGAATACATGGGCTTCGATGCGCGCGAAAATAGGCGCCAGCACCGCCACCGCCGATCCGACGTGATCGCCGAGCGTAGACGAACCAAGCTCGACGCCCTCGCGCTCGAATTCCGCGCTCTGGCGGTTCAATGGCTGATGCAGCGCGTATTTGTGGTAGAGGATCATCGCCAGCACGCTGGCGCCGACATGGCCCCGGGCGATGACGTGAAACGGCGCCGGCGGCTGGGTGATTTTCTCGCAAGCGCGGCAAGAGAATTTCTCACGCACGGTTTGGCGCACCCAGAGTTTTCGGGGGATCGCCTCCAAAGTCTCGGTGACATCCTCGCCCAGCTTGGCGAGGCTGGAAGAGCCGCAGCAGGCGCACGATGTCGGCGCCGCCACAACGCAGCGCTCGCGCGGCAGATGCGGGGGAAACGGTTTGCGCACCGGCTTGCGGCGCGCATGCGCCGGCACATTGGTGATTCCAGCGGCGGCTTCGGCGTGTTCAGCTGCGATTTCGTCCTCGGCGAGGTCCGCTTCGAGATCTTCAAGCTGAAATTCCATCTGCTCGATCAGCCGATGCGTGCGCTCCGAGGTCGGGCCAAATTTTTCCCGGTTGAGCCGTTTGATTTCGAGTTTGAGATACTCGACCATCGCATAGGCGCCAGACACCTCCGCGGTCGCGCGCGCGGCCTTCGCTTCCGCACCAAGCAACGCGCGCTCAGCGGCGTCGAGCGCCATATCGCGCTGTGCAATCGCGATATCGCGCTCATGAAGCATCCGCTTCAGCGTCTCGATGTCGTCGGGGAGCGGCGCGCTCGTCACGATGCCAAGTAAACCAGATTCGGCAACGTTTGAGGCGCCCCTACGTGCAGGCTGATTCAATCGGCCGCACTTACCCAGCCGCGTTTGGTCGCCAGGTCTCGCGCGGGGCTCTCCAGTCGAGCGCCTCGAGCAGCATCGACAATTGAGCAGGCGTGATCATGTGACTGCCCTCGGTGGCGTTGGGCCATTGAAACCGGCCTTTCTCCAGGCGCTTTGAAAAGAGACACGCGCCCTGGCCGTCATGCCAAATCGCCTTCAAAAGATCGCCCCTTTTGCCTCGAAAGACGAACAAATGACCGCTGTGGGGATCGAGCTTGAGCGTCTCCTGGATTTGCAGCGCCAAGCCGTCCATGCCGCGGCGCATGTCGGTGCGCCCCAGCGCCAGCCAGATCTTTGTGCCCGGTGGAAATTGGATCATCGCCGAGCAAGCGCTTTGATGATACCGGCGACCAGATCGGCATCGATGGCGCCGGTGACGCGCAAACGCGCGCCGCCCGCCAATTCAAGCTCAAGCGTGGAGGCGCTCGCCGCCGCAGTGATCGCAAGCGGCAAGAATCGCGGCGGGTCCGGCGGCGCCGGCGGACCGCCAAGTCCCAATTCCTCACGCATTTTCTTGCGCCAGGCGAACAGCAGGCTGGTGGCGACCCCATTTCGCCGCGCCACCGCATTGACCTTTGCGCCCGGCGCAAACGTCTCCAGCACCAATTCCCGCTTGCGCTCCGGCGTCCAACGCTGCCGGGGCCCCACGGAAATCACTTCAAGACGCGTCACACGACTAGGCGTATCACTAGGCATAAGCCTAGGCGTGCACCCCACGTCTCAGCTCAGCAAGACGGCCCTCGGCGGGTGGATACTTCGACCCCGACACGATCTCGTTTTATGATCGCGAAGCGACCCCGTATGCGAATTCCAGCCAGCGATCCACACACATAGAAGCGTTTATTGCCGCCGTCGGAACCGGCGCGAAAATTCTCGAACTCGGTTGCGGCGCCGGGCATGATGCGGAAGCACTGATCGCGGCGGGGATCGACGTCACCGCTACGGATGCGTCCAGCAAGTTGGCGGCGATCGCATCTGCGCGCATTGGCCGTCCGGTACGCGTAATGCGCTTCGACGAGATAACCGACGTCGATGTGTTCGACGGTGTGTGGGCCAACGCTTGTCTGTTGCACGTGCCAGTTGGATCGCTTGCGGGTGTGCTCGCATCGGTCCACGCGTCATTGCGTAGTGGCGGCGTCTTCTATGCAAGTTTCAAGGCTGGCGACGGTGAGGGTCGTGACCGCCTTGGTCGGTATTACAACTTCCCAAGAAGGATTGAACTTGAACTTTTCTATGCCAGTGCCGGCCGCTGGACTTCTCTTAGCATCAAGGAAGGTGTTGGGGGCGGTTACGACGGTGTCGAGCGACCTTGGCTCGCTTGCACCGCGGTCAAGTGAGCGCTCTCGGCGATAAATGCTCGGTCTCCGACGTGGAAATGAATGGCCGGATTGAACGGAATGCCAATACAAGTCGGCGCGTCGATCGCGTTCTGACCCCCCGGGGTTTGAGCGAGCAATCGAAACTATCCCACATTATTGCACTTTGACCAATTGTGGGATAAATTGCCTGAATGGCGATCCAGCCCTTCTCCGAAGAACAAGCCCGCGCCCTGGTCAATCTCGAGCAGCGTTATGCTGTGTGGATCGAGGCCGAACGCGCCTTGGCCGGCCTCCCTTACGACCTCCGGCGCAAGGAAGTTGGCGGGCGCGCCTATCTTTATGAGATCAGCGATCGCAGCGGCAACGGTACGAGCCTTGGCCCTTGGTCGGAAGCGCACGAAGCCAAGCTCGCCGCCTACCGCGCCACCAAGGCGAGCCTCAAGGAGCGCCGCGATCAGAGCCGCGAGCGCCTCGATGAAACCGGCCGACTGGGCCGTGCGTTGCGCCTGCCCATGCTGGCTAATGCAGCGGGCCCGATTCTGCGCGAAGCTGATCGGC
>JAKFYF010000072.1 GCA_021731005.1 Hyphomonadaceae bacterium
GAACACCTGACGCCATGGCGAATACCAAGTCCGCGAAGAAAGCCGAACGCCGCAATACCCGCCGCACCGTGGCGAACAAGGCGCGCCGGACGCGGATGCGGTCCTCGTGGCGGTCGGTCGAAGAGGCGGTCGCCGCTGGCGACGCCAAGAAGGCGCAAGAAGCCCTGAAAGCGGCCGAGTCGGAGACCATGCGCGCGGTCTCCAAGAAGGTGGCGCCAAAGAATACCGGCGCTCGCAAGATTTCGCGCTTGTCGAAGCGGGTGGCGGCGCTCTCCGGCCCGAAAAAGGCGCCCTGAGCGCACAACTTTGGGGCGTTTCGGCGCGCAAAGATTCCATGACGTTTTTGTTGCGAAACTGTTTGGAAACAGTGAGTTTTCGCGCCTGCGCCGCAGCCAAATCCTTGTTTGAAGTGGACTATTTTTCTTTTATATTTCAATAGATTATTCGCCGTGCGACGCAATTGTGGATATTGACGAAAAAGTAAACCCACACGCCCTTGACCCCGCCCTCTGTTTGGGGTCATCGTTTCTTGCGTCAGGCGAATTTAGCGCTTGGCGTTTTCCGGTAGCGCTGGTGCGTGAGCATCGGGCCGAACGAGCTGTTCGGCCCCAGAGGAGGGGGTTTGCCCCGCATCGCGGGGCGCTGACGGCAAGGAAATTCGTCGTTCTGAGGCAAGGGGTTGGCTGATGGACCAGCAAGAAGAACATGCCCGCGATGGGTCCGCGGGTTCGGGGGTAGCGCGCGCCTACGACAAGGTGCGCAAGGAATTGCTGACCGAATTCGGGGCGGATTTTTATCGCTCCTATATCGATCCGCTGCGGCTGGTGGCCGAGTGGAACGGCTCGCTGTTGTTTCGAGCGGGTTCGCAGGTGGCGCGCGAGCGTCTGCGTCAACAAGTGCAGCACCGGCTTGAGGCGCGCCTGCGCGCCTACGAGCCCAAGCTGGGACCCATTGAAATTCTCCTGGAACACGAAATTCCGGAGGATGTGCGCGCGCTGGCCGACGCGCGGCTCGAGCAGGCGCGCAGCGGCGCCAAGCCGGCGCCCGCGCAGGGCCAGTCCTTGCTGTTTGAAACCTTTTGCGACGCGCCGTCGAACGATCGTGCGCTTGCGGTCGCGCGGATGATCGCGGAGGGGACCGCGACCTTTCCGGTGTGGCTGGTGCATTCTCCGCCGGGGTGCGGCAAATCGCATCTCTTGAGCGCCATCGCCTGCGAGCGAAAGCTGCGCATGCCGGAGTGCCGCGTGCTGCTCCTGACCGGCCAGGACTATCTCGAAGGCTTTCAGTCCGCGCTGCAGAAGCGCGATTCTGCTGGGTTCAAGGAATTCGTGCGCGCGCCCGAACTGCTTTTGATCGACGATTTCCATCGCATTTGCGGCAAGCGCATGACGGAAGTGGAAGCGTTCGACACGATTCACGAAGTGACGCGCAGGGGCGGCCAAGTGGTGCTCGCCGCCAATCATGGCGCGGAAGGTCTTGAAGGACTTGACGAAACGCTGCGTTCGAAGCTGAAAGGCGCGGCTTCGTGCGAGATACATGAGCCGGACGCTGAGTTGCGGCGGCGCATCCTCGGCGTGCGCGTGCGCCATCATGCCATGTCCTCGCCGGGGTTCAGCGTTGCAGCTGACGCTCTTGATTTCATCGCGGAGCGCATGCATGTGACCGGCCGCGAACTTGACGGCGCGGTCTGCCAGTTGCTGATTGAGTGGAAGATCTCGGGAGGTAAAGAAGTGACGCTTGAAGCCGCTACCAACGCCCTGCAGAACAAATTGTCGGACGCTGCGGAGAAGCGGATCACAGTGCAGCTGGTGCAAAAGGTGGTGGCGCGGCACTTCGCCATGAGCACGCAGCAATTGTTGGAGCGCACGCGCCGTCACACCATCGCGCGCCCGCGCCAGGTGGCGATGTTTCTTGCCTGCAAGATGACGCACGCGTCGCTGCCCGACATCGGCCAGCGCTTCGGCGGCTTCGATCACACCACCATCATGTACGCACGCGATCGCATCGGCGCGATGATGGAGAAGGACCCTGCATACAAGGCCGAGATCGAGGCCATTGCGCGCGCCGTCCGCCGCGAGCCCTGAGGCGGCCCCCTTCGGGCGCAGGATCGAGGTCCGATCGGGAGCCCTGAGCTCCGAAAAAGGGGCTTGGGACGCCAGCACTGCTTCTGCTAGTTTCCCACCCCCAGCGGCGATTCCGCCGTGAGGGGTGCTGATGCGCGGGAACAGAGCGATGGCGGGAACAGTGCAATGCGGCTGACGATCGAGCGCTCGGCGCTGCTGAAAGCGCTCAACCACGTGCAGAGCGTCGTCGAACGGCGCAATACCATTCCCATCCTGTCGAATGTGCTCATGGCGGCCCAGGGCGATCAGCTGCGGCTGACCGCGACTGACCTCGATATCGAGATCGCCGAGGCCGCCCCCGCCGAGGTGGAGCGCGCCGGTTCGACCACCGCGCCCGCCAATTATCTGTACGATTTCGTGCGCAAGCTGCCGGAGAACGCGGCGGTGAAGCTTGAAGTTTCCGGCGACGATCCGCGCTTGTTCATCTCGGCGGGCAAGTCGCGGCTGCATCTGCCGATCCTGCCAGCGGGCGATTTTCCATCGATGCCGTCGGACGGTTTCGAAACCCGCTTCGAGGTGGCGCCGACCGAATTGGCGCGGCTGATCGACAAGACCCGTTTCGCCATCTCGACCGAAGAAACCCGGTACTACCTCAACGGGATTTTCCTGCACACCGTGGCGAACGCCGCCGGCGAGGCGTCGCTGCGCGCGGTTGCGACCGATGGGCACCGGCTGGCGCTGGCGGACGCACCCGCACCCAGAGACGCGCAGGGAATGCCGGGCGTGATCGTGCCGCGCAAGACCATCAACGAATTGAAGCGGCTTCTGGATGACGCCGCCGATCTGGTCGAGATTTCGGTTTCGCCGCAGAAGATCCGTTTCGCGTTGGGCGACGCGGTGCTGACCTCGAAATTGATCGACGGCTCGTTCCCGGAATATGCGCGCGTGATTCCGAAGGGCAATTCCAAGACGCTCAAGATCGACAACAAATTGTTCGCCGAAGCCGTGGACCGCGTGGCCACGGTGTCGGCGGAGCGTTCGCGCTCGGTGCGTCTGGCGCTCGACAAGGACAAAGTCACGCTCACCGTCAACAACCCCGACGCCGGGGTCGCCACCGAGGATCTGGCGGCGGATTATTCCAACGAAAGCTTGGAGATCGGCTTCAACGCGCGCTACCTGCTTGACGTCACCCAACAGATCGAAGGCGAATCCGCGATATTCGAACTCGCCGATTCCGGTTCGCCGACCCTGGTGCGCGATGAAGCCGACGAACACGCGCTCTACGTGCTGATGCCGCTGCGGGTGTGACCATGGCGCAGTTTTCCTCCCTCGCGAGCGGGGGAGGTCGCGAGCGAAGCGAGCGGGAGGGGGTAGCTCTCCCAACGCCAGCGCCGCCCCCTCAGTCATCGCGCTATCGCGCGCTGACAGCTCCCCCGTGAACGGGGGAGCAAAATGCGCCTTCACATCGCCCGACTCACGCTGAACAATTTCCGCAATCACGCCGCGCTCGATCTGCAGCTCGATGCGCGCCCAGTGTGCTTGTTCGGCCCCAACGGGGCTGGCAAAACCAACATCCTCGAAGCACTGACTATGCTCGCGCCAGGGCGCGGCCTGCGAAGCGCCTCGCTGACCGATGTCGCGCGCGCGGGCGATGACGAGATGCGCGCGCAGCCCAATCTTTCGCAGGTTTGGACGGTCTCGGCGCGCGTGGCCCAAGATGGCGAGGAAACCGTGCTCGGCGCCGGCGCCGAGCGAACGCCCGAGGGCGGGGTAAAGCGCCTGGCGCGTCGCGATGGCCAACCAGCGACCGCCGCCGAACTCGCCGACGCCGCGCGCATGACCTGGCTGACGCCAGCGATGGACCGCTTGTGGTCGGGCCCCGCCGGCGATCGCCGCCGTTTCTTCGACCGGCTCACCTTGGCGCGTGCGACCGAGCACGGCCAGGCGGCGGCGGCGTACGAGCGGGCGATGCGCGAGCGCCAGCGGCTGCTCAGCGATCGCGTGTTCGACAACGCTTGGCTCGGCGGCCTGGAGCGGGAGATGTCGGCGCATGGCGCGGCGATCGCGGCGGCGCGGGTGGAGACGCTGCATCGCCTGCAGGACGCCATTGACGCGCGCCCCGACGGCGCATTTCCAAAAGCGCTGCTGGCGCTCGAGGGCTTGCTCGAAGCGCGGTTCGAGCGCGGCGCCAAGAGCGCCGATGTGGAAGAGGATTTCGCCGAGCTGCTGCGCGACGTGCGCGGGCGCGACGCCGGCGCCGGCCGCGCGCTCGACGGGCCGCACCGCAGCGACCTGAAAGCACGCCACGCCGCCAAGAACATGGATGCCGACCAGTGCTCCACCGGCGAGCAGAAGGCGCTGCTCTTGGGGCTCACGCTGGCGCAGGCGCGCGCGCTGGCGAACGATCCTGGCGCTGGGCCCTCGCTGATCCTGATCGATGAAGCCGCCGCGCACCTGGATGCGGTGCGCAGGGCAGCGCTGTTCGAGGAGCTGCTGGCAAATCCCGGCCAGGCCTGGCTCACCGGGACGGATGAGAATTTGTTCGAAGCGTTCGGGGAGCGCGCGCAGATGTTCGAGGTGCGCGACGGGGCGGTGAGCGGAGTTTAGGGTGCGCAGGCGCCCACCCTCTCCCTTGCGGAGAGGGTCGCCGCGAAGCGGCGGGGTGAGGGGCGTGCCGATAAGCCGACGCCGGTGTGTTTGCACGCCCCTCATCCCCTGACCCCTTCTCCGCAAGGGAGAAGGGGAACGTCGCGCCACGCTTCCCGCCGTCGCTGCGATGTGGTTTGCTGCGTTCGGAGCTTTCCCATGCGCAACGATGAGTATGTCTTCACCTACGACCCCGACGAGGACGCTTCGGCGGCCGATCTGGCGACGCTCGACATCTCCCGTCCCGAGCGCTTTCGTGATGACACGATCTGGCCGTTCTTCGAGCGCCTGCGCAAGCAAGCGCCGGTGCATTATTGCCCCGACAGCCTCAACGGCCCGTATTGGTCGGTGACCAAGTTCAACGACATCATGACGGTCGAGACCAACCACAAAGTCTTCTCCTCCGAGCCGTCGATCACCTTGTTCGATCCCGAGGAAGATTTCCCTCTGCCGATGTTCATCGCCATGGACCCGCCCAAGCACGACGTGCAGCGCAAGACCGTCTCGCCGATCGTCGCGCCCAATCATCTGGCGCAGCTGGAGCCGATTATCCGCGAGCGGGCGGGGCGGCTCTTGGATGAAGTCCCGCGCGGGGAAGTGTTCAATTGGGTTGACAAGATTTCCATCGAACTGACCACGCAAATGCTGGCGACCTTGTTCGATTTTCCCTGGGAGGATCGGCGCAAACTGACCCGCTGGTCGGATGTCGCCACCGCCGCGCCTGGCTCGGGCATCGTCGAAAGCGACGAGCAGCGCCGCGCCGAATTGCTCGAATGCCTGGCTTACTTCAGCAATCTCTGGAACGAGCGCGCCGCCGCTCCGCCCAAGCCCGACCTCATCTCCATGCTGGCGCACGGCGAAAGCACCAGGAACATGCCGCCGCAGGAATATCTCGGCAATCTCATCCTGCTCATCGTCGGCGGCAACGACACGACGCGCAACTCGATGACCGGCTCGCTCTATGCCTTGAGTAAATTTCCCGAGCAGGAGAAGAAATTGCGCGCCAATCCGGCTTTGATCCCGGCGCTGGTTTCCGAAACCATACGCTGGCAAACCCCGCTCGCCTTCATGCGCCGCACCGCCAAGCAAGACGCCGAGCTCGGCGGCCAGATGATCAAGGCGGGCGACAAGCTGGCGATGTGGTACATTTCCGGCAATCGCGACGAAGACGTGATCGCCGATGGCGACAGCTTCAACATCGAACGGCCCAATGTGCGCCACCACCTCTCGTTCGGCTTCGGCATTCACCGTTGCGTCGGCAATCGCCTGGGCGAAATGCAATTGCGCATCGTTTGGGAAGAAATCCTCAAGCGCTTCGAGAAAATCGAGGTCGTGGGCGAGCCAAAGCGGGTGCTTTCCGCGTTCGTGCACGGCTACGAGCAGCTGCCGGTGCGGATCGCGAACTGAGCATGCTTGATGGGAACCGGCGCGCGCCATCGCTTTGCGCCTCCAGTCGCGGAAAACGCCGAATTGCTTGCAACTCCCGCGAAGCGGGAGACGGGGCGCGTGCTCGGCGCCGAGTAGTCTCTAGGGTTCAGCCTCGGCCTTGCGGCTCGGCTGAGTGCGCGTCGCACGCGCCCCGCATCCGGTCGTTTTTCCCGGCCTGGGACGAGGAGTTGTGGAACGCCGACGATGGCCGGCTCGCCTCCTGCACGGTGCGCTTCCGGGGCCACCCCTCACCGAAGGATTTCCCCTTGGGGCTTAGCTCCATTCCCAATTCGCCGGTTCCGCGCGCGGAGCTTCCGTTGCTCCGGACTTTGCGGTTTCACTCCCCGCAAACAGATTCCGCGTCGACCGTATCCAACACATCTCAAAGTTTCGGAGCTCTTCGAAATCTCCCGTGTGCGGACCCGGGAAATGTACCGCAGCGCCAATTCGGTCGGATAGATTTTTGCATGCGCCTTGATTCGCAAGGCTCGCGTGCGGTTTTTCGCGGGATTGGGGTGGATTCTATCCCCGTATTTTGGGCTCGTGTTTCCATCTTGGACCGCGAAAAATCTCAGCCCCGCAGGAGCGCCTAAAGACGCTTGGCCGCGCCCGAAGCGCGCCGACGACCATTTGCTGACGCGCGCCCTAAGAGCCGCCAAAAACCGAGACTTTTCCGCGTGCAATCCCTATACTGGCGCATGCCAAAAGGTGCGACTCAAACCTCCATGAAAGACGATGACGAAACACCCGGCGCGCCGCCAGCGTCCGGCCCGGAATACGGCGCTGAATCCATCAAAGTTCTCAAAGGCTTAGATGCGGTAAGAAAAAGACCTGGAATGTATATTGGCGATACCGACGATGGTTCGGGATTGCACCACATGGTCTACGAGGTGGTCGACAACGCCATCGACGAAGCGCTCGCCGGCCACGCCAAGACCGTCACCGTCACGCTCCACCCCGACGGCAGCGCTGAAATCACCGACGATGGCCGCGGCATCCCCACCGGCATTCACGAAGGCGAGGGCATATCCGCCGCCGAAGTGATCATGACCCAATTGCACGCGGGCGGTAAGTTCGACCAGAACAGCTACAAGGTCTCCGGCGGCCTGCACGGGGTCGGCGTCTCGGTGGTCAACGCGCTTTCCGAATGGCTCGATCTCAATATCTGGCGCGACGGCAAGCACAATTACATGCGCTTCGCCCATGGCGACGCGGTAGCGCCGCTGAAGGAGCTGGGCCCTGCGCCGATCGAGAACGGCAAGCAGAAGCGCGGCACCGGCGTGCGCTTCCTGCCCTCGACGCAGACCTTCACCATGGTGGAGTTCGACAGGAAGACGCTCGAACATCGCCTGCGCGAACTGGCCTTCCTCAATTCTGGCGTCTCGATCCACTTCAAGGATTTGCGCGGTCCCGAGCCGTTCGAGGAAACCCTCTATTACGAAGGCGGGGTCAAGGCGTATGTTCAGCATCTCGACCGCTCGCGCACGGCGATCATCGAGCCGATCTACATCAACGCCGAGAAGGACAACATCGCCATCGAAGTGGCGATGCAATGGAACGATGGCTATCACGCCGCCGAACTCTGCTTCACCAACAACATTCCCCAGCGCGACGGCGGCACCCACCAGGCCGGCTTCCGCGGCGCGCTCACCCGCGTGATCACCAATTACATGCAGACCAGCGGCATGGCCAAGAAAGAGAAGGTCGACATCACCGGCGAGGACGCCCGCGAGGGCCTGACCTCGGTGCTTTCGGTGAAAGTGCCAGACCCGAAATTCTCCAGCCAAACCAAGGATAAACTGGTCTCCTCCGAAGTTCGTCCGGCGGTCGAGAGCCTGGTTGCGGAAGCGTTGACGCATTGGTTCGAGGAAAATCCCGGCCCCGCCAAAATCGTGATGAACAAGATCGTCGAAGCCGCCGCCGCCCGCGAAGCCGCGCGCAAGGCCCGCGAAATGCGGCGCAAATCTTCGCTCGACATCGCTTCGCTGCCGGGCAAGCTCGCCGATTGCCAGGAGAAAGACCCGGCCAAGTCCGAGATATTTATCGTCGAAGGCGATAGCGCCGGCGGCTCGGCCAAGCAGGGCCGCAACCGCGAATATCAGGCCGTGCTGCCGCTACGCGGAAAGATTCTCAATGTCGAGCGCGCGCGCTTCGACAAGATGTTGTCAAGCGAGCAGGTCGGCACCCTGATCACCGCGCTGGGCGCCGGCATCGGCCGCGGCGAAGGCGATTTCGACATCGCCAAATTGCGCTATCACCGCATCATCATCATGACCGACGCCGATGTCGACGGCGCTCACATCCGCACGCTTTTGCTCACCTTCTTCTACCGGCAGATGCCGCAGGTGATCGACGGCGGCTATCTCTATATCGCCCAGCCGCCGCTCTATAAGGCGACCAAGGGCAAGTCCGGACGCTATCTCAAGGACGAAGCCGAGTTCGAATCCTACCTTATCGACGAAGGCGCGGCAGGGGCGGTGTTCGAGCTTGGCTCGGGCCAGCAGATCGCCGGCGAGGACCTCAAGCGCGTGGCGCGCGAAGCGATGGCGGCCGAGACGCTGATCAACCGCCTGCATCAGCGCGCCACTGACGCGGTGCTGGAACAAGCTGCCCTCGCCGGCGCGTTCGCGCCCGACGCCGGCGAGGCCCAAGCCAAGGAAACCGCGCGCCGGCTCAATCTGATCGCCGAGGAGGGTGAAGCCAGCTGGGACGGGCGTTTTGATCCCGACCGCGCTTTGGTGCTCGAGCGGATTGTGCGCTCGGTCACCGAGCGTGTCGTGCTCGACCGGCTGTTGCTCAATTCCACCGACGCGCGCCGCCTGGCCGAGCGTACGGCGTTGCTGCGCGAGACCTACGAGAAGCCGGGCCAGGTGCGGCGCGGTTCGGACGTGACGCCGATCTACGGGCCGCTGTCGCTGTTGCAGGCGGTGGAGGAGGCCGGGCGCAAGGGACTCTCCATCGCCCGCTACAAGGGCCTCGGCGAAATGAACGCCGAACAACTCTGGGAGACCACCCTCGACCCCGACGCCCGCGCGCTGCTGCAAGTAAAAGTCGAACACGGCGACGACGCCGACGATCTCTTCACCAAGCTGATGGGCGATGTGGTCGAACCGCGCCGCGAATTCATCCAGGCGAATGCGCTGGATGCGGAGGTGGATGTTTGAGCGCCTGCGACACGCTTGAATTTTGTGACGCGGCCGAGTTGCTCGATTATGTTCGCTTGTGGCGGACGGAACATTGGGGTTGCGGCGGCAGCGAAAGCCAGTGGGTCTTTCGCGGACACGCTTCGGCAGATTGGCAGTTGCTTCCGGGCGCCTGGCGAAGCCCGGGTAACCCAGTGCTTTACTTGACTCGGATGCGCTACGAGCCAGTCGTTGAGCGATACTTGGGTGACTTCTTGCGGCAGCCAAGTCAGTACATCAACGTCAAAGACTGTGAACGCGAGCACGTGGCGCAAGCGCTGCGTTCATACTTCGCCGAACGTGAATATGTTGCGTCTTTTCACCGACTGGCTCATCGAACGCTCGGGACTCGTCGGTACAACCTGCAGGACTATCAATTCTGCAACGCAGGCGTTTTCTATCAAAGGGATCACGACTGGCCCGATTGGATTCCTGATTGGGGTGACGCTATCGCTCAGCATTATGGCATGCCAACTCGGTTACTCGACTGGTCGAGAAATCCCTTGGCTGCGCTTTCATTTCTTTCGTTGAGCAGCAAGCAGGTGCTGATACGCCGCTTGCGCTTTGGTGCATGAATATTGGAAGGCTACGGCCGGCGAACGCCATTCCATATACGTGGTATCTGGTGCCAGATTATCAGGACAATCCGAACGCTCGGCAGCAAGGTGGCGTGCTTACCTATGTCCGTCATGCTGAGCCCTACTTTATGGCGAACGGCGTCTGGCCAACCCACGATAGCTTGGCTCACTTTGAGGAAGGCGAGAGCGTATCCTTGCGCAAGCTGATCCTGAGGAGCAATCAAAGGGCGGTGCTCGCAGAGCTGCTTCTCAAGGAAGGCTGGTCGCTAATGCAGCTCAAACCTTCCTTGGAGAGCGTAAGCAAGACTGTTGAGATCACTTTTCCCTGGGCAGAGGGTGCAGACGTCGCTGATCGGGCGAACAGGTGTCTGGAGGCAAGTCGTCGCTCGTGAGATCAATGAGGCGCGAACAACTGTCCGCGTTCGCGCGCGCAGCGCGCTCCGCAATGACGGGAAATGGTCTTGGAAGTGTGGCGCTGCTTCGTGCCATCGCAAAAAATTACGCCCACTTGCCTGGCCGTCATTCCGGGGCATCGCGCAGCGATGAACCCGGAACCCAGGGGATCGTGGGGCGCAAGTCCCGCGACAGCTTGCGCTGTCAGCCAACGCAGCAGCAATCAGCAGTGCGCTTGCCCCTGGGTTCCGGGTTCGCCGCTACGCGGCGCCCCGGAATGACGGTGTTCAGCTTTGTGAGCGTGGTGTTGCTTGGTTGCATCGCGGAAATTACCCCCCGCCGTCATTCCGGGGCATCGCGCAGCGATGAACCGACGGTGGTGGCGTGCGCCTCTCGCTCCGCTTCACTTGTTCTGCAGTCGTCATTCCGGGGCATCGCGTAGCGATGAACCCGGAACCCAGGGGAGCGTAGAACGTAAATCCCGCAGCAGCTTTCCTTTCAACCACACGGTCGCCAACACCAGCGCGCCTGCCCCTGGGTTCCGGGTTCGCACTGCGTGCGCCCCGGAATGACGGAGTTGGGTTTTGTAGGCGCAGAAAATTATTTCCACTTGCGGCGCCTCACCCGCATCCGCGCCACGTCGCCGCCAGCGTTTGCGATCCCTCTCCCACAAGGGGAGAGGTGCGGGGTCCGTGAGTTCGATCAGCAGTGGCGACGCGCATCCTCGTCTTTCTCCCCCTCCCGACCGCTTCGCGGTCGGGAATCCCGGCGAGCGGGATCGCTCTGCGATCCCGTGGGGAGAAGGTGGCTCGCATGCGCGAGCATGCGAGACGGATGAGGGGCATACCCCAAAAAGCGGGGATAAGCTTCGGCCAATCCGGCGGATAGATTCCGTAAATTCCGTGAAAAATCAAAGAAAACCGCCGCAAAATACGGGGATGGCGCGCCGCCAATCCGACCGGGTTCGCGCCGCCCGTACAATCCCCCGGTGGACACACAAGACAAACCCAAACGCACCATCGCCATCCGCCGCCATCATAGCGAAGAGCTGTGGGCGCAGGCGCGGCGCGATTATCTAGCCGGCTACACCGCGTCGGCGGTGTCAAAGCATTACGGCATGAGCGTCGATGCGATCAGGAGGCGCGCGTCGAAGCAGAAATGGTGCAAGGCCCATCACATGGCGGTTGAGCCGCCGCCGCCGTTGCATCCGTTTGCAGACGCCGCCGAAGTCGAAGGTGCGGGTGTGGATGCGGTGAGCGCATGGCCGAAAATCGCCCATCGCGCGCAGCGTGCGCCGCGTGGGCATTGGTCGACCTGGCTGTTCCAGGGCGGCCGCGGCGCCGGCAAAACCCGCGCTGGCGCGGAATGGCTCGCGGCGCGCGCGGAGGCAAAGCCCGGCATCTATGCATTGATCGGCCCAACTCAGCACGACGTGCGCGAAGTGATGGTCGACGGGCCGTCTGGCTTGCGCAATCTGCCGGGGCGCGAGCGTCCCTGGTATGAGCGCTCGCGGCGGCGGCTGCTGTGGCATAACGGATCGGTGGCGTATGCGTTCTCCGCCGAGGAGCCCGAGCGCTTGCGCGGGCCGCAATTCGAAGCGGCTTGGGCGGATGAATTCTGCATCTGGCCGAAGCCAACCGAGACGTTAGCGATCCTGCGAATGGGATTGCGGCGCGGCGAAAATCCGCAGCTTGCGGTCACCACCACGCCGAAGCCGATCCCGGCATTGCGCAAATTGCGCGCCGAAGCGAGCTGCGTGTTGACGCAGGCCGCAACCGCATCAAACGCAACGCATCTGGCGCCGTCGTTTCTGGATGGACTTGCCGCACTCTATGGCGGCACGCGTCTGGCGGCGCAGGAACTTGAAGGCCTGCTGCTCGATGGCGACGGAGCGTTGTGGCGCGCCGAAGATGTACAAGCCACGCGCGGGGCGAGGCCCGATGCGTTCGATTGCGTTGTCGTGGCTGTCGATCCCCCGGCCGGGCATGCCGGCTCGGCCTGCGGCATCGTGGTGGCGGCGCGCAAGGGAACGCGCGGCTACGTGCTGGCCGATCGCTCGGCGCTGGGCTTGAGCCCGCTGGGCTGGGCCAGTCGCGCGGTCGAGGCGGCCGCTGAGTTCGCCGCCGCCGAAATCGTCGCCGAAGCCAATCAGGGCGGCGACATGGTGCGCGCGACCCTGGCCTCGGCAGGCGCACCGTGCGCGGTGCGCCTAGTGCATGCAAGCCGCGGCAAGCGCGCACGCGCCGAACCGATCGCGGCCTTGTACGAACAGGGGCGCGTCAGCCATTGCGGCGCATTTCCCGCGCTTGAAGAAGAGTTGATGGCGCTGGGTGCATCGGAAAACGAAGGCCTGCTCGACCGCGCCGATGCGCTGGTGTGGGCGCTGACGGCGCTGATGCTTGAGCCTGCGCGCGAAGGCCCGCGCATCAGGCTGTTCGACGGCCCGCCGCTCCGGCCGGGCCTCTCGCACCGGGCAAACCCGCATTGAGTTCCGGCGCCGCCTTGATATAAATCTCGCGGTATTCTGATGGTGGGAGCGCTGACATGGCCGACAAAGCCTCGATGTGGGGAGGAGTGATCGCGGTGATTACGGCAGGCGGGTCTATCGCCGGTGGCGTCGCCGCGTTCCTGAACAATCGCGATACGCCAGCGCCCGCCGCCCAGGTCGCGCCCGCGGTCGCTCCTGGGGGTGCGGCGCCCGAAGCGGCGGCCCCCGCCGCGCCGGTTCCAGCCGCCGCAAGCGTTGAGGCGGCGACACCGCCGGCCAAGCCGCCCGCGGCCGCCCCGCAAGTGCGCCAGGCTAATCTCAGTGCTGCGGACCACGCCCAGTTGCAGCAGGTGGTTTCGAATTACCTCGACAACGTCCAAAAGAATTTCGGGCCCCACATGAACAATGCCGGCCAGGAGCTGGCCAGCCTGCAGCCGGGAACCTCCTACGACTGGGGGGTGAGCCTCGAAGCTGGGGTGCGCTACCTCGTTGTCGGCGCGTGCGACAATGAATGCTCGAATGTCGACATCCAGCTGGTCGATGCCACCGGCTCGGTCGTGGCCCAGGACGTGCTGGCCGACGACTTCCCGGTGGTGGATTTCACCCCGGCGGCGGCAGGCGCTTATCAGGTTCGCATGCTCATGCGGACGTGCACCTTTGCGCCCTGCTATGCGGGCGCACGGCTGCTGGCGAACTGACCCCCCGAAGGCCACGAACATCTTGTTGCGAAGCGGCTTTTTTGGGGTTACGGGAGGCTTGGCGACTCAGCTAGAAGGTCAGGCAATGGCCCGATAGCAACAGGTCCGGGCGGGGTACAGGCCGAGGATGGCGGGACCAAATCTGTCCTGCTAACATCGCGCCGCAAGCGGGAATCAAGAGCGGGGATTAGTCGGCGCATGCTCACCGATTTATTGGGGCGGCCGGAACGGCGCTTTGAAACAGAGAAGCTCGAGCGTTTTTTCGCCGCAAAGCGCGTGCTGATCACAGGCGCTGCCGGCAGCATCGGTTCGGCGCTGGCGGAGCGGCTGGCCGAACTCGGCTGCGCCCAGCTCAGCCTGCTTGACCATTTCGATCATGGCCTGCTCGACCTTTATGAGCGCATCCGCCGCTCGGCTCCTGCCCAGAAGGTGAGCGACATCCTCTGTGATATTCGCGATCCGAGCCGCCTCTCGGCGGTGATGCGCGGCGCCAGACCGGACGTTGTGCTTCACGCCGCCGCGCTCAAGCATGTTCATCTTGGCGAGCGCCATCCAATCGAATGCGTGCTGACCAATCTGGTTGGCGTGCGCAACACCTTGGCCGCCGCCGCCGACGCGGGCGCTTCGCATTTCATCCTGGTGTCTTCCGACAAAGCCGCCGCGCCGGTTTGCATCATGGGCGGCACCAAGCGGCTGGCGGAACTCCATATCGTGGGGTTCGCAACCGAAACGCGGATGCAGCTCAAATCCGTTCGCTTCGGCAATGTGCTTGGCTCACAAGGCTCGGTGCTGCCGCGCTTTGTCGCGCAGATCGAGGCGGGGGGTCCGCTCGAGGTCACCCATCCGGAGATGGAGCGCTATTTCATGACGCCCTCCGAAGCGGTCGGCTTCATCTTGAGCGTGACCGCGTTCGAGGATGAACGCGGGGGTTGCGCCTACATGATGGAGATGGGCGAGCCGGTGTCGATCCTCGGCATTGGCAAGGAAATGATCCGTCGCTCTGGCAAGCGCGTAGAGATCGCCATCACCGGCCTGCGGCCGGGCGAGCGACTCAAGGAAAGCCTGTTCGACGATTGCGAGACAATCGAGCGCTGCGCCATGCGGGACGTTTTCCGCATGAGCCCGAAGTCTGCAGACATGCTGGTGAGTTCCGCCGATGTGGCGCAGCTGGAGGCGATGGCGCGCGGGTCAGACGATTCGGTGGTGCGTCAGCGCGTGTTCGCGTACGTCGATGAGCGCCTCGGCCGCGGCCAACGCGCGGCGGGGTGAGCAAGCGCCCCTAACTCGCGTATGGCGGGAACTCAATTCAGCGCCGGGTAGTGTCTCAGTTTGAAATCCGGCCCCGTTGACTTTGCTCGCGCGTTGCGGCGAAGCCCTGTATGCTTAGCGCAAAGCAGGGAGCGAGCCCAATGCCTAAAGGCCCCACCGGACAGAAGCGGCCCGCCGACGCCATCGCCCGCGCGGTCATGGTCGCGCGCATCGCCACCGGCGAGATCGCGGATGCCGCGCCCCCGGACGGCAAGGACCCCAACGCCAAGGCGCTCGGCGCCAAGGGCGGCGCGGCGCGGGCCAAGGCGCTGACGGCCAAGAAGCGCAGCGAGATTGCCAAGAAGGCGGCGGCGAAGCGGTGGAAAGCTCACAAATAAGCGAACTCGCCGCTTGACAATGTCCCGTTTTTCTATCACAAATGAGGGCTGGAAATGGGACATGGGTGCTGAAATGCCGGCTTTGCTTCGCGCGGAAGAATGGGACGTTAACGAGCGGCTCAATGAACTTGGGCTCACCCGTGATTTGCTCCTGGAAATTGTTCAAGCCTGCGTGGCGGCGCGTGGCGGTTGCACTGACAACGATCCACCGGCCGCTGGCGGATGGGATGCTTGGCGCATGGGGACACGCCGTGCCCGCGAGAAGCTGCGTCCGCTGAATTGGGATAAGGACGAAACAGGCGGCCTTTCGACGGTCAAGAGCGATGAGCACGAAATGCGCATCGCGATATTGAACACTGACGACGCCACCGGCTTGCGCGCCAGGGCGCCGACAAACAGCTCAAAGAAAGGTGTCGCCACCGAGCGCGCTGTCGATCTGAACGGTGAGTTGTTTCCAGACACAGCGCCGACGATAGACGCGCCGTGCGGGCATCCCATTTGGTATTTGTGCGTCCACGTGAGCGGCGACGACGTGCGCGCCGAGCTTTCGTTTCCTGAGCGATTCCACAACGGGTTCATTGCAGCTTGGATAGAGCGCATCCTGCTCTTAGAGCCGGGGCAATGGGATAAGATCAGCATCGCGGCCCCGACCGATGATAGCGGGCCTGACCTCGAAATCGAAGTTCGCCGTAAGTAACGAACATGTTCAATCCAGCGCGGCTCAGCCTCGCCCGTCGGCGGCGAGGTCTGAGTCAAAAAGGATTCGCGGAAGCCCTGGGTATCGATAGGAAAACCGCCTATCGATACGAGAGCATCGGTTTTGATCCGCCACCCGAAAGAGTCGCGGAGCTTTCGCGAAAACTACACTTTCCAGAGGCGTTTTTTTTCGGCGCCGACATCGACGAGCCGGATCAAGAGTCAGCGAGTTTCCGGTCAATGAGCGCAATGTCGGCCAAGGAACGCGATGCGGCGCTCGCCGCTGGCGCGCTTGCTTTCATGTTGGACGATTGGGTGCATGAGCGATTTGAGCTTCCTGCGCCTGATGTGCTTGATCTGGGACGCGAGGAGCCGGAGGCGGCGGCGCGCATGCTTCGGCAGAAATGGGCGCTTGGCGAAAAGCCCGTAAAGAACATGCTTCACCTGCTAGAGGCCAAGGGCGTGCGCGTGTTTTCCTTGGTGGAGGAGACGAGAACGATCGACGCGTTCTCGCTTTGGCGCAAACGGAAGCCATACGTTTTTCTAAACACAATGAAGTCCGCCGAGCGAAGCCGGTTTGACGCCGCGCATGAGCTGGGCCATCTAATTTTGCATCAGCACGGCGCGCCGCAGGGCAGAGAGGCGGAGGAGCACGCAGACAGGTTTGCATCTGCGTTCTTGATGCCGCCCGCTGACGTGAAGGCGATCATGCCGCGCGTTCATTCGCTCCATCAAATCGTCGTTGGAAAGAAGCGTTGGGGTGTCTCCGTTGGCGCGCTCAATAGGCAGTTGCATCGGGTGGGCGCCGCGACGGACTGGCAATACAGAACCTTCGCGATTCAGATTTCTGAACATGGATACAGGACAACAGAGCCGAATGGCTTGCCGCCCGAGAAGTCGGTGATTTGGCAAAAGGTGCTTGCCGCCCTCTGGCAAGAGCGCACGACAAAAAACCAGATCGCGGAAGCGCTCTCGATTCCACCGTTTGAAATTGAGAACCTAGTTTTTGGGCTCGCGAGTATGACGACCTTGGACGGCGGCGCCACCACCGGCGGAAAGAGCCGAGCCGACTTGCGCCTAGTTGGCAAGCCCGACAATGCTTGACAGCAAGCAAATAAGTTCATATATTATGGGCATGGCCAACAAGCTGCCCACCGCCAAGCGCGTGCAAATCCTCGCCATGCTGTGCGAGGGAAGCTCTATGCGCGCGACCTCGCGCCTAGCCGACGTGAGCATCAACACCGTAACCAAGCTCCTAGAAGAAGCCGGCGAAGCGTGCTTGGCGCTGCATGATGCCGAAGTGCGCGGCGTCAAGGCGAGCCGGGTCCAGTGCGACGAAATCTGGAGCTTCTGCTACGCCAAGGCCAAGAATGTCGCCGCCGCCAAGAAAGCGCCAACCGAGGCCGGCGACGTGTGGACCTGGACCGCGCTCGACGCCGATAGCAAGCTCATGGTCGCTTATTTCGTCGGCGACCGCTCCGGGCAATCGGCCATCGCGCTCATGGACGATTTGCGCGCGCGGCTTTCAAACCGCGTGCAACTCACCACCGATGGGCACAAAGCCTATCTGGAAGCGGTTGAAGGCGCGTTCGGCGGCGACGTGGATTATGCCCAGCTGGTGAAGCTCTACGGCGCCGCGCCCGATGGCCCGCAGACACGCTACAGCCCGCCCTCATGCACCGGCGCGATCCCGCACCGGATCGAAGGCAAGCCCGATCCCAAGCACGTTTCCACGTCCTACGTCGAGCGCGCCAATCTCTCCATCCGCATGCAGAACCGGCGCTTCACCCGGCTCACCAATGCCTTCTCCAAGAAGTTCGCCAACCACGTCCACATGCTGGCGCTCTATTTCGCCTTCTACAATTTCTGCCGTATCCACAAAAGCCTGCGGGTCACGCCAGCGATGGCGGCGAAAATCACCGATCGGCTTTGGAGCTTGGAGGATATCGTTGCCCGCATGGACGCCGTGGCCCCCAAGCCGGGCCGGCCCGCGACCTACCGGAAAAATTCAAACTGAGACACTACCCAGCGCCGCTCTTGCTCGCGGCGTCCAGACGCGGGCTTGCCGCTGAAATATCGCAATTCGCCGACGGAATAACGCCCGGCCCGGCGCGTAGTTTGAGCGTACGCAAGCGGCCCCACTCGTTTCAACATTAGTTAACCGCATTCGCGTCTGCGGCGAAGCACGAGAGGAGAGTGGGCCGGGGGGCGCCCGCTGGGCGGGCAGAGTCGGGACGAAAGGCGCTTCAGTGAACATTGAGCAAAGAACGGACGGCGCCGCAGAAGGCCGCGCACTGGTTGAGCGTTTGGACCGCGCCAAGCGCGCGTTTGTGACGCGCAGAGCCAATTTGGGCCGCGCCGTCGCCTTATCGGAGACGGGCGCGCCGCGGTCGGGGGATCTGGTGCTCGCGAGCGTGGTTGAATTGGGCCACCATCCCAAACTCGAAACGCCAGAGGGCAGGCGCGCGCAACTCCATGTCGGCGATGACATTGTGGTGGCCTATGGCGCGCGCTACGCGCCCGATCAATTCGAGGCGGTGGTCCCCGCGAACCTGTCGCGCTGCGATCTGGTCGCGAGCGGCGGCATCGCCGCCCACACCCTGTCGCGCCACGCAGGAGCCAGGAAACCGACCGCCATTGCCCCTATTGGCAGACTGATCGGCGCGAACGGGGCGCCGCTCAACTTAGACCAATTCGCGCTACCGGCAGAGGCGCCCGCCGCGCCCGTGCGCAATGTGATTGCGGTTGCGGGTACGTCCATGAACGCCGGCAAGACCACGGTCGCGGTCAATCTCATCCGCGGCCTGACGCGCGCTGGCGTGCGCGTCGGCGCCTGCAAAGTCACCGGCACCGGCTCGGGCGGCGATTTCTGGGCGATGCTCGACGCCGGCGCGACGCGCGTGCTAGATTTCACCGACGTAGGCTTCTCCACGACGGCGGGCATGGAGGCCGGCCTCGTTGAACGCGGCGCACACAGACTGGTCAGTGAGTTGGAAGCAAGCGATGTCGATGTCGTCATCGTTGAGATCGCCGACGGCCTGCTGCAAAAGGAAACCGCGGCGCTGCTGAGCCCGCCGTCCGCTTTTGCCGCCCGCATCGATGCGATTGTGCTCGCCGCCGCCGATTCCATGGGCGCGCGCGGCGCCGCGGACTGGATGAATGTGCGCAAACTGCCATTGCGCGCGGTGTCCGGCCTGGTCACCGCTTCGCCGCTGGCGGCGCGCGAGGCGCAATCCGGGATGAATATCGAGGTATTGAGCACCAAGGTGTTGGCGGAGGCTGCTTGCGCCACCCGCGTTTGCCTGCAAGCCGGCGCGCGCCAGCCGCTCAGCGTGGTTTCGTGATCGCTGTCTTTGCGTCGCCGCGACGATCGCTCCTGGCGTCGCTTATCGTCGCCAGTTTCGCGCAGGCGGGGTTGGCGGCGGTGGCTGCCTATTGCGTACAGCTTGTGTTCGACAGCCTGCTGGCGAGCAGCGCGAGCCCTCCACTCCATGAGGCCTCGTGGATTGGCGCCCTTTTTATCGCCAGTCTGCTCGTTGCGGCGGGGCTCGAAACTTTCCGCGCGTGGGCGAGCGAAAAGCTTGGGCTGGGCTATGTGGCTGAGGTGCGCGAGGCGTTGTTCCAACGGATCATGAATGCTTCGTCTGCGACGCTCAGCGAGCGTGGGGAAGGGCGCCTGCTTCTGCCGTTTGTCGGCGATCTGACAGCAATAAAGAAATGGGTGGGAGACGGGCTGCCCCGGCTTGTGTCGGCGCTGGCTACGTCGATCCTGCTGCTCTGGGTGCTTGAGCTGCGAAATCAGACCCTCGCGCTGGCCGCCGGAGCGGTGCTGCTGGTTGCCGCCGCCGCGGTGGTGTGGCTGAGCAGTCCATTGAGCCAAGCGATCGCTGAGATGCGCTCGAAGCGCGGCGCGGTGGCGACGTTTGTATCCAGCAGCATCCGCGCGGCCCAGACCGTGCGCGCTTTCGACCGCTTCGATCGCGAGGCGCAACGCTTGCGCCGCCGCAGCGACGCTTTGCTGGCCGCGGGCCTGCATCTTGCCCGCATTTCCGGGGCCATGAGCGCGATCGTGCACATCGCCGCTGGTTTGTTGGTGGGAGCGACGCTGCTCGTGGGCGTGATCGAGGTCCAGCGCGGGACCATGTCGATCGGCCTTGTCGCGGGCGCGATCTCGATCGCCGGGCTGCTCGCCGGGGCTGTGCGCGACCTTGGCATGGCGTTTGAATTGTGGCGCCGCGCCAAGATCTCTTTTTCCAAGGTTGCCGCCGCTCTGGTGATGCAACCGGCCGTGCGGATCGAGGACAAGACCCGCCGCATGCCCAAGCATGGCGTCGGCCTGCGGTTCAGTTCGGTGTCGGTCGGGGATCTATTTTCACGGGTCTCGTTGACCGCTGGGCCCGGCGCCATCGTCAATGTCGTCGGGACGAGTGGCTCGGGGAAATCCACGCTGCTGGCTTTGGCCGCGCGGTTGCGCGATCCCGAAAGCGGCAGAGTGCGGATCAACGGGCGCGACTTGAAGCAAACCTCGCTGTCATCGCTGCGCCGCAGGATTGGCGTAGCCAGTCCCGACACCCCGCTGCTGCGCGGCACGATCGCCATGAATCTGCGCTATCGCGCCCCTGCCGCGAGCGAGGAGGAGGTCGCGCGCGTCGCCGAGATTTGCAATTTGGCGCCGATTTTCGCGAAGTTTCCGGACGGTGAACAGGCGCGCTTGAGCGAAGGCGCGCCCGAGCTTTCCCAAAGCGAGGCGCAGCGTCTTATGATTGCGCGCGCCATGCTTGATTCTCCCTCCGTGCTGATACTCGATGACGTCGATACTCGCCTTGACGCCGAAACGGCCGCCCGCATTGCGCGCGCATTAGCGAATTATCCTGGGACGGTGCTTATGGTCGCTTCCGCGCCAGCGTTGCGGCGCATCGCCAACGTGATGTGGCGTATCAGGAACAAGCGTGTGAAGGCAGCGCCCGCCAGGCATGTCGATATTGTCGCCGTCGGCGCTGAAGGTTAGGAGAAGCCTCTTGGACCCGATCCTGGCGCCAGCACCGCAACAGCGCACACCAAGCCGGAAACTTGCCTACCACGAAACAGCGGGCTCGTGCCCACGGCAGTTCTTTCTCTATCGTCCCGCCACCGAAATAGCCGGGGCGCCGCTTGTGGTGTCGGTGCACGGCATCGCCCGCAACGCCGCGGCGCATGCATTTCGGTTGATGGACGAAGCTGAGCGTTACGGTGTGTGCGTGGTCGCGCCGCTGTTCGACAAAGCCCAGTACGGCCAGTATCAGCAATTGGAAGACGCCCGCACCGGAGTGCGCAGCGATCTCGCGCTGCTCGACATCCTGGACGCGGCGCGGCGGCTGACCGACGCGGACCACCACAAGATTTTGCTGTTTGGCTTTTCCGGCGGCGCGCAATTTGCCCACCGCTTCGCCATGGCCCACCCCACCCGAGTGGCGTCGGCGGTGCTCGTCGGCGCGGGATGGTACACTTTCCCAAACCGCGAAGACCCGTACCCGTTTGGGTTGGACACACGCCGCGCAGGCTTTTCGATTCAATTGGAAAACGCAAGTCTGGCGCGCGTTCCCCAGCACGTCATCGTCGGCGATCTGGATACCAGGCGCGATAATTCACTGCGCCGCTCCAAACGGCTTGATCGCACCCAGGGGCGGACCCGCTTGGAGCGGGCGCAGCGTTGGGTGCGCGCCATGCAGGCGTTCGCGCCTGGGGAGCAAGCTGGTGCAAACCCAACTTACGATACGCTAGGCGGGGTAGGACACAGTTTCGTGGATTCAGTTGAATTGGCCCGATTGCCGAAGCACGTTTTTGCTCGGTTCCAGGTCGACGCGGGGCTTTCGCCCATCGCCATCGAGGGGTAGTAATGATGACCGGAAACATGCGCGATCTGATGGGTGCGGCGGCGGTGTGCTGGACGCTGGGACTTGGCGTCGCACAGGCTGAAGATGGCATCAGCGCCAGTTCGAACGGGCTCGAATTCGAAGCCGGCGCCGTGCACGCCACCTTGGGCGGGCGCCTGCACCTCGACTCCGCCTCGATCGACAACGGCGGAACCGATATCGAAGACGAAGAAGTGCGCCGCGCCCGCCTCGAACTCGCCGTTCGGTTTGGCGATCATTGGCGGCTGCGGGTCGATCGCGAATTCACCCATGACGGCGCCTGGCGCAATGTTTGGCTCGGCTATGCTGGCGAAGACTTCAACATCAAGGCCGGCAATTTCATTGCTCCGTTCAGCATGGAAGATGTCGGCAGCTCGAATGACACCATGTTTATGGAGCGCTCGCTGGTGCAGGCGCTCGCGCCTGGCTTCGGCGTCGGCGTAGGCGGCGCCTATGAAGGCCGCCATTTCTCCATCGCCGGAGGTTATTTCGGCGACGCCATCGATGTGGAGGACAACATTCAGCCTGAGAAGGGCAGCGGTGTTACGCTGCGCGCGACCTGGAGTCCGGTTGAACGGCGCAGCAACACGTTCCATGTCGGCCTCGGCCTTGAGCGCCGTGAATTCGACGCCGGCGACATGCGCCGCATCAGCACCGGGCCGGAAGCCTCGCTCGCGCCTACAATTCTGAGCACGGGCTCGATCGCCGATCCCGATACGTCGATGAGCTACAATCTCGAAGCGGCATATTCGGTGGGGCCGGTGCTGCTGCAAGGGCAGTTCGTCTCCTCCGAGCTTGAACGCGGCGTCGGCGCCGATCTCAGCTTCGACGGCTATTACGCCCAAGCGGGTTGGATCATCACTGGCGAGCGCCATGAATATGGCGACGCCACCGGCGTATTCCGCGGCCCGCGGCCGCGCCACGATTGGGGCGCGCTCGAATTGGCTGCGCGCTACAGCTCGCTCGATCTGAGCGAGGCGGGCGCGCCAAATTCGGGCGAGGCCGATGATGTCACGGCCGGCGTCAATTGGTATATCGGAAGGAATTTCCGCCTGGCCGCCAATTACGTGCATTCCGAGGTCGACGCCATCAACCCATTGCTGGATCGCGATGTCGACACCGTACAGGCGCGCGCGCAGGTGGATTTCTAAGACTCGCGCGGCCCGTCAGCGCCCCGCGAAAACGCACAGCGCCTGTGCGTTGACGCCGCGCTCGCATAAGCGCTTCATGCCGCCAAGTTCGGGCAGGTCGATGACGAAACCCGCGCCGACCACGTGCGCGCCGAGCTTTTCGATCAGCGCTAGCGCGGCGAGCGCGGTGCCGCCGGTGGCGATCAGATCGTCGATCAGCAGCACGCTTTCGCCAGGCGCGATGGCGTCCCCGTGCACCTCCACCGCATCGACGCCGTACTCGAGCGAGTATTCCTGCGAGAGCGTGCGCCATGGCAGCTTGCCTCGCTTGCGCACCGGAACAAAGCCCGCGCCGAGCTCTCGCGCCACCGCCCCGCCCAGGATAAAGCCGCGCGCTTCGATGCCGGCGACCTTGGCGACGCCGCTGTTGTGAAAGCGCGCCGCGAGCTGCTCCACAGCGTAGGCGAAGGCGCGCGCGTCGCCCAGCAACGTTGTGATGTCGCGGAATTGGATGCCCGGCTTGGGGTGATCGGGGATGGTGCGGATGAAGGAGGCCAGGTCCATGCCGCGTCATAACGCGAGTATTGCATCGACGAACAGGGGTGAAACTCCGATCGCAAGCTGGACCGCGGGCCGCATTCTAGAGCAAAGACAAGCCGAGCGTAAACACCCGTGCTCCCCCGAAGGGGAGCTGTCAGCGAAGCTGACTGAGGGGGTAACGCCGCTGCTTGCAAGACTGGCGTCCACCCCTCCGTCGCGTGCTTACGCACGC
Source organism: Hyphomonadaceae bacterium (assembly GCA_021731005.1). Classification (GTDB taxonomy): domain Bacteria; phylum Pseudomonadota; class Alphaproteobacteria; order Caulobacterales; family Aquidulcibacteraceae; genus Vitreimonas. Next base: position 23,612 of record JAKFYF010000072.1, read on the forward strand.
GCCACCTCCCTCTAGCGGGGGAGGAGGGCGCCGTCGCGACTCCGCTCGGCTGAAACACGCTCCATTGCTGCGAGCCTGTGCGTGCGATGCGCGTCTGAAGACGCGCGGTCCAATTTGCAGGCGCCGCGCCGTTCAGCCCTTCAACACCCGCCCCGCCACTGCGTCTAGCTTGGCCGCGAGCGCTGGGTCGCGCGCCTCCGGGGCGGTGATGATGGCGAAATCGAGCACAGTCTCGATCCCAAGCGGGGAGGGCTTGCGCTCAGGCCCGAGCAACGGCGCTACGCGGCGGATCAGGGCCTCCGCTTTGGCGGCGTTGTCGCCCAGCACCTGGATGACGGCGGCGACCTCGACATGGGCGCTCGCCGGGCGCCAGCAATCGTAATCGGTGACCATGGCGACGCTCGCGTACGGCAGCTCCGCTTCGCGCGCCAGCTTGGCTTCGGGCATGTTGGTCATGCCGATGACATCGCAGCCCCAGGAACGATAAAGGTTGGATTCCGCCAGCGACGAAAATTGCGGTCCCTCCATCGCGAGATACGTCCCGCCGCGTTGGCAGGGAATGTCCTCGGCGCGCGCGGCTTGCTCCAGCGCGTCCACAAGCTTGGGGCAAACGGGGTGCGCCATCGAGACATGCGCGACAAATCCTGCGCCGAAAAAACTCTTGGCGCGAGCGAATGTGCGGTCGATGAATTGGTCGACCAGAACGAAAGTTCCCTGCGGCAATTTTTCCTTCAGCGATCCGCACGCGGAGAAGGAGATCACGTCGGTGGCGCCCGCGCGTTTGAGCACATCGATATTGGCGCGGTAATTGATCTCTGAAGGGGGAAGCCTGTGTCCGCGCC